>CAZVSA010000110.1:0-12309 GCA_964629955.1 uncultured Luteolibacter sp.
ACCGTCGAGGAACCCATCGAGTTCGTTCACAGCAACAAACGCTCGATCATCACCCAGCGCGAGGTTCCCATCCAGACCCCGTCGTTCGCCGACGGTCTCCGCGCCGCTCTGCGCGAGGACTCCGACATCGTTCTCGTCGGCGAGATGCGCGACCTCGAAACCATCTCCCTCGCCCTCACCGCCGCGGAAACCGGTCTTCTCGTCTTCGGCACCCTGCACACCAACAACGCCCGCAAGACCGTGGACCGGATCATCGACGTGTTCCCCGCGGACCAGCAATCGCAGGTCCGCACCATGCTCGCCGCCTCCCTTCGCGGCGTCGTCGCCCAGCTCCTCTGCAAGCGCGTGGACAAACCCGGCCGGACCGCCGTCCACGAAATCATGTTCGCCACCCCCGCCGTCGCCGCGATTGTCCGCGAAGGTGCCACCCAGAAGCTCTACGACGTCATCACCGGGGGGAAAAACGAAGGCATGCAATTCATGGACGAGTCCATCTGGTCGAAGCTGCGCGAAGGCATGATCTCCCCGGAAGAGGCCTACATGAAAGCGATCGACAAAACCCGCTTCAAAAAATTCCTTCCGGACAATCTCTCCCACCTCGGCGACGCCTCGGGCGAAAATCCGATGACTCATTGATTGGTTGAGAGGACAGCGATGATGGCATACCGGGTTCAGATCAGTGGAAAACCAGTTGCAACCGCTGATCCGGGTTGCCTCACATGAGGTTCCGCGAATCCCCTTGATTTGTAGCCGATATGGGCTACGATCAGGCCGTGAAAGAAGCAGTTGTCAGAGCGCGGGTCCAACCGGATCTCAAGGAAGACGCGGAAAGAATTTTCGAGACCCTCGGAATCAATACGACCGAAGCCATCCGGATGTTTTTGAGCCAGGTTCGCCTTCGTGGAGGATTGCCGTTTTCCGTCGAAGTTCCCTGGAATGAAGACCTCTTGGTATCCAACCGCATGAGGCAGGCCGCTCTCGATTCGGTTTATGACGACTAAGCCGGGCGAGATTTATCGAGTCGACCTGGGAATGGGTGGCAAGGTGAGAATGATGCTCGTCGTCTCTCGCGAAGATCGTGACGCACCCCGCGCACTCAGTCTTTGTGTTCCCATCACGACATCCAACCGCGGCTCTGGCTACGAAGTTGAGCTTCCGCCTCGTCCCTTTTTCAGATCTCGGAGCTTTGCCAATGTTCAGGGCCTTCAAGCAATTCAACACCACGAATTACAAGCACGAGTGGGAGTGATTTTCGGTGATGCCCTCGATCAGGTGAAAGACGCCCTCCGATTCGCGCTCGAATTATGAAAAACGGCGGGCGGATGTCGGGCGGAAATCCGTAGTGGGTTTGAGCCGGATTCCCGGAGAATTCCCATGTCGGTTCCGGCAGGCACAAGCTCGCCGCGGCGGCGCTTTATTTCACGAGAAATCCGCTGGAATTCCGGCGTTATCTCTGTGAGTATCACCGATATTCAGAAAGCCATTCCGGAACCGTGCGAAATGTGCGGTCGATTCACCCGATGTCCGCCACACCCACTCCGCCCGATCCCGCCACCGCCATTCCCGATGCCCTTCGGCGGCAGTTGGAGGATTTTCGCCGTCACTTGTGGAGGGTGAAGGTTCTGGAGGCCGTTGCGGGAGGGATCATCGGCCTGTTGTTTTCCTTTCTGCTGGTGTACGGGCTGGACAGGATCTGGCAGACTCCGGGGCTCGTGAGGCTCGGGATTTTGGCGGGGGGAACCTCGTTGTTCGTCGTTTTCGCCCCCTACTGGCTGCACCGCTGGGTGTGGAAGCACCGGCGGGAAAGCGAACTGGCCCGTCTGATCGCCAAACGCTATCCGGGCTTGGGCGACCGCTTGCTGGGAGTGATCGAGCTTCAGAGCCAGCAGGAAAACATGGACACCCTTTCCCCGCGGCTTCGTGCGGCGGCGATGGAAGCCGTGGCCGCGGAATCCGCCCGGAGAAAGTTCGACAACGCCCTTCCTCCGCAGCGCCACCGCCGCTGGGGGCTGGTGGCCGCCGGGTTGGGAACATGCGCCGTGCTCGCCTTCGTCCTCACGCCCAGAGCGGGGCTGAACGCGCTCCAGCGCTGGCTGATGCCGCTTTCGGAAACGGAGCGCTACACCTTCACCCGTCTCGATGCGCCTCCGTCCTGGCTGGCGGTTCCTTTCGGGGAATCGTTCGAGGTCGCGCTGCGGTTGTCGAAGGATTCGGAGCAGCGGCCCGATGGCGGAACGGGCCGGTACGGGCTCCAGCCCGAGGTGACGGCAAGGCTGGACGATGGTTTCTACCGTTTCATCTTTCCCGGGCAACAGGACCCGGGGCGCGTGGTGTTCCGGGTGGGCGATCTGCGCCATGAAATGCGGATCGAACCGGTGCAACGCCCATCCACGGAAGCCATTGCGGCCACGGTGATTCCACCAGCCTACCTGGAACTCCCGGAAAAAACCCTGAGTCTTGCCACCGGCGTGTTGAGCGCCGTGGAAGGCAGCGAAGTCCGCATCACCCTCACCACGAACCGTCCTCTCGCGCATGCGACGTTCGGCCCGGCCCGGGCGGCGAGCGATCCGCTTTCCCAACACGAAAATCAGGCCGGGGTGGAGCCCATCGAGGGAATGCTCGCTCTCGCCGGGCGGGAAGCTTCCACTCCGGTGATCAAGATCGGCAATTCCTCCATGGTGATCCCGTTCGCGTGGCGTGACGAACTCGGCCTCGAAGGAGGGACGGGTTTTTCCATCCGTCTGGATGCGCTCAAAGACATGCCGCCGGGCGTTTATTTGCAGGGCATCGACCGCCAGAAGGTAATGCTTCCCGAGGAGACGGTGGATTTCGAGGTATTGGCGGAAGACGATTTCGGCATCCGGTCGCTGGGGATCGAATGGGTGGGGGAGTTCACCAAGCCGACCGATGAAGTCCCGGCCCGGGGGGAAATGAAACTCGTGGACGGCGCTCCGGAAGAACGCAGGATTCTGCACGCCGCGTCCTTTTCGCCGGGTGCGCTGGGCATTCCTCCGCAGAAAATTCTCCTTCGCGGCTACACCGAGGATTATCTCCCGGAGCGGGGCCGCGTTTACTCGGACCCCGTGACGATCTACGTGCTGACCCGCGACGAGCACGCGCAGCTTTTGAAAAGCCAGTTCGACCGCAACATCAGCGAGCTGGAGGATCTCGCTCGGCGGGAATTGAACGCTTTCGAGGAAAACCAGCGCCTGGAAAGACTGGATGGGGAGGAGCTGCAAACCGACGAAATCCGCAAACGCCTCGACGCGCAGGAGCAGGCGGAGGCCGAAAACACCCGCCGCATGGAGGATCTGACCGAGCGGATGGAGCAACTTCTCAAGGACGCCGCCCGCAACGGCGACATCGACAAGGAAACCCTGCAAAAAATCGCGGAAGCCCTCAAATCCATGCAGGAGCTTTCCTCGCAGGACATGCCCGCGGTGCGGGACAAGCTGGCCGACGCGCAGGATCACACGAACACGCCGGAGAAGGCGGAGGAAGACATGGCGGAAGCCGTGGAACAGCAGAAAAAAGTCGTCGAGAAAATGCAGGAAGCCGTGGCGAAGGCCAACGATGCCAACCGGCAATTCGAGGCCGGCACCTTCGTCAACCGGCTCAAGAAAGCCGCGGGCGAACAGAACGGCATCGCCCAATCCCTGATTGATGGCTTCAACAGGATTCTCGGTTCAAAGGCGGGGGATCTCGATCCCAGCGACATCCGCCGCCTTGCCGAAGCCTCCCGCCAGCAGTCCGACACCGCGTCCGATGTGCGCTGGATTCAGGAAGATTTGAGCCACTATTTCGCACGGACCGAGGAAAGCGCGTTCCGCGAAATCTACGACGAGATGCGCGAATCCGGAATCGATCTCGGTCTGGACGACGTTCGCACCCGCCTTCAGGCCAACCATTCGTTCGTGGCAACCGAAGGCGCGAAAAAATGGGCGAACCAGCTCGGCGAATGGGCTGCAAAGCTCGAAGGAGAGATCCGCGGCGGAGGCGGCGGGGGAGAAGGCGGCGGATCGCCGGATTCGGAGGATGAGGATTTCGAGTTCATGCTCCGCGTAATGAAAATGATTCAGCAGGAACAGGATCTCAGAGGACGCACCCGCACTTTGGAACAACTCCGCCGTTCCACCAATTCCGGCACCGAAACCGCTCCCACATCATGAAAACCGCTCTTTTCATCCCGTTGTTGGTTCTTTCCGGCATCCTTCCGATGTCCGCGGAGGAGGCGTTGCAGGATCCCGTTGCCAAACACCAGGAAGGCGCTTCCAAAGTGGCCGACGATCAGGACGAGCTGGCTGCGGATGTCCAGCAGCTCGTGATCGAGCAGACGGTTCCCGAAGTGATCGAGCTGCTCAATGAAGCGAAGGCGATCATGGACGAAGCGACCGATCTCCTCGCCGAATATGAAACCGGCGGGCAGACGATCGCCGCGCAGACCGAAATCATCGAAAAGATCCACGCCGCCGCGAAGGAGCGCCAGAAACAGCAGGGTTCCGGGCAGGCCGGCGGAGCCATGATGGACATGATGGAACGCATGATGGGCAAGCAGCCGGACGGCGACCAACCGGGCGAAGGGCAGGGGGAACAGCCCGGTGACAGCGGCGGACAGGGGCAGGAGGGGGAATCGGATTCCCTCAACACCGCCGGTGGCGGACTTTCCTCCGGAAACAAGGAGCAACGGAGGATTCCAAAAGCGGCGGGAACGGCGGGACGCACGTTGCCCGGTGAATTCCAGAAAGCATTGGACGCGTACAACCGGGGAGCACCGTGAAGTTCTGCAAATCAACAAGACAATGAAACCCGAATCCAAAACGTTCGCGATTCTCTTTGGATACTGCTCGATCCTCTGGTTGACCAACTGGTCCCTCAGTCATGAGTATGCGAGAGAAGTAGGTCTCAAGTCCTCTTCCCTCGACATGCGCAACCTTGGAGCGTTGCTTGGATTCGTGATTTCAATCATTCTCGCCCGGAGAGTTTGGCGTGTTACCAGAGCCCTCCTGGACGCGAGAATCAGGATTCCAGGATCGGTTCGAATGTGGGGATCATGGGGATACCTCTGGCTGATTTTGCCACTGGCTTTTGGAACAACCCATCATTCATCCGGGGCCGCTGACGATGGAGCGGGTATTCAGACTGTTTTTGAGTATGGCGGTGGCGGCGCGTGGGCTTCGGCTCTTTTCGCAGCGATCTCAATCATGTTGTTTCAGCTTCTGGTCAGGCTGGAAGCGTTCAATCCGGAAAATGGACAAGCAGAAGGCGCTGGAGGCAACCGGCTAAAGCCGGTACCTCAGCTTTGAAGATATGATGTACCCGATAACCAGATTTTCCCTTTTCGCCTTTGCTTCCGCCTTTCTCGCGGCGGGGGTCGGCAACGCGCAGGATTTTCCCCGGAGGCAGGACGATGTCATCCCGGCGCAGGTGGATCTCATCTACGAACGCGGCCTCCAGTATCTGGCGCAATCGCAGAACGACAAGGGTGCGTGGAACGACAACGTGGGCAGCGAACCGGGCGTCGTGGGGCTTTGTGTCGCCGCGTTTCTTGCCCGAGGGGAAGATCCGAATCACGGAGCCTACGCGAAGAACATCCGGGCGGGGATCGACTACATCCTTTCCCAGCAGAATGACTCCAACGGATACATCGGAACGAGCATGTACAACCACGCCTTCGCCACCAAGGCCCTGGCGGAGGCCTACGGGATGCTCGATCATCCCGGCCTCGCGCCCGCGCTCCGCAAGGCGGTCGAGCTGATTCTCTCCGCCCAGAAACGCAATCGTTTCGGGAGCTGGAGATACACCCCGGACAGCCGGGACGCGGACACCAGCGTCGCGGGGGCGCAGATGGTGACGCTTTTCGCCGCGCGCAACGCCGGTTTGGAAGTGCCGGACGAGGCGATTAAAAAGGGCCTCACGTATCTTGCGAGCTGCCGGGACAGCCAGGGTTCCTACGGCTACACTTCCTCCGCGGGGGGGAAACCGACGCTCACGGCGATCGGCTCGCTCTGTCTTTCCCTGGCCAGGGAACGGGATTCCAAGGGATACCAGGCCAGCCTGAGCTATCTGAAAAAGAATCTCGATTACCGGGACCGCTATTATCCTTTCTACTACGAATACTATATGTCGCAGGCCTTGTTCCATGCGGATGAGGCGACGTGGCAGGATTGGAACGCCCGGAACATCCGCTACATGGGCACGATCCAATCACGCGACGGATCGTTTCCCGGAAACCAGGGACTGTCCTTCAATACCGCCGGGGCGCTGCTGTCGCTCGCCCTCAATTATCGCTATCTTCCCATCTACGAGAAATGATCCGCAGGCTTCTGATCCTTGGTGCGTTGGCCGGAGGCCCGGTGAACGCCGAACCGCCCGATCTGCTCCGTTTCAACAACGGGGACCAGCTTCATGGGGCGTTCGAGGGCGTCCGGGAAGGCCCGCAGATCGTATGGCGGCGCGATGACGTGACGGAGCCCGTGGAGTTCAAAACCTCCCAGATCCGCCAGGTGGTGTTGCGCGGCGGCAGGCCCCTGGAATCGCTTTCCTCCCTGTCCCACGTCGCTCTTGTGAACGGCGACCGCATTCCCGGCTCGGTGGTTTCGCTGGATGAGGAGGCGGTGGGGGTGGACACGCCGTTCGCCGGGTTGCTGCGGATTCCCCGCGACCAGGTGGGGATGATCGCACCGAGTCCGCTGGGCGGGCGGGTCTTGTATCAGGGTCCGTTTTCGGAATTGGAATGGACGATGACCAGCGCCCGGTTTCCGGACGGGTTCCCGCCCTTGCCTGAAAAGGCGGAGGAAGGGAAGGAGGCGGCGGAAAAGGAAGCGGATGTTCCGCCCCGGTGGAATTTCGCGGGCGCGGCCTGGTATTGGCAGGAGAGGCAGGCGGGTACGGCCTTGGTCCGGAAGGAAGGCATGCCGGACCGGGCGATCCTGAAGTTCAATCTGGCATGGAAGAACCGTTTTTCGTTTGCGATCGGCTTCCATTCCGATTTCACCCGCCCGGAGCGGGAGGGGGAAAACGCGGAGGAGGAAGCACCCGCGCCGGTGCGGCGTTTCGATGCGGCGGATTCCGGGTTTCTGCCGAATTTGTTCGGCAGCAGCTACGTGCTCCAGCTTTCTCCCACGTATGTGATGCTCTATCGCACCGGTTTCGACAGCGAGGGAAATCCGCGGCGGCCCGAGCAGATCAGGGCGAACAACAGCAATGTCCGTCTCGGCGACGCCGGAAACGTTGAGGTGGAAATGCGCTGCAACCGCTTGACCGGGGAGATCTCCCTTTTCATCGACGGCGAGTTTGTCGTGCAGTGGAGCGAGGGCGCCGGAAAGGAAATCGGATACGCCGGGAAGGGCTCGGGATTCGGCTTTCTGGTGCAGACGGAAAATTCCCCGCTGCGCCTGTCCGAAATCGTTCTGGCGGAGTGGAACGGCATGCCGGACTCCGCCCGCAGCCTGCAGACCGACGATCAGGACATCGTGCTGCTGGCGAATGGAACGGACCGCTTCTCCGGAACCGTGCAAGGCCTGGCCGAGGGCAAAGTCCACTTTGAAGGGAAATATGGGGAATTCCGCTTTCCTCTGGAGGAAATCGCGGAAATCCGCTTCGCGCGGGAGAGCCTCGCCAAGCCCGCCGAAATGTCCAACGACGAGGTGATCGTCCGCTTCCATCCGATGGGGCGCGTTTCGGGCCGTCCGTTGTCCGGAAACGCGCGGGAACTCCGTCTTCTCACTTCCAGCGCGGGGGAAATCGTGCCCAATCTCGACTCCGCCGTGATGCTGGACTTCCAACCTTCCGAAAGCTTTCTCGATGACTGGAATCCGCAATTTTAGATCATTCGCGGCGTGCGTCGCCGGGTTGCTCTTCCTCATTCCGGAAAGTCTGTCCGCCGACGACCTGATTCTGGAGGAGGGCGCGCGCCTGAGTGGAACCGTGCGCTCGATCGGCTCCAATGGAGCGGTGGAATTGCATTCCGAGATTTCCCCCGATCCGGTTTTTCTCAAAGGAACCTCGGTGAAGCAGGTCGTGTTCAGCCTGCCCGCGGAGATTCCCGAAATCCCCACCTCGCGGATCGAGCTGGCCAACGGAGACATCTTGCCGGTGACGCTGGAGGAACTCGATGACGGAGCGATGACCGCGTCCTCGCCGGAAGCGGGCCGCCTGGAAATTCCCCGGGAATTCATCCGCTCCCTTCACATGGGCATCTACGACCAGCGGACGATCTACGCGGGCCCGGATTCTCTCGATCACTGGATACGGGACCGCCAGGGATCGAGGAACTGGATGCACGAGGACGGGGTGCTCCGCGTGCAGGGAGCCGGCCAGATCTCCCGCAAGCTGGACTGCCCCCAGCAGTTCATCGTCCGTTTCACCCTCAAATGGCACAACAACCCGAATTTCCAGTTTTCGTTCGCCGATCCGCTGGCGGAACTCGGCAAGCCGTCGGACCGTTATTTCATGCAATTCACCGGCGCGGGTTTCGAAATCAAGAGAATGACCGCGGATGGACCGCCCCATCCCTCCATCGCCTTGCTCAACAGACCTCCCGACCAATATGCGGGATCGCGGCTGCGGGTGGAAATCCGGGTGGACCGCGTCCGCTCGGTTCTCAAGCTCTACCTCAACGGGGAACCCGAGGGACGCTACATCGACCCGGTCGGAAGAGCCCCGTCCGGAGGAGGAATCTCCCTGACAAGCCAGGCCCCCAACAACACCGAACAGGAAATCACGAACATCGAAATTCTGGAATGGGACGAAGCGGGCGACCGCCATCGCACCGAAGACCGCGGCGATCCCGCCCATGACAGCCTCATCGGGCGCAGCGCGGAGCGATGGAGCGGCAAGCTTGTCGAAATCCGCGGGGACTCCGGGAGTCCCTGGTTTTACTTCAAGAGCGATTTCCAGGACGCGCCCATCGAGCTTCCCGCCTCGGAGGTTTCCACGGTGTTTTTCTCCAACACCGCCGCAGCCGGACAAACCGGCAAGGCGCATCCCTTCCTCCTGCGTCTTCGCGGCAATGGTTTTCTCCGGGTATCCTCCTGCACCTTCGACGATGAGGAAGCCCATGTGGCCCACCCGCTTCTCGGGAATCTCACCCTGAAACGATCCGGCATCTCCGCACTCGAGCGCTTCATCCCGCCACCCGGAGCCACCACCGAACCATGATGATCCCGAATTTCCACATCCCCGTCTCCCGCCTCGCCATCTGCGTCTGCGGAATGTTCGGGTTCGCGGTGGCGCCCGGCAACGGGCAGTCCATCGTCCGGTTCGCCAACGGAGACCAGCTTTCCGGTTCGGTCGAATCGCTGACCACCGAGCGTCTGGTATGGAAATCCCCGATCCTCGAAGGCCCCACAACCCTGCGGCTCGACAGGATTCTGGACGTCACCCTGCCCGGTGAAACCCCGGATTTCGACGCCGGCCATGAAGCCACATTGAGCCTGACCAATGGAGACACCATCCGCGGCCAGCTCGCATCCGTCACGGACGACCGGATCGAACTCGACACCTGGTTCGCGGGCCGCCTCGAGTTCCGCCGCGTCATGGTGCGGAGCCTGGAGATTTCCGAACGGCCGAAGCTGCTCTATCGCGGGCCGAACGGAGTGGCGGAATGGAGCCAGCCCGAGGATGTCCCGGCCTGGACATTCCAGAGCGGAAGCCTCCGCAGCCATTCCCCCGGCATCGTTGGAAGGGAAATGGAACTCCCCGAGGAATGCAGCATCTCCTTCGATGCCGCGTGGCGCGGAGCCTTCCGGCTGAATGTCATTTTTTTCTCGGACGACATTTCCACCGACAGGCCGGAAAACGGATACGAATTGCTGTTCCAGCAGCGTTCCGTCCACCTGCGGAAAAGCGGCACCCATAACTTTCTCGGGCACACCACGAACGCCGGCATCCTGCAGGAAAACGAGCGGGTGAGGGTCGAGATCCGGGCAAGCCTCAAAACCGGAATGGTCGCCCTTTTCCTGAACGGGCGGATCGTCGAGGTCTGGAACGATCCGGATGTGGCGGCGGGAGGTTTTGGCAAGGGCATCCAGTTCGTTTCCCAAAACAGTTCCCCCGTCAAAATCTCCGTGATCGAGGTGTCTTCCTGGGACGGCGTGATCGACGAAATGCCCGATTTGCAGGAACACCAGAGAGACCGGATGACCACCGAGGAGCCGGAACCGGTGCCGGAGGAAGGCCGCATGACCCTGCGCAACGGCGACAGCCTCAAGGGCGAGGTCCTCTCGATCACCGATGGATTCATCACCGTGCAAACCGAGTATTCCGAGGTGAAACTTCCCGTCGAGCGCCTCCGCAACATCGCCCTCAAGCCCGTGGAACCGGAAGAACCGAAACGCATGAATGGCGACGTGCGGGCCTGGTTCACCGATGGTTCCGCCCTTGTGTTCCGGCTCGATGAGGTGAAAGCGGACACGCTTGTGGGATTCAGCCAGACCTTCGGCACCTCGGAGTTCAAGACATCCGCCTTCAACCGGCTGGAATTCAACATTTACTCGCTTGAGATGGAGGAAATCCGCACGGAGGATTCCTGGTAGCGGCTTTCCCCTGTCAACGGGGCGGCCGGTCCGCTCCGGAAAAAAGAACTCCTGTTTTCCGGAAGGAACAGCCACACTCCGAACCGTGAACACCGCGCCCGAACATTTGGTGGAAACCGCCGATTCCGACCTCCCCCGGGTGGAGGCCGCCACCATCGAGGATCTGCCGGCCCTGACCGGGCTGCTCATGGATCTTTTCTCCGTCTCGGGAGATTTTTCCCCCGACCAGGACCTGCAGGAAAGGGGACTGCGCCTGATCCTGGAACAACCGGGCAGGGGACGCATCTTTGTTCTCCGGAACGACCACAAGATCTTCGGAATGGTCAATCTGCTGATCACCATCTCCACCGCCTGCGGAGGTTTCGTGCTGCTGATGGAGGATGTGATCATCCACCCCGATCACCGCGGCCAGGGCTACGGCACGATGCTCGTGAAACACGTCGTGGAATTCGCAAGGCAGAAGGAATTCAAGCGCATCACCCTTCTCACGGACCGCATCAGCGCGGAATCGCAGGAGTTTTTCCGCAAACAGGGATTCGATTACTCGAACATGATTCCCATGAGAAAAATCATCGGCTGATGTGGGAATCCTGACAGGGAGCGGCTCCGTCACGAATCAAGGAGCGTGGGCGTCCCGCCCACATCGCTGCTCAAGTGGGCGGGACGCCCACGCTCCTTGAATTCCTACGCCTCGAAACGCGATCGTGCAAAAAACGGCCACCACTTTTCACGAAACGATCCGCACCGAATCCGCCTGCAAAAGGGACTCCAGTTTCCCCCCGGAATTCAACAGCAGCTCTCCTCCGGGGCCGATTCCCTCCACGCGCCCCCGCCTGACACCGTCCGCCGCCTGGAGCTCCACTTCATTCCCGCTCAAAACGCAGCGGATGCGGATGGCGGAAAGAAGATCCTGAAACCCGGCTCCGATCTGCCCGCCGCGAAGAGCGAAGCGAGAGATCACTTCCGCCAACACCGCTCCCCTTGAAATCTCCCTTCCGGTTTCCAGCCGCAGCGAGGTGGCGACCGAGGAAATCTCCGCGGGAAATCCGGTTGTGTTCACATTGATGCCGATGCCGACGATCGCGAAATCCGGTCCCGCTTCGACAAGAATGCCCGCGATTTTCCGCGAGCCGATCCACACGTCGTTGGGCCATTTGATGCCCGCCAGAGGCACGTGGGATTCCATGGTTTCCGCCACCGCCAGACCGGCGGCCAGCGCCAGCCGCGGCCAAAGGGCCTTCGGCTCCTCCGGGCGGACGAGGATGGAGAAAGCGAGGGATTCCTCAGGCGGCGCGAACCAGGCGGTGCCCCGGCGTCCGCGGCCGTTTGTCTGCCGGAGAGCCAGCATCACCAGACCCCCGGTTTCCCCTCCGGCGGCGAGAAGCCGCAGCTCGTCGTTGGTCGAGCCCGCGGACTCGCGGACCAACAACCGGAAGGGTGGGGGAAGATCGGCTTCTATGCCGGAAAAATCATCGTCGGAGGACACTGGGGCGGGCTTTTAGGCACAGCAGGGCGGGAAATCCAGCTCCGTATCGCCCTGGTTGACACCGAGATTCCTGCACCGGACCGTCCCTGAAAAAGCCCTCGGAAGCCACGTCCACGCTGCCGTTTGCCGTCGGCGCGGAGTTTCCCGAATGCGAACCGGGCGTGGTGGTTCGGGTTCGGAGCCCCCATCGCGCGGAGGGCGTGTGCTCCCCATCACTGGCGGACCGTTTCCGGTCCGCGGTTTTTCCCGCCATCGGGAAGCCGGGCGGAATGCCCGGCCCACGTGGCG
>CAZVSA010000111.1:0-7220 GCA_964629955.1 uncultured Luteolibacter sp.
GATTCGGGGAGCACACGCGCCCTCGCGTGTTCCGGAGTGCGCCCTCGCGCTCCGGTGGGCTGGCAGGACCAGGTGGGTTCGCATTCAGGAAGCGCTGCGGAAATACGGAGCGGTTTTCGGCGAGGGCGCCGAAAACGGCATGCGAGGGCGCATGCGCTCCCCTTCCATAAGATCCCAAACAGTCTCTAACATCCACCGCGCGGCCCTTCCCGCCCTGCTGCCGGTCGTCCTCGCCGCTTCCGCATTTTCCGCGGATTTCATTTTCATCAATGAAGACGGACCGGGCGAAGGACTCAATGATTCCACATCCGCCACCCCCGTGGGAGGAAACCCCGCCACCACCCTCGGCGGCCAGAGACTCGCCGCACTGGAGCGGGCGGGGGAAATCTGGGGAAGCTTTCTGGTCAGCTCCGTGCCGGTCAGGGTCGCCGTGGATTTCCAGTCTCTGGGCGGCGGCACCCTCGCCGCCGCCGGCCCGGAAGACATGGAACAGAATTTTCCGAACGCCCCGCTGCCGAATGTCTGGTACCCGGTGGCGCTGGCCAACAGCCTCGCAGGCCACGATCTCCAGCCCGCATGGCAGGACATCAATGTGACGGTGAACTCCAGCGCATCGTTCTACTACGGCTTCGACAACATCACACCCTTCGGCCAGACAAATTTCATCGATGTCATCCTGCATGAGCTGGGACATGGTTTGGGATTCATCAGCACGGCAAATCTAACAACCGGGCAGTTTCCATCGAACCGCCCGGACATTTTCTCCACCTTCATCCACGATCTCTCCAGGCAGGCAACATGGCCCGCGCTCTCCGCCGCGCAGCGGGTGCAATCCGCCACCTCCGATCCCGATCTTGTGTGGAACGGCCCCTTCACCACCGCCGGAGCGCCCTGGTGGGCCCTCGGGCGCGGCGGCTTCGCCCTCACCGCGGAACTGCCGGGGCCCGCAACCATGGAAATCCAAACCATGGCCGCGGATTTCGGCGGCACCCTGCCACCGGAAGGCCTCGCAAGACCGCTGGCGATCACCTACGACGGCTCCATCCCCCCCGCGGATCCCGCGGGTGCCTGCCAACCGGTCCTGAACACCTCGGAAGTGGCCGGAAACGTCGCATTCATCCGGAGGGGATTGTGCGATTTCGACGACAAGGTTTATCGCGCGCAGGTCGCCGGAGCGGTGGCCGTGATCATCGCGGACAATGTCACGGGCCCTTTGGTAATCCCCTCCGGGGACGGAATCATCGAGGGAGTGCCCCGGAGCATTGAGATCCCGGTGTTCTTCATTTCCAAAAGCGACGGTGACACGATCCAGGCCGCTTCGCCCGGAGTGCAGATCGTTTTCTCACCCCGGCCGCTGGAAGGCACCAATGCCGGACGGCTCCGCCTGTACGCGCCGCCCGCCATCTCATCGGGTTCCTCGGTGTCCCATTGGTCCGACGACACCTCGCCCAACCTCCTGATGGAGCCCTACATCCACCAGAATCTCGACCGCAAACTCGATCTCACCCTCACCCAGATGAAGGACATCGGATGGAAGGTCATCGACATCCCCTTCCCTCATTTCACCTACGACACCTGGAAATCGGAAACCTTCCCCACAGGCGCACCTCTCACCGGCCCGGACGACGACGCGGATGGCGATGGAGCGAGCAATTTCGAGGAATATTTTTTCGGTGGCGATCCACTCCGGAATGACTCGCTGAACCTTCCCGTTCTCGGGTTTCCCGGAGGCGAACCCACCATGAGCTTCATCCGCAGCCGCCTGCCCGCGGATCTGGCCTACACTCTTGAGAAATCCACGGATCTCACCGGCTTCGCCCCGGCGGTGGAAGGCGTCGATTATGAAATGCCGCCTCCGGAGGAACTCGGCTCGAACGCGGAGCGGATATACCTCCGCCTTCTGAACCCTCCGGAACGATTGTTTCTCCGGCTGCGGATTTCCCAAACAACCGGAGATCCGTAAAATTCAGGCGATCCCGTTGCGGCCACCCGATTGCTCTGCGATGGTTCGCCCATGCACTCCCTTCTGACCAAAGCCCTCCTCGCGCTGCTGCCGTTCAAACCATCGCGAAAGGCCTCCCTGCTGTTCCTTGCCGCGGGATTCGTTCTTCCCCGCATCGCGGGCCGGGCAGCGCGTTTCACCGGAAGCAAGCACCCGGACCTGACGCGGCTCCTTCAAAAAATCCAGGGATTCCAGCGAAACGGATAAGCTTCTTCATGGGAGCCGGGGAACAGGAGTTGCCAGAGCACCCGGAGGCCGCTACTCCTCGCCGCATGATTACACTGACAATCATCGTGGAAACCCATCCTGACAAAGTGGACGATTTCGTGCGTTTTCTCACCGAAGAAGCCGCCGATGTCCTGGCTCTCGAACCCGGCTGCCAACGCTTCGAGATCAGCCGCAGCGTGGAACAGGCCAATCTTTTCACCTTGTTCGAGGTGTATGACGACATGGCCGCCCTGGAAGCCCACCGGCTCACCCCCCACTATCTGCTCTTCCAGCAGCGGGCGAAGGAACACGGACTGGTCGCGAACAAAACCTCGGTCCTCGGCGAACCGGTCGCCTTCTGACAAAGCCGCGGATCATTCCCCGATCCGCTCCCCTCCCCCCTTCCAGCGCCGCCACGCGGAAAATCCTCCCACGATGGCCAGCAACAGAAACACCAGGCCTCCGATCTTCCACGGGTTCTGCTCCTGGAACGACTCGCCCAGCAGCACGAAGCAGGTGGCATAGGTGCCGGTCACCAGCAACGAAATGAGGAAGTAGGTGCGGAATGAAATCCCCGCCAGCACCAGCAGATAGTTTTTCGCGAATGCGGGAAACGCGGGGGCCAGCCTCACCAACAACGCGAAACGGACTTCGCTCTTCTCCGACATTTCAGGCAGCCGCACCCCCGCGCGGACCAACCAGCGCCGGAGGGTCCGGCGGGGTCCCTTGCTGGCGATCCAATGACACAGCAGAAGATTGAGCGAAATCGCCGCCCATGTTCCCACCAATCCCGTGACCGTTCCGAAAGTGGCTCCGGCCAGCAGGTAAAACGGCGTGACGGGAAATCCCACCGCCGGCAGCACCACCATCGCCGCAAAGAACGCGAGTGGATGCGCCTGCTGCTGCCACTCCAAAAACGCCTCCACGTCCCAGAACAGCCAGACCAGCCCCAACACGGACAACACGAGAAGAAGCCCGCCCAGCCTCCTGATTCCGAGCGGCCACCCGCCATGATCCGCCTCTCCCCCCTCTTCCTCCTTCATATGCATGCGGGCAGGCTATCATGCCTCGCCCCGCAAGCCACCGCCGAAAATCCCGGACGTGCCGGGAAAGGCGCGGCGGATCAATACTGGTAGTTCAGATAGAAATTGAACTGGCCTCCTTTGTCCGCCTCCTTGTCCGGCGAGGAAACCGGGATGGCATAGTCGAGCGCCAGCGGCAGCGGGCTGATCGGCAGCTTCAGGCGCAGGCCGATTCCGACATCGCTGTAAAGATCGCTCGGGCTGAGATCCCAGGAACCGGCATTCACGAAGCCGGTGTCATAAAACACCGCGGCGCGCACGGTCTCGATGATCGGCACGGTGTATTCCAGGGATACGAAGCCGAGCGACTGGCCGCCGTAAACCTCATCCGTGAAGCCCGTGTCACGCGGCCCCACATCGCGGAACTCGAATCCCCGCAGCGTGCGTCCGCCGCCGAGGAACATCCGCTCGAAAATCGGTACATCCCCCTTGAGGGCATCCACAAAGGCGAACTCGCCGTTGAGAGAGAGAATCGTGTCCCAGCGCAGGTTCCAATACTTCTGGCCCTGGAGCGAAAGCGTCACCGTATCCACGTCGCCGCCGAGAATCGTTCCGGCAAAGGTCAGCCCGACATCGACCTTGCCTCCGCTGCGCGGCTCGATGGCGCTGTCGCGGGTGTCATAAACGTAATTGAAGGCCAGCGAACTGCGGAGATAGTCGCCATCTTCCTGAGCGAACCGCGACAAGGGCGACACCGATCTGCGCACGTCGATGCCAACCTCCTCCAGCCGGTATTCCCCTTTGATCGAAGCTTTCTCTCCCAGCGGTTTGCGCAGGAAGACCGAGGCCCCCACGTTCTTCTGCTCGTAGAAATCACTGAAGTAGGTGGACTGGCGGAAGAACAGCTCGCCGCCCAGCGCGAGCTGGCGGTCCAGGAACCATGGCTCCACCAGCGAAATGCTGAATTCGCTCCGCTCCGAGCCCAACCTGAGATTCATTCCGAAACGCTGCCCTCCCCCCGTGAAATTCCACGGATTGAACAGATCGAAGTTCGCCTGCTCCAGATTCAGGAAGCCCACCACGTTGTCGATCGAGCTGAATCCGATGCCGACCCCCACCGAACCCGTCGCGCGTTCCTCGACAAGCACGTTCACGTCGCGATACCCGGCGCCTCCGGGAGAACCGCTCACCTGCACGTCGTCGTTGAAATACTGCAAACCCTTCAGACGGGCGCGGGTGGTATCCAGCTCCACCGAATTGAACTGATCGCCCGGCTTGAGCGGAATCTCCCGGCGGATCACCTTGTCCTGCGTCTTCGTGTTGCCCTGGATGTTGACCCGGCCCACACGGAAGCGGCCGCCCTCGGTGATGCGGTAGGTGATGTTCACGCGGTTCGGCCCGGCATCGCGGATGTCCGGGGTCACCTGTGCGTCGGCATACCCGCGGGAGCCGTAGAAACTGCGGATGGTGGTGATGTCGTCGCGCATTTTCTTCGAGGAATACGCGTCGTTTCCATTGAGCGTCAGGGATGGATAAAGCTCGTCCGGAGTGAACACCGTCATTCTTCCGAATCCCACTCCCGCAACGGTGTATTTCTCCCCCTCGATGATCGGGATCACCAGATCCACCCGGCCGTCCTTCACCGGCTCGCGGCGGATTTCCGGGATGCTCGCACGGAGATACCCCCGGCTGCGGTAGTAATCGAGAATCGCCTCACGGTCCTCTTCGAGCTGGTCGGACTCGATCCGGCCGGACTTCGTGAGCCACGAAAACCAGCCCTTTTCCTTCACCTTCATTTCCTTGCGAAGCTCCGGATCGGTGAAAATGGAATTCCCCTCGAAGCGGATCTTGCGGACCTCGTTCTTCGTCCCCTCGTCGATCACGAAAATCAGATCGGAGCGCCCGGGCTGGTTCGTCGGCTGGGTGCGGTGCGTCACGACCACGTCCGGATAACCATAGCCCTGATAGTAGGCCTCGATGTTGCGGCGGGCCTGCAGGATCTGCTCATCGCTCATCATGCCGCCCGCTTCCAGTTTCGATTCCCTGGCCAGTTTCTGATCCGAGAAAATCGTATTCCCCACAAATCCGACCGCGTCCAGCGCCGGGCGGGTCGTCACCTCCGCGATCACCCGGACGTTCGCCCCCACCGGTTCCGCGAGGAAGCGCACATCATCCACCAGGCCGGACTCATAGAGAGAGCGGATGTCCTCATCGAGCCGCTCGGCCCGGTAGGCCGTTCCCGCCTTCGTTCCCATCAGGTTGCGGAGCCGGGCCTCGTCCACCGTCCGCTCCCCTTGGTAACGGATCACCACTTCGGAAATGTTTTTCCCCTCGAAATCCTGGGCGTAAGCCGAACCCGCGAGGGCAACCACGGCCAGGGAAGTGAGAGCGGCGAATTGGCCGAAACCGGAGGCCACGATGGGAGCAGGAGAAATAGGCAGGCGCATGCGGGTGTTTTGGTTGCGCTATAAAGCCCGCCGGAACCCCCTCTCGTCAAGGTTCAATCGAGACGGCGCGAGAGCGCGGAATCCCCCCCCGATTTTCAAACCACCCGAATTCCTTGCCCCCCATGCCACCCTCCATTACATCCTCGCCGTGCTTACGATCAAAAAGCTTTCCAAGACCCTCGGCGGCCGCACCCTCCTCCGCGAAACCGGAATGTCCATCAACTGGGGCGAACGCGTCGCCCTCGTCGGCCCCAACGGCGCCGGAAAATCCACCCTCTTCCGCATGATCCTCGACGAGGACTCGCCCGACGAAGGCACCATCGAGCGCGACGACTACGCCATCACCGGCTACCTCCCCCAGGAAGCCGGCGAGCCCACCGACGAAACCATCCTCGAAATCGCCATCGGCATCACCTCCGAACTCGTCGGCTACCTCCGCACCATCCGCGAAGCGGAAAAATCCGGCAACCTTTCCTCCCCCGAATTCGCCCACGCACAGGACCAGTTCACCGCCCTCAACGGCTACCAACTCGAACCCAAAGCAAAAAAAATCCTCTCCGGCCTCGGCTTCAAGCAAGACGACTTCCACAAACCCGCCCGCGAATACTCCGGCGGCTGGGTCATGCGCGCCCACCTCGCCCGCCTCCTCGTCATGGAGCCCGACCTCCTCATGCTCGACGAGCCGACGAACCACCTCGACCTCCTCTCCCTCCTCTGGCTCCAGCGCTACCTCCTCAACTACTCCGGCGCCATCCTCATGATTTCGCACGACCGCGACTTCATGGACACCATCATCGAGACCGTCATCGAAATCGATCCCGATGCCGCCGCCCTCATTTCCTACACCGGCAACTACAGCTCCTACATCGACCAGCGCGAGAAACGCTACGAGCAACAGGTCCAGGCCTACCGCAACCAGCAAAAGGAAATCGAAGGTCACCAGGAATTCATCGACCGCTTCCGGCAGATCGGCTCCAAAGCCGCCCAGGTCCAGTCACGGATCAAGTTCCTCGAAAAACTCGACCGCATCGAGAAACCGCGCACCCCGCGCAAGCCGTTCAAGTTCTCCTTCCCCCAGCCCCCGCGTTCCAACCAAAAGGTCATGGATCTCCTCAAAATCGGCCAGGCCTACGGAGAAAAACGCATCTACAAAAACTTCGACCTCACCGTCGAGCGCGGCGACAAGATCGTCCTCGTCGGCCCCAACGGCGCGGGCAAATCCACCCTCCTCAAAATTCTCGCCGGAGAAATCCCCATCGACGAAGGCAAGCGCGAGCCCGGCTACGCCACCAAGATCGGCTACTACTCCCAGCACCGCGCCGCGGCTCTCAACGAAAACAACACCGTTCTCGAGGAAGTCCTCGGGGCCTGCACCACCCTCCGCGAGGAAGACGCCCGCGCCATCCTCGGCACCTTCCTCTTCCGCCGCGCCGACGTCGAGAAACGCTGCGGCGTCCTCTCCGGCGGAGAAAAATCCCGCCTCAACCTGGTGAAATTCCTCGTCGATCCCCCCAACCTCCTGCTGATGGACGAGCCCACCAC
>CAZVSA010000111.1:7230-12285 GCA_964629955.1 uncultured Luteolibacter sp.
CATCCGCACCCTCGCGGAAACCACCCTCCACATCACCCGCAACGAGAAAAACCCCGATCAAGGAGCGATCGTCACCCGCTACACCGGCGGCTACGACTACTTCATCGAAAAATCCGGCCTCAGCGACGACCGCGGAGCCGTCACCGCGTAGCGGCGATCACCGGTCGCCGCAGCCATGGGCATCCTCACCAAAGATCTCCTTCGCGGCCTCATTTCCGGCAGCATGGACGTGGGCGGAGGTAACGGAGCGCGTGTGCTCCCCGACTTTCAAACCGGCTGTCAGCCGGGAACGATCCCCGGCATCGGAGGCCCTTGCCGGTGGATGACAAACCGCCGGATGCGGGCAAGCTCGCGGAGCACTTCCTGGTGCAGATCCCGGGCGGTGGGAAGCTGCGAGACTTCGCGGATTTTCTCCAGCCGCGCCAAAGGTCCGGCCATGCCCCGCATGCCACAGGCGGCGCTGGAACCGGCCAGCTTGTGGGCAAGCCTGCCGATGTCGCCCGGGGACTGGCGCTCGATGGCCAGGACAATGCAGGCGAGGATTTCGTCGGCCTGTTCCAGATAATCGCGGATGAGATGGAGGGGCGTCTCCCGCCCGTCACCGGCGATTTTCTCCAACAATTCCAGATCCACGGGATCCCGGCCACCGGGAAAAGGCTCCGCCGCGGGCATCGGGGCGGTGTTCATCCTGTGCCTGCAATCATCGAGAACCCGCCCCAGATCCTCGATGTGAACCGGCTTGCTGAGATAGGCGTCCATGCCGGCTTCCAGGCATTTTTCGCGATCCCCCTCCATCGCGTTCGCCGTCATGGCGATGATCCGGACAGGGTGATCGCAGGTTTGGCGGATCTCGCGCGAGGCGGCGTATCCGTCCATTCCCGGCATCTGGCAATCCATCAGCACCACGTCGTAGAGGGTTTCTCCGAAGGCTTTCACGGCATCGGCGCCGTTCGTCACCAGATCCGCGGTGTAGCCCAGGCTCTTGAGTTGCAGAAGGGCCACTTTCTGGTTCACGAAATTGTCCTCCGCCAATAGAATCCGCAGCGACCGGCTTCCGAACTCCGTCGGCATCTCGGCCACCGGCATCGAGGGAACGGGCGTCGGCTCCCTGCTGAACAAGGTCGCAAGCGCGGTGTGAAGGCGGGTCTGTTTGAGCGGTTTCACCAGATACCCTTCCACCCCCGCCGCCACCAGTTGCCTGTCCGAGGGTTGATCCCCCAGAGAGCTGAGAACCAGCAGCCGGGTGCGCGCGGTGACGGGATTCGATTTGATCAGGGAGGCGAGTTCCAGACCGTCCATGCCGGGCATTTCCAGATCCAGAACGGCGAGATCGAAAGGGTCCTCCCCGTCGTTTTCACGGCGGAGGAGGGACAGCGCCTCCTCGCTTCCGGCCACGGCCTCGGAGCGCAACCGGAGATTGGAAAGCTGCAACTGGAGGATCTGCCGGCTTGTCGCATTGTCATCCACCACCAGCACCCGCAGATCCACGGGGCATTCCGGATTTCCCGGCGCGGCCTGCACGGGCTCCGGCTGCTTTTCAAAATCAAGGGTGAACCAAAACGTCGTTCCTCCACCGGGGGCGCTCTCCACATCGATTTCACCGCCCATCGCCTCGATGATCTGGCGGCAGATGGTGAGCCCCAATCCCGTGCCGCCATACTTCCGGGTTCCGGAACCATCGCCCTGGATGAACGGCTCGAAGATCCTCTGCCGCAGATGCGGGGAAACCCCGATCCCGGTATCCCTGATCTCGAACCGGAGCCGGGAGCCGGTTTCCGTTTCCGAAAGCCGGGATACGAGAATGACCACTTCCCCCGCTTCGGTGAACTTCACCGCGTTGCCCGCAATGTTCGCAAGCACCTGCCGGAGCCTGCCGGAATCCCCCCGCAGGTGGGGAAACACCTCGGGCTGCACGCAACCCGCGAGTTCCAGCCCCTTTTTTCCTCCGATTCCCGAAACCACGTCCAGAGCCTCCTCCACGATTTCCCTCAGATCGAAATCGCGCTTCTCGAACGTGAGCTGCCCGGCGTCGATCTTCGACGAATCGAGAATGTCGTTGATGATGCTCAGAAGCAAATCCGCGCTGCTCCGGATGGCGTCCACGTATTGCCGCTGGTCACGGTCCAGATTGGTGTGGAGCAGCAGTTCCGCCATGCCGATCACCCCGTTCATCGGCGTGCGGATCTCATGGCTCATGTTCGCGAGGAACTGGCTTTTGAGGCGCGCCGATTCCAGGGCCGCGTCGCGGGCCTGCGAAAGCTCCTCCAGGATCGCCTTCCGGCGGCTGATGTCGCGGGAAGACGCGCAGAGCAGCTCCTGCCCGGAGAATTCAAAAAACGTCGCGATGAGTTCGATGGGAATTCCGTGGCCATCCTTCGCGAGGTGCCGCGTCTCAAGCATCCGGTGCCCGTCCCTCTTCAGCGATTCCCAGAAATCCCCCCAATCCCCGCTTCCCGCAAGATCGGGCACGATGTCCGCGATGTTCATCGCTCTCAGCTCCTGCACCGTGTAGCCAAGCGACCGGCACGCCGACGCATTGACGTAGAGCAGGAGTCCGTCCGGAGCCACCCAGAACATCGCATCCGATGCATAGTCCACGGAAAACTGGGTGAAGCGCAGCACCTCCTCGCTGCGCCTGTATCCGGCGATTTCCTTCTCCAGTCTTTCCTTCGCCGCCTGCAGCTCCGCCGTGCGGTTCTCCGGTCCCGGCGGAAGCAGAAACCGCGCGATCAGGCTCTCCACCTCCCCCGCTTCGTCCCGCAGCGATGAAATACCCAACAAAACCTCCACTTCCGAACCATCGCGGTGGACGCATGGCTTCGCGATTTCCCGCCCCCCGGTTTCCTCCGGCAATCCTCCCCCATCCAGCCGGACGACATCCTGGAGACGCAGCTCCAAAAGCTCCTCCCTCCGATATCCCAACAGCTCGCAGAGCGCCGGATTCGCCTCCAGAAAGCGCCCGTCCGTAGCCGCCAAAGCCATTCCCAAAGGCAAATGCCGGAAGGCCTCCGCATACCGCCTCGCCTCCAAGTCCAAATCCCTTGAGCCCGCTTCCACGCACATCTTGACCATCAGGCTAGGGATACCATCGGCGTTTGACGAAGAAATTTTCAAGCCCCCGGTCGTTTCCAGCACGGAGCAAAGACGACGCTCGCCTCCCGCCGGAAAATCCATGATCGTCCACCTCCATGAAAGCCTCCCTCCTCCTCGGCACACTCGCATTCGCCATGATCGCCCCCCATGCCGGAGGCGGCGAAGTCTCCACCGACACCATGGAGCGGAAAATGCTGATGGGCTATCAGGGATGGTTTTCCGTCCCCGGAGACGGCTCGGACCTGAACCGCTGGCACCATTGGTTCCGCCACAACCCGAAACCGGAAAACCTCGTCGTCGAAATGTGGCCCGACACCCGGGAATTCACTCCGGAAGAACTGTTTCCCACTCCCATGACCCTCCCCGACGGCAACCCGGCCATGCTTTTCTCCTCCCACAAAAAGGAAACCGTCCTCCGCCACTTCCGCTGGATGGAGGAAGCGGACATCGACGGCATCCTGCTCCAGCGCTTCATCGGCGAAGTGCAGGATCCCTCGTTTTTCCGGTTCCGCAACGAAGTCACCCGGCACGTCATGGAAGGAGCCGCGAAACACGGGCGCGTCTTCGCCCTCGAATACGACATGGCCGCCGATCAGTCGGAAATCCTCATCAAGGACTGGAAATACCTCGTGGACGAACTCCAGATCACCGCCAGCCCCCGCTATCTCCACCACAAAGGCAAACCCCTCCTCGCCCTCTGGGGCCTTGGATTCACCCACCGCGAGGGCACTCCCGGGCAAGCGCAGGCCCTCGTCGATTGGTTTCAGAAAGACGCGCCGGAAAAATACCAGGCAACCATCCTCGGCGGCGTGCCCAGCGGTTGGCGGACCGGAACGCACGACTCCCGCCCCGGCGAAGGCTGGGCCAATCTCTACCGCTCGCTCGACATCATAAGCCCCTGGACCGTAGGTCGCTACGCCGACGACGCGGGAGCCGATACCCACCTGCGCGAAAACCTCATCCCCGATCTGGAGGAAGCGAAAAAAGCGGGAGCGGACTACCTCCCCGTCGCATTTCCCGGATTCTCCTGGCAAAACCTCCACCAGGGCCCGCCCAATCAAATCCCCCGCCGTGGCGGGCGCTTCTACTGGCGGCAGATTTTCAACGCCACCTCCGCCGGAGCCACCATGATCAAAACCGCCATGTTCGACGAGGTGGACGAGGGCACCGCCATGTTCAAAACCGCCCCCACGGCAGCCCTCGCCCCCACCTCCCCCTTCACCCTGACCCTGGATGCGGATGGAGAATCCCTCCCGAGCGATTGGTACCTCCGCCTTTCCGGGGAGGTATCCCGCATGCTGCGCGGGGAAATCCCGATCCGGCCGGACCTGCCAATCCAGCCGTAAAGCCCTCCCGCAACCTCTTTCCCCACCTCCCCCTCGCACGCCCCCCGTGGAACATTGATGGGAACTCCGGGGAACAGTGATTCCCGCTTGACCTCGGATGGTGGAGCGGAGACTTTCGCGCACTGTTGACGGCGGCGTTCCGCCAATCCCTTCGCTCCCCGCCGGAACGAAGCGCCGCCCGGACGTCTCCGGGCCGCTGAATTTTCCACCGTTTCCATCCCGCCACTTTCCATTTTCAACCCTTTCCATGTTCATCAAAAAGCTTTTCGGGAACTTTTTCTCCAATGACATCGGCATCGATCTCGGCACCGCCAACACCTTGATCAATGTCAAGGACCACGGAATCGTGCTCCGCGAACCCTCGGTCGTCGCCGTAAAGGCCGGCACCAATGAAGTCCTCGCCGTCGGCGACGATGCCAAACGCATGCTCGGCCGGACGCCGGGAAACATCGTCGCGATCCGCCCGTTGAAAGACGGCGTCATCGCGGACTTCGAGGTCACCGAGGCCATGCTCCGGCACTTCATCCGCAAGGTGAACAAAAACCGGAAATCCAATCCCCGCGTCCTCATCGCCATCCCCTCCGGCATCACCGAGGTCGAGCGCCGCGCCGTCCGC
>CAZVSA010000112.1:0-12242 GCA_964629955.1 uncultured Luteolibacter sp.
CGCCCGCGACGAAGCCTACCTCGAACAGCTCCTATCCCTAATGTAGGGGCCCTGTATCTGACAGGCCGAGTGCGGGCTTGACCCCGCCGGATCATCCCGGCAACGTGCCGCCCCGCCATCTCCACGACGGACCTGGCGCGCCTCAAACGACAACCAACCACCGATCCGCCATGGCCGCGAAGATCTACACCAACAAGGACGCCTCGCTCGCTCCGCTCAAGAAGAAAACCCTCGCCGTGATCGGCTTCGGCTCGCAAGGCCACGCCCACGCGCTGAACCTCAAGGACAGTGGCCTGAAGGTCATCATCGGTCTCTACAAGAAATCGAAATCCCGCGAGGTCGCCGCGAAACTCGGCTTCGAGGTTCTCGACACCGCCGATGCCGTGAAAGCCGCCGACGTGATTTTCATCGCCACTCCCGATACCGCCATCCCGGACATCTACGCGAAGGACATCGCCCCGAACCTCACCAAGGGCAAAACCCTCCTCTTCTCCCACGGCTTCGCCGTTCTCTTCGGCAATCTCGAACTTCCCAAGGACATCGACGTGATCCTCGTCGCTCCGAAAGGCCCCGGCCACACCGTCCGCTCCCAGTTCGTGGACGGCAAAGGCGTCCCCGGCCTCATCGCGGTTCATCAGGACGTTTCCGGCAAGGCGCGGCAAACCGCCCTGTCCTGGGCTCGCGGCATCGGCTGCACCCGCGCCGGCGTGTTCGAGACCAACTTCCGCGAGGAAACCGTGACCGACCTCTTCGGCGAGCAAACCGTTCTCTGCGGTGGCGCGTCCGCTCTCGTCAAAGCGGGCTTTGAAGTCCTCGTCGAAGCCGGCTACCAGCCGGAGATGGCCTACTTCGAGTGCCTCCACGAGCTGAAGCTCATCGTGGACCTCATGAACGAGTCCGGCCTCGCCGGCATGCGCTTCTCCATCTCGGAAACCGCCGAGTGGGGTGACGTTTCCGTCGGCCCGAAAATCATCGACGCCGGTGTCAAGAAACGCATGGCGAAACAACTGAAGGACATCGAGAACGGCAAGTTCGCCAAAGACTGGATCGCCGAATACAGGAACGGCTACCCGCGCTTCAACAAGATCCGCAAGGAGGAAGCCGCCCATCAGATCGAGAAGGTCGGCGAAAAACTCCGCTCCACCATGAGCTGGATCAAGCAGAAGAAACTCAAGAAGGGCGCCAGCCAGGCCAGCTACACTTCTTCCTCGAAATAACCGTTTCCTTTTCTCCTCCGCGCCCGCCTGCCCGTTTCCGGGTCCGGCGGGCGTTTTTGCCGGAAGCTCCGGGCAGCGCCCCTTTCCGGTCAATTTCCAAATCATGAGCAACGAAACATGGGCCGCCGGGCAGCGATGGGTAAGTGACGGCGAGCCGGAACTCGGCCTGGGAATCATCACCGGAGGAGGCGACGGCCGCGTGGACATTTCCTTTCCCGCCGCGGACGAAAACCGCTGCTACGCCTGGGAAACGGCGCCGTTGCGGAGGGTCCGCTTCGAGCCCGGAGACAAAATCGAGATCCGTGGAGGGGAATCCGTCGTGGTGGTTTCCACCCGCACCGCGGACGGCCTGATCCTTTACCGGACGGAATCCGGCGAAATCAGCGAGCGCGAACTTTCCGATTCCATCAGCTTCAGCAAACCGGAGGAACGATTGTACGGCGGAAACACCGACGATCCCGCGGATTTCGATCTCCGCGGGGAAGCGCTGCAACACAGGGCCGCCATGCGCGGCTCCGCCGTGCGCGGGCTGGCGGGCGCGAGGATGGCGCTGATCCCCCACCAGCTTTTCATCGCGGATGAAGTCGCGGAAAGGCTGATGCCGCGCGTGCTTCTGGCCGATGAAGTCGGCCTCGGGAAGACCATCGAAGCCTGCCTGATCATTCACCGCCTTCTTCTAACAGGCAGAGCGTCCAGGGTTCTGGTGCTGGTCCCCGAGCCCCTGCTCCACCAATGGTTCGTCGAGCTGCTGCGCCGTTTCCAGCTTTCCTTCAGCTTGTTCGACGAAGAACGGTGCGAAGCGATCACCCGCGGGGATCCGGAGGCGAATCCATTTCTCGACAGCCAATGGATTCTGGCGGCGACCGGTTTTCTCGCGGAAAACGAAGCCAGGGCGGAACAGGCGATCGCCGCGGAATGGGATCTTCTGGTGGTCGACGAAGCGCACCATCTGGAATGGTCTCCCGATTCCCCCGGCCCCGCGTATGAAGTGGTGCGGAGAATTTCCGAAATCACCGGCGGGCTTCTTCTTCTCACGGCCACTCCGCGTCAGCTCGGTCCCGAAGGACATTTCGCGAGGCTGCGCCTGCTCGATCCCGCCCGCTACCGGGATCCCGGCTCCTACAAGGAAGAAACGCTGCACTACGAGAAAGTGGCCGAAGTGGTGGAGTCTCTGGAAAACGGCATCGTGGAGGAACAACAAATCCGGGAGATCACACGGGGCGGAAAAACCGTGGAATCCCTGCTGGCCGCAGGTTCGCGGCAGGAACTGATCGATGCTTTGCTGGATGGATTCGGCATCGGCCGGGTGATGTTCCGGAACACGCGCGCGAAGCTGGGGGGCTTCCCCGGGAGGGAACCCGCATTGTACCGTCTGGAAGGAAGCGACGAATTCCGGGTGAAAATGGAATGGCTGGCGGGCTTTCTCGCGGAGTCCGGGAACGAAAAAGCGCTCGTCATCACCGGCACCCGGGAATCCGCGGAACGAATCGGGGAATTCCTGAGAACTACTACAAACATCGTAGCAGGAATTTTCCATGAAGGGCTCACCCTGCTGCAACGGGATCGCAACGCGGCGTTTTTCGCGGAGGAGGAGGGAGCCCGGGTTCTTGTCTGTTCCGAAATCGGCAGCGAAGGGAGGAACTTCCAGTTCGCCCGGCATCTGGTGTTGTTCGATCTGCCCGAAGATCTGGATCTGCTGGAGCAACGGATCGGCCGCCTCGACCGGATCGGCCGGATCGGAACAATCCTGATCCACGTTCCCTTCCTCTCCGGGAAGGACGGCGGGGAAATCAAGGTGCGCTGGCTGGACGAAGGCCTGGACGCATTCCGCACCAGCCCTCGCGGTGCCGCCGAGATCCAGCGGGAAACCGCGGACCTGCTGGCGGAAGCGGAAAAAACCGGCGAAACCGGAAAACTGATCGAAGAGACGCGGACGGTCCGCGACCGGATCGCGGCGCGCCTTGCCGGAGGGCAGGACCGCTTGCTGGAACGTGTGTCGCACCGCCCGGAGCGGGCCGCCTGGCTGGCAGAGCGGATCAGGCAACTGGACGAAGACAGGAATTTCGAGGATTTCCTGCTGCGGCTGCTGGATCACTCCGGCATGCACATCGAGGAGCTGGGCCACCGCCGCTATTTTCTTCTGCCCGGACATTTGAAAGCCGATGCGTTCCCCTCCCTGCCCGCGGACGGAATGACGGTGACACTCGACCGCCAGCGGGCGCTGGAACGGGAACAGGAAGGGTTTCTCACACAGGATCACCCCATGATTCGCGGCGCTCTGGACTTCCTTCTGGGTTCGGCCACCGGGAACGCCGCCTTCGGCCTTTGGGAATCTCCGGGCGAAAAGCGGCTGCTTCTGGAAGCGTGGGTGGTGGTGGAATGCATCGCGCCCGCCCATCTTCATGTGGAACGATTTCTGCCGCAAACCCCGCTCCGGATTGCGGTGGATCATACGGGGAAGGATTGCAGCGATGATCCCTCATTGGCCAAAGCCCGCCTGAAAAAGGGCAACCCTTCCACACTGCTGAAAAACCCGGCGATGAAGGGGCGGCTCCTGCCATCCATGCTCGCGGCCGTCCGCACGATCGGCGGGGAAAAAAGCCGGGGAATCGTCGCCGACGCCCTGGCGGCAATGCACCGGCAGCTTTCCCGGGAGATCCGGCGTTTGAGGGATCTCGCCGAAGTGAACGATCACATCCGGCCCGAGGAAATTTCCCGGCTGGAAATGCGGGAAACGGATCTGGAAGCGGTGATTTCCTCGGCACGGTTGCGGCTGGACGCCGTGCGCCTGATTTGGAAAGCACCGGTTTGATACAGGTCCATCCGGCTCACAACGTTGGATGAATCGAAACGCGGAGGCGCGGAGGTCGCGGAGAGAAACGCAAAGTGATTCCTGCAAATCTTCGCGATTTCCTCCGCGACCTCCGCGCCTCCGCGTTTCGATGGATTCCGAAAGCAGCTCGAAAGGGTCATTTCCCTTTCAACAAAATGAAAAGGCCGGTGGCACCGAACGTGCCACCGGCCTTTGGAATTCAACCCGGCAATCAGGCAAAGATCGAGGTGATCGGCTTGCCTTCTTCCTTGTCCGGACCGGCCATTTTGAAGGGACGCTTTGAAGGCGACATCATGACGAGATTGTGGGGGAGACCCAAGGCGTGTCCAATGGTTGCATTGAAGTCCTGGATGGTCACCGGCTTGTCTCTCACTTTCTTCGCTTCATTGTCGGTGGCGCCGTATTTCATGCCACCCTTCACGCCGCCACCCGCAAGAAGGCAGGTGAAGGCACCCGGATGGTGATCGCGGCCATTGCTGTGGGCGGTGACAATGTCGGGTGTGCGGCCGAACTCGGTGCCCAGCACCACGAGGGTGTCCTGCAATTTTCCGCAACGCTCAAGATCGGTGATCAGCGCGGCATACGCCTGGTCCAATTCGCGGCAGCGGCCTTCCACTCCGGCAAAGTTGTCATAGTGGGTATCCCAACCACCGAGCTGCACTTCCACGAAACGGACATCGTTTTCCACAAGGCGGCGTGCCAGCAGGCAGCCCTGGGCGAAACGACTGGTGCCGTAGAGCTGGCGGGTTGCCTCGGATTCCTGCGAGAGATCGAAGGCTTTGAGATCCTTCGAGTTCATGAGCGAAATCGCCTCGCGGTAAAGCTCTTCGTAGGCTTTGACATCTTCGTTGCGGTAGCGGCCGTGGAACTCCTGGTTGAGTTTGTCCGCAAGCGCCAGACGGCGGGTGAAATCCTCCTCGCTGACGGCGGACGCACGATGGGAATCCTGCAATCCTTCCGTGGGGTTGCCGATGGGCGCGGCCGCATATTTCGCTCCGAAGAACCCGCCTCCGGTGTTTTCCTGGGAAGCGTTGATGGCAACGAATCCAGGCAGCTCGGGATGCAATCTTCCACCGAGCTTGAGCACCCACGAACCGAGCGAAGGGTGCCGGAGAGTGCCGAGCATGTTGTAGGAGGTGTGCATGGTATACGTCCCCTGCTCGTGGGCACCCTGGGTGGATGTCATGGAGTTGATCACGCAGACCTTGTCCATCACCTCGGCGGTCTTGGGCAGGTAGTGGCCGATCATGACGTCATCCGCTTTCGTGGCGATCGCCTCGGTTCTGCCCATCACGTTTTTCGCTCTGGGCTTGGGATCGAAGGTATCGACGTGGCTCATGCCTCCGGCCATGAAGAGATAGATGACATGTTTTGCCTTGGAGCCGCTGGCAGCTCCTACGGGAGCCGCGGTTCCGACGCTGCTGCCGAGCATCGGGAGAAGATGAACGCCGAGATAGGCTTTGGCGGCATTGGATACAAACTGGCGTCGGGTAAGTTCGTCGGCTCGATGGAGTGGATTCATAATGTTGGGCAGGGTTTCGGGTTGGGGCGGATGGGGACTATTGAAGGAACAAAAATTCCGAGGACATGGTGAGGGCGGAAACGATGTTGCGGTAGCCATCCTCGCCGCGGGTCTGGACCTCTTCGAGCATCCAGTTCATTTCATCCGGGGAGGGCGGGCGGGCCAGAATCGCCACGTAAAGACGGCGGATCTTCTCGGGAGCCGCGCTCGCCCCCTCAAGGCTCTGGTAAAGATGCGCGCCGGAGTTGTTGACAAGCTGGCGCTGCACGAAGCCGTTCATGAGCGAAAGAACCTGACCGACGTTCGGTTCGGTGGTGGAGGCCTCCACGACTTCGCGTTCCGACTGGCCGAAGAGATACAGGAAGTGCTCGCGGGGCGCGGGGGAAGGCAGTTCCGACGCGCGGACCTGGGCATCGCGGCCGTACGTCTGGACGGAGTTCGTCATCATCATGGAGTCGCTCTCCGCTTCGCCCGGGGAACCGCCCCCGCCTCCGGATTGGATCTCCCTGAGAAGGTTCGCATGATATTGGCGGACTTCCGCTTCGGTCGTGAGCGCCAGAACCTCCCTGGAGATCTGCGGCATGGTTTTTCTGCCAACCAGCACGGGGCGTCCTCCCATGTAAACGCGGTCATCAAGGGTTCTGCGCGGCTTCTTGTCGGGATCCCCGCCCGCCAGGGTGATGAGGGAATCCCAGATCTGCTCGGCGGAAAGACGGGCGATCTTGCGCCCGTGGAAATCATCCCCGCCTTCCACGATGGAGGAGTTGGGGTTGGTGATGAACTGGAAGGTGCGGGTCAGCAACAGGACATTCTGGAACGCCCTGAGGTCGTACTCCAACTCCATCATGAGCGAACCAATATAATTGAGCAGCTCGGGATGGTGGGTTTTGTCCGCAGGAATGTAATCGTCAACGGGCTCATAAATGCCTTTGCCCATGATGCGGGACCACATGCGGTTGGCGATGACCGTGGGAAATTGCGGGCCGGTCTGGTTGGTGACCCAATCGGCGAAATTCGCGCGCCCGTCCTGTTGGTCGCGGCGCGGGGACATGCGGACGGATTTTCCGAAAGGAGTGCGTGCGCCGATGGCTTCCCCGGGTTTGCCATCGCGATATTGATAATCGTCGGGAAGGCGGATGTTTCCGCTGCCGCCACCGGACAGGGAGAGATCGTAAACGCGATCCCACATGATTTGGGCGGCACGATATTCGGGGGAATTGAACGCTCCCTCGCCATCCTGCAATTCGCGCCAGAGGGGATCCATCAGGTTTTTCCTGATGGTTCCCTGTCCGTGGGTGAAAGCGGCCAAGCCGTAGAAATCCATGCGCTCCATCGAGCCGAACGGGTCGTCATGACATTGCGCGCATTCCATGCGCGACCCGAGGAAGATGCGCATGGTGTTCGCCACATTGTCCAACGGCATGCCGCGGTCCCGCGTGTAGTAGCCGACGGAGGCGGTTGCCGGATCCCAGCCGTCGCCGGAAGTGGCGAGGAGGCGGGTGACGAATTCATTCCATGGCATGTTGTCCTCCATGGCATCGCGCACCCATTGGCGATAGGGGGTGTTCGGCGCGTTGACGCCCACCCTGGTGTCCGTGATCCGCAGCAGGTCGAACGCCCAGTTGCTCATCTGGCTGGAGTAGCCGGGAGATTTGAGAAGATAGGCGACGAGCGCTTCGCGCTTCGACGGGTCCTGGATTTCAAGGAATGCAAGAGCTTCCTCGGCGGTCGGGATGCGCCCGAGCGACACAAGGAAGGCACGGCGCAGGAACGTGGCGTCATCAGTGACAGGAGGCACCGGAAGCTGCTTTTTCCGGTAAAACGCAGCGATGTGCTGGTCCACTTTTACCGCCGCGTTTTTGAGGAATTCCGGATCTTCCCGGGGAGCGAGCTTTTGAGCCGGCTGGGCGGATAGCGGGCTCAGCGAGGCGGCCACAACAGCCAATATCGGAAAGGCAAATCGGTTCATGGGTTTCGAGAAGTGACGTAAAAGGTAGCGTTTGCGTCGGGGGCGTCAATTCAATGTTTCATTTTTTCCCGCAATGTGCGGAAATCCATGGTTTCCAAGATCTCGAGGATTGGCATGTCGGCCGGAGCCCAGCGGCGGGGGCGAAGCCGGGAAGGCGGGCACCACTCCGCGGCCTGATGCTCCAATGCCCGGGGAACGCCGCTCGAAATCGTGCAAAAATACGGCAGGAGGCGGACCCGGCCCGATTCCCCGCTCCATTCCACCGCGGCCAGCGCCCCGCCCACCGACACCTCGACGGCCAATTCCTCACGCAGCTCCCGGATCAGGGCCTGCACCGGAGATTCGCCGCATTCGATTTTCCCTCCTGGAAATTCCCAGTGACCGGCAAGGGCTTTGCCCCGGGGCCGCAGACAGATCAGGAAATTTCCGGAAGAATCGAAAATAATGCCGCAAACCACATCCATAAGAAAAACAAACGGACCGCCGCCGCCCGCAATGCACCGGGTTTCAGACACGACAAAGCCGCCGGAAAGTCTTCCCGGCGGCTTTTCAGATCACGATGACAAAATCAGGCAAGAACGGCGTCCTTGTCCTTGTCGCATTTCTTGTCGCACTTTTCAGCGAGAGCGGCGTCCTTGTCCTTGTCGCATTTCTTGTCGCATTTTTCAGCGAGAGCGGCGTCCTTGTCCTTGTCGCACTTCTTGTCGCATTTTTCAGCGAGAGCGGCGTCCTTGTCCTTGTCGCACTTCTTGTCGCACTTTTCGGCGAGAGCAGCGTCCTTGTCCTTGTCGCACTTCTTGTCGCACTTTTCGGCGAGAGCGGCGTCCTTATCCTTGTCACACTTCTTGTCGCACTTCTCGGCGACGACGGTATCCTTGTCTTTGTCGCATTTCTTGTCACACTTCTCTGCGAAGGTGAGCGGGGCGAGCATGAATGATGCGCAGATCGCGCTGAGGAACAGTTTCATCTTTGTGGTTGTTGCAGGTTGTTTTGGGAATCGGCGGAAAAGCCCGACCGGAATAGCGAGTCGGACAATAGCCGGATGTTCGACGATCACCAGCGGAAAATATTCCGGATGATTTCAAAAAAAAGTGGCTGCCACCATCCAGGACGATCTTTCTTGAAGCGGCTCCGGAATTTTCATCGCATCCCCGAATGACGAAATCCCGCGTTCCGGCCGCCATTTGCTGGATCATTCTCTCCTCCCTGCCCTGCCGCGGGGAGCCGGGGCAGGTGCCGCCGCCGTTCGAGGGAACGCCCCCAGCCGCAGGAGCGCGGGAGTCCACCACGATCCAAAACACCGATGATCCCTTCGACCCGGATCACGACCGGCCGAAGATGATCCGGGTGACCACCGAGTTTTTCGAGATGTCGAATGACATTCTGACGGAATTGTTGTCCATCCACAAACCGGAAAGCTCCGACGCCACAAATCTGCGGACCAATGTACTGAATTTGACGGAAAACAAGACCACGAAGATGCTGGAAACCCAGGTTCTGACCGCCCGCAGCGGACAGAAAAGCACTTTGGATTCGGCCCTCGAAAGCATTTTTCCCACGGAATACGAGCCGTTTCTGGTTCCGGAAAACGTCACGGTGGAGGATGGCGGGGAAGCGGTGACCCCATCCTCGGCGAAAGCTCTGGCGGCGTTGGTCACCCCGGCCACCCCCACGGCTTTTGAAACCCGGAACGTCGGCTCGTCGCTGGTGATCGAGCCAACGCTCAGCCCGGACAACCGCTTGATCGATCTCCGCTTTGAACCGAACCTGGTCTGGCACGAAGGAACCACCAAATGGCACGAGCGCACGGACCCTTTGGGAAACATCTCCACGATCGAGATGCCGGATTTTTACTCCATGAGCGTCCACACGGCGCTGGTTCTCATTGACGGGCAATACACCCTGGCCGCCGTGCTTTCTCCGAAAAACGCCGAAGGAAAAACCGATCTCACCCGGAAAGTGATGCTTTTCGTGAAAGCGGACGTGCTCGTGGTAAAATGAAACGCTTCCCGATACTCCTCGCCCTCCTCCTGCCTCTCCGGGCGGAAATCGTTTCGGTGGCGCATCCCGCGGAAACGTTTCCCGCGCACGCCACGGTGGTGTGGACTCCCTTGTTCCAGGCGGCATGGGACGGCCTGAACGAATATCACGGAGGCAAACCGGTGAAAATCGACCCGCCGAACGAGTTGATTTCCCGGCTGGACACCTTCGCCTGGGAAGCGGGCAACGTGATGCCCGAAGGCCGCTGGAAGGTATGGGCCGGACCGGCGACCGATGAATTCCTGCAAGAAGCGAATGCCGGGGCGGCGGAACTAACCGGAGAAGCGCGGGGGCCATTCCGCCTGGTAAACCGGCTGCCGGGAATGGCGGCGGTGTTTGCGATTCTGGACCGGGAAGTGGTTTTTGAAAAACCGCTCCATCGTTCGGAGAAAGTTCCGATGACCTTCACGGCGGGGAACGGAACGGCGGCGGATGTGGCGTTTTTCGGAGCCAAGGGAAATTCCAGCGACGACCTGGCCAAAACGGTGCGGGTGCTGGCATACCGGCCATCGGAAAAATGCCACGCGCTCCAGATCCTGTGCCGCGATTCGGACGACACGGTGATCCTCTTCCGCCCGCCCGCGCCCCAGGATTTCGCAACCGCCTGCGAATGGGTGAGAACCTGGCGGCAGGCGTGGAAACCGGAACCGAAAACCACATTCCATCACAACGATCGGTTTCTCCATCGGAACGACGACGTGCGGGTGCCTTACGTCAAATTGGAAACAACGCGGGATTTCGCGGGAGATCTCAATTCGCGGCGGTTCTACAAAGGTCAGGACCAGCCCCGGCAAATCGCGAGAGCGGAGCAGCGCGTGGAGTTCGAGCTTCACGAGCGCGGCGCCCGGGTGCGTGCGGAGGTGACCATGGAGGATCCCTTCGCCGATGGATTCCACATTCCCCCTTATCCGCGGCAGTTCTTCCATGACGCGCCCTTTTTCGTCTTCCTCTGGCGGGACGGCGCGGAATGGCCTTACTTCGGGGCCTGGATCGGCGATGCCGGATCGTTGGAGAAATGGGACTGACCCGAATCGCGCGTAGATCCTCCATCCCTCTTCCCTTCGACGTTCAATGTTGGACGTTCGATGTTCGATGTTCGACGATCCGCCCGTGTCTTTCCAACTGCTCGCCACCGATCCCGCCTGCTCCGCCCGAAGAGGCAGGCTCCATCTCCCGCACGGAGTGGTGGAAACCCCGATGTTCATGCCGGTGGGCACCCAGGGATCGGTGAAAACCCTCCATCCCGCGGAATTGGAGCAACTGGGCGCGCAAATCATCCTCGGCAACACCTATCACCTGTGGCTCCGGCCCGGCCACGAACTGATCCGCGATCTCGGCGGCCTCCATGGCTTCACCACCTGGAACCGGCCGATGCTTACCGATTCCGGAGGGTTCCAGGTGTGGTCGCTGGCGAAACTTCGCAAAATCACCGAGGAAGGCGTCCGTTTCCAAAACCATCTGGACGGATCGAGGATGCTGCTCACCCCGGAATTGAGCATGGAAATCCAGGGAGCCCTCGGCTCGGACATCGCGATGCTTTTCGACGAATGCCCGCCCTATCCGTGCGAAGAAGCCTATGCGGCGAAATCCCTCGCCCTCACCACCCGGTGGGCGCGGCGCTGCAAGGACTGGATCGTCGCGAACGAGCCCCGGTCCGGAGAAGGCCGCCAGCACCACTTCGGCATCGTGCAGGGATCGATCTACGCGGATCTGCGCGAGCAATCCGCGAGGGAGCTGGTGGAGATGGATTTCGACGGCTACGCGATCGGCGGGGTTTCCGTCGGAGAGCCGGAGCACGAGATGTTCCGCGCCATCGACAACGCGGTTCCTTTCCTCCCCGCGGACAAGCCGCGCTACGCGATGGGCCTCGGCACGCCCCCGCAAATCCTCGAAATGATCGGCCGCGGCGTGGATCTCTTCGACTGCGTGATGCCCACGCGGATCGCCCGCCACGGCATGGCCTTCACTCTGGACGGGCCGATCAACATGAAGAACCTCGTCCACGCGAAAGACCCTCGCCCTCTCTGCGAAAGCTGCCATCCCCACGTCGCCGGATTTTCACGGGCCTACCTGCGCCACTTGTTCCGCGCGGGCGAAATCCTCGCTTTGCGGTTGCTTTCCTTCCACAATCTGCATTTTTACCTCTCCCTTGTCGCCAACGCGAGGGCTGCCATCGAAGCGGGAAATTTCCCGTCTTTCAAAGAATCCTTCGTCCGGCGATACACCCGATCCGTTTCATCATGACCACCATCCACGCTCTCATCGCCCCTTTGTTCCTCGCCCAGCCCGACGCCGCCCCTCCGGCAGGTGGCGGCGGATTCCTCGGCAACCCGCTGATCATGATGGGTTTGCTGATCGTGATGTTCTACTTCCTCCTCATCCGCCCGCAGCAACGCCAGCGGAAGGAAATGGCAGCGCGGATCGCTTCCCTCCAGACCGGGGACAAGGTGGTGACCACCGCCGGCATCCACGGCATCGTCCACAACGTGAAAGATTCCACCGTGGTCGTGAAAGTCGCGGAAGGCACCATGCTGGAGTTCGACAAGCCCGCGATCGCTTCCGTCCAGAAAAAGGACGCCTGATCCGGGGACCACACGCGCCGTGGCGGCGATCACCGGTCGCCACCTCTTTTGATTCGGGGACCACACGCGCCCCCGCGTG
>CAZVSA010000113.1:0-8053 GCA_964629955.1 uncultured Luteolibacter sp.
TCCGGCGTTGCCGCCGCGATTCCCGGAACACTTTTGGCGGAATGCCCGCGCCACGGGTTAGCAGGGAAATCCTTCCATGCGGGCGAACTCCCGTCTTTGGAACTCGGTGGGGGTGACTCCGTGGAACGCGAGAAAGTCCCGGGCGAGCATTTTCGGGGTGGCGAAGCCGAGGTCCGCGGCCACTTCCTTGACCGATCCACCCTGCCTGAGAAGCATCCTGGCGGCGACCATTCTTTCCTGCCTCAACCATTCCTTGGGGGCGATGCCGAGGCCTTCTTCAAAGACCCGCCGGAAATGCCGTTCCGATACCCCGAGCCGGTCCGAAAGGCCGGTGAGGCGATATCCCACCTCGCGGGCCATCTTGGGCAGGAACACGGGGTGGATCTGTCTCGACAACAAGGCGAGGCATCTCCCATCCCGCTGGGTAATCTCTATTTCAGGCCGTTTCACCTTATTTTGAGAGGGAAATAAGGTACGCTAACACAATTTCCATAAACCGTCAATGAACGGAAACGGAATGGAGGAAGGGAAACTTACAACAAACCGAGTGCGGCGGAAATGAGCATGTCGTCGTCGAACAGCCATTTCGCGGCTTCGGCGCCGGGAGAGGAGGAGGTCGCGGGAACCTGTGATTCGGTGACATCCAGGGTGAGGCCTTCGCCGCGGACTCTCCGGATCACGCCGTTGGAGTCGTACACCGCCATGAAGGCGGAGAGCACGCGCACCGCGGACCGGGTGTCATCCACGTCGTCGCTGCGGCCGAGCAGGGTGTCGAGCAGGGCGGGGAGGGGATCGGACGGGAATGTCAGGCGGATGGCGGTGCCGGGAGTGAGGGTGGCGTCTCCCGCCCCCGCGGATGACAACTGGCCGGCGAGGGCCTGGACGCGCTCGGGGAAACCGGTGACGGACAGGGTGGAGGGCAGGTTTTGCTCAAGGGCGGTGGCGAGGGCGACCTGCCGGGAATGGAGGTTCGACCAATCGGGCGAGCGCAGGTCGGAATCTCCGCTGGCACCGGTTTTCCGCCCGGCGACTCCCGCCTGGACGAAGGATGCGATGGCTTCCGCGCCGCGTTTCAGTTCGATTTTCGCGCAGACGGGGGCGAGGGCGAAGGCGGCGAGGCGGCTGGAGAGAAGGACGTTCCCCATGGCCTGCATTTTCGCGCCGAGGAGGGCGTCCCGCTCGCGTTTGACGGTGAAGAACTCCATCGCGCGGCGCAGCGTGACTTCGAGCTGGGGAATGTCCCAGGGCTTGGTCATGTAGCGGAAGATGCCGCCCTGGTTGACGGAACCGATGGCGGCGTCGATGTCGGAGTAGGCGGTGGACAGGATTTTGATGATGTCCGGATATTGTTCGGAGATTTTGGAGAGGAATCCGACACCGGTTTCGTTGGGCATCCGCTGGTCGGTGACGATGATTCCGATTTCGTCGGCGTGCTGGCGGAAGACGGTGAGCGCCTGGACGCCGTCTTCCGCTTCGAGGATGCGGAATTTGTCGCCGAAAAGTCTGCGGAAGTATTTACGGGTGTTCGCTTCGTCATCGACGAAAAGGATGGCGTAGCGCTGGTAATCGTAGGCGTCGATGTCTGTGCTCATGGGAGGGGACGGGTGTTGGAAAATGGATGGGATGTCAGTTCAGGGGATCTTGCGGATCGGAGGGGATGTGGTCGAGAGCGGAATGATCTTCCGCTTCAAAAACGGAGGCGGGGAAGGTGATCTGGAAGCGGGTGTATTGGCCGGGGCGGCTGTCGACATCGACGGTGGCGCGGTGGTTCTGCAGGATCTGGTGGGTGATGGAAAGGCCGAGGCCCATTCCTTTGCCCACATCCTTCGAGGTGAAGAAGGGGTCGAAGATTTTCTGGAGGTTTTCGGGAGGGATGCCGATGCCGTTGTCCCGGACGATGAGCTGCCAGCCGTTGCCGACGGGATCGATCGAGACATCGATGCGGCCGGGGTCGTCGTTGACTTCGTCGATCCGCTGCTGGATGGCGTCGATGCTGTTCTGGAAGAGATTGATGAATACCTGGACCAGTTGGTTGGGGTTTCCGCGGATGATGGAGTGGGTTGGCGCGGTGAGATGGAACTGGATGCCGCCGCTGATCTGGTGGCTGACCATGCGGCGGGCGCGGGCGACGACTTCGGAGAGGTCCGCATCGCCGGAAGTGCCGTTGTCGTCGCGGGTGAACTGGCGGAGGTCGATGACGATCTGGGAAACCCTCTCCACGCCTTCGCGGATGTCCTTGAGGATGTCCTCGAAGTCCGCCTGGTCCGCTTCGGGCAGGTTGCGGGTGAAGGTGGCGAGGGCATGGATGCCGGCGCCGGCGTAATTGAGGGGGTTGTTGATTTCGTGGATGATGCCCGCGCTCATGCGGCCGAGGGCGGAGAGCTTCTCGTTGCGGATCATGAGCACTTCGTTTTCCTTGATTTGTTCGAGGGCGGAGTTGAGCTCCATGTTGAGTTCCGCCATTTCCCGTTTCACCCGCGCCATGGCGATCTGGTTCTGGAGGCGGAGGCTGAGTTCGGCGGTGGAGAAGGGCTTGGTGAGGAAATCGTTGGCCCCTGCCTGGAGTGCGGTGAGTTTGGTTTGTTCGTCGGCCCGGGCGGTGAGGATGATGACGGCAATCCCGCGGGTGCCGTGGTTTTCCCGGATGTTCCTGCAAACTTCGACGCCGTCCATTTCGGGCATCATGTGATCGAGAAGGGCGATCTGGGGATTGCGGAGTTTGGCGAGCTGGAGGGCTTCCGCGCCGTCGGCGGCCTCGATGACGTCCACATCCTCAAGCTGCATGCGCAGGAAGCGGCGGATGTCCGGCTCGTCGTCCGCGATGAGCACGAGAGGACGGGCGTTTCCGGGGCGGGCGCCGATGGAGGGGGAGATGTAGGGGGAGGGGGCGGGAGGGTTGTGGGGCGGGGGCTGGGTTTTTCCGGGGATGGCCATGGCGGCGCGGCGGTGGAGTTCCTCGATGTGCCTGCCGCTTTCTTCTCCGGAGGCGGCCTTGTCATCGGGAGGAAGGGATTCGGCGGGACTGGTGGGGAGGGTGATGGTGAAGGTGGTGCCGTGGCCGATTTTGCTCTCGACCTTGACTTGTCCGTCCATGGCTTCGGTGAGGCTGCGGACCAGGGCGAGGCCGATGCCGGCGCCCTGGAACTTCCGGGTGGAGGAGGTGTCCACCTGCCAGAAGCGCTCGAAGATGCGCGGGAGGATATCGGGCGGGATGCCCACTCCGGTATCCTCGACGGCGAGTTTCAGCTCCTGCCCGGAGATGCGGACGGTCACTTCGATGGAGCCGCTGGAGGGGGTGAATTTGATGGCGTTGATGACGAGATTGAGGAGGATTTTGTCGAATTTGTCGCGGTCGAGGAGAATGGAGGGGTGATCGGATTCGCAGGACCACAGGAGGGCGACGCCGTCCTGCTCCGCGAGGTGCCTCAGGGAGCGGAGCAATCCATCGAGATGGGGGACGATGAGCGTGGGCTGGCGGCTTACATCGGAGTGGCCGGTATCGAACCGGACGAGATCGAGAAGGTCGTCGATGAGTTTCAGCAGGCGGAGGCCGTTTTGTTCGAGCATGCCGGTCATCTCGATGACGAGCGGGTCGGTGGATTGCCTGCCGAGCACGGTTTTGAGACGCTCGGTGATGCCGAGCATGATGGTGAGGGGCGTGCGGAGTTCGTGGCTGATGTTTGCGAAGAAGCGGGTTTTCGCTTCGTCGAGCTCGCTGAGCTGGCGGTTCTGGGATTCGAGAAGCCGGTGGGAGTTCTCGACTTCATTGCGAAGGATGAACTCGCGGAAGCGGAGTTTTTCGTAGAAGTAACAACCGGCGAGGACGAATACGGCGGTTGCGAAAAGAAAGTAGCTGTTGTTGAAGAGGATGGAGGAGTCGGGCTTGTCCGGGGCGAGAAGCACGCTGAGGGCATAGGCGGTGAAGCAGGCGGTGATGATGACCAGGGAATTTTTGAAGGTCCACCGCAGGACCAGGGAGAGGCCGACGAGGATGAGATTGAGGCCCGCGTAGTAAACGGAATTCCCCCCGCCGGTGAGGATGATCATCACGCAGATGGAGATGAGGGGGAGGAGGGAGGCCCAGATGGAGGCGAAGTAGCAGGTTTTCGGCCCGGGATTCCTGCCGAGCGAGAGATAGACGCCGCCAAGCAGAAGGGCGCAGAGGAGCCGGATGAGGAGAAATTCCCCGATCCGCTCGGGAAAGACCATCCAGTCGAGCGACCATCCGATGACCATGAAGAGAGCACCCAGTCCGAGGGCGCGCTTCACGTTTTCCACCGCGAGCTGGTCTTCGTAACGGCGGAACGCCTGCAGCAGCGCAGCATCGCCATTCCGCTCGATGACCGGCAGTTCAGCCATTTTGGATTTCGATTTCGAGGAACAGGTTCACTCCCGTCTTGTCGGCGAGGATATTGGTGCCTTTGACAGGAACGTTGTCGGGAACGAGATCTTCCATTTCCTTGTGGCTGCGGTAGATCAGGTTCCATTCCACGAGATACTCCATCCAAGCCTTGCTGGGATTGCTGTCGGAGACGTTGGTGACGATCACGAGTCCTCCGGGTTTGACCATGGTGCAGAAAAGTTCGACAAGCCGTTTGCAGACCCGCTGGGAGAGGTAGTCGAAAAGCCCGGCGCAGTAGACGATGTCGTAGCCGGAGAATTCGTCCTCGCCGCCCTGGGTGGCGGCGCGGAGAAGCTGGTGGACGGAGCGCTGGTGGTAGCGGACGGGGGTTTCCCGGGAGCCGCCCCTGCTGGCTTCCTGGATGCGCTCGCGGGTGTAGTCGAGCGTTTCGGCGTTGAAATCGAGGAGGTCGATCTCGGCGAGGTCGCTTTCCTCGTATTCCCGGAGGAAACGCTGGATCTCGACGGCGGGGCCGCAGGCGAGGTTGAAGATGCGGGTTTTTCCTTTGGCGACGCGGCGCGCGCATTCCGAGCGGAGTTTGTCCACGAGGTAGTCGATCCGGTTGCGGTGGGCGACGACGGGGTCGGTGTTGAGGAGGGCGAAATTGAGGAGCTTCGCGAACGCGGATGACCCTTCGTAGGGGTTGCGCAGCATCATGTTGACCATTTCATAGTCGCCCGCGTAGCCGAGAGGCTTGGTGTAGGTGCGGAAAAGAAACGGCGAGCACAGCATGATGGGGTGAAGCTCCCGGCGGGCGAAGGATTTGTGAACCGCCACTTCCCCTTCCTCCACTTCGGACACGACTTCCTCGAAGCGCTGCATGGCGGGAAGGACCTCCTCGATGACGCGGAGCTGGACGCTGGAAAAAATTTCCTGTTCCAGCTCGTCCCTCCGGCGGGTGACGGTGGTCCGGATTCCCACGTCCACGCCCGTGAGCCAGTGCTGGACGCCGGAAAGCATGCTCGACATGTCCGAGACGACCAGTTTGAAGGGGTCCCGCACTTGGTTCGCGGACTTCCACTCGCCCATGAAGTTCTCGAACTGGGAGGCGAGATCGCTGGTGGAGCCGCCGGCCGTCGCCGCGCCGGTGACGCTGGAGAGGAAATCCACCTCGACCCAGCCTTCGTCGAGCATCGCCTCGCAAACGAGCACGATGCCGGTGTTGAGCAGATTGCTGACGACCGCCTTGCCATGATAGAGCAGGCGGCGGGAAGCCATGATCCGGAAATCGGACAAAACCTCGGACAGCTGGAGGATGCTGTAGGGATTGTAGACCTCGAAGACGACGGAATACCGTTTGATCCTCAGTAGATTTGCGGTGAGTTCGGTGCCCTGGCTGTTGCGGCAGGTGATAACGCTTTGGGACGATTCGCTTGTAAGGTCCATTAGAACAGATCAGATCATGGATCTTTGTTGGTTTGGGGGAAGGGAGCAAGTCCCGACAATTATAAAAGGTGAAATAATAAGGAAAAGGGGTGGTGCGGTCAGCCACGCCGTTTGCGCACGGCATCGGCAAGGATGTCAAGTGTTTCCACCGTGGATTCCCAGCCGATGCATGCGTCGGTGACCGATTGGCCGCGGGTGAGCTGCGATAAGTCCTTTGCCAGCTTCTGGTTGCCTTCCACGAGGTTGGATTCGATCATCACCGAGGTGATCGCGCGCGAGCCGGCGGCGATCTGGTTGGCGAGGTTTTTGGCGACGAGGGGCTGGTTGCGGTAGTCCTTCATCGAATTTCCGTGGGAGCAGTCGATCATGACGCCGGGGGGGAGGTTTTGTTCCCGGAGCATGATTTCGGCTTCGTCGATGGAGGATTTTTCGTAGTTCGGTCCGGATTTTCCTCCCCTGAGAATGAGGTGGCAGGACTCGTTTCCACGGGTGGAGACGATGGCGGAGACGCCCTGCTTGGTGACGGACAGAAAATGGTGGGGGCGGGAGGCGGATTGGATCGCATCGAGGGCGATCTGGATGGAACCGCCGGTGCCGTTTTTGAAACCCACGGGCATGGAGAGGCCGGAGGCGAGTTCCCGGTGGATCTGGGATTCGGTGGTCCGCGCGCCGATCGCTCCCCAGGCGATCAGATCGGCGATGTATTGGGGGGAAATGGTGTCGAGGAACTCGGTGCCGGAGGGGATGCCCATGTTCGCGAGGTCCAGCAGCAGGCCGCGTGCGACGCGGAGGCCGTGGTTGATGTCGAACGAATCGTCGAGGTGGGGATCGTTGATCAGGCCTTTCCAGCCCACGGTGGTCCGCGGCTTTTCAAAATAGACCCGCATGATGACGAACACGTCGTCCTTCAACCGTTCGGCTTCGATCTTCAGTTTTTCCGCGTATTCGAGGGCGGCCGAGGGGTCGTGGATCGAGCAGGGGCCGACGACGGCGAGCAGGCGGTCGTCCTCTCCGCGGAGAATGGCATCGGTCTGCGCGCGCGAGTGGGCGACCAGCTCCGATGCTTGCTCGGTGAGTGGCAGGTAGTAGGCGAGTACGGCCGGAGAGATCAAGGGATTGAGGCCGGAAATACGGAGGTCGTCGGTGCGGTGGCGCGTCACGGCGGGATCGTTGACGCTCCGGCGCGACGGAAGCAAGGCGCAAGTGGTGTCAACGGAGCCCGAAGGGAGGCGTTCGGGGCTTGGTTTCCGGCCCGGATCTGCCATTTTCGCCGCGTGATTGCTCCGCCATGAGAAGGGAACGCGTGGATACATTGTTGGTTGCGCGGGGGTTGTGCGATTCGCGGGAGCAGGCGAAGCGGCTGGTGATCGCCGGGGAAATCCGCAGCGGGGACCGGGTGATCGACAAGCCGGGGGCGAAGCTGCCGGAGGACGCTTTGCTGGAGGTAAGGGAGAAACCGCGTTTTGTGGGGCGCGGAGGGTTGAAACTGGAGGGTGCCCTCGATGCGTTTGGGATCGATCCGGCCAACTGGGTCTGCATGGACGTGGGGGCTTCCACGGGGGGATTCACCGATTGCCTGCTCCAGCGGGGTGCGGCGAGGGTGCATGCGATCGATGTGGGGACGAACCAGCTCGTATGGAAGCTGAGAAACGATCCGCGGGTGGTTGTTAGAGAACAATTCAATGCCCGTCATCTCGTGCCGGAAGACATCGGGGAACCCGTCCGCCTTGCGGTGATGGATCTTTCGTTCATTTCCCTCACCAAGGTCCTGCCCGCGGTTTTCGCGGTTCTGGAGGCGGGGGGATCGGTGGTTTGCCTGATCAAGCCGCAGTTCGAGCTGAAACGGGAGGACATCTCGAAGGGGGGGATCGTCCGCGATCCGGCGCTGCACGATCAGGCGGTGGAGAAGATCCGGGATTTCGTGACCCGGGAGCATGGCTGCGAATGGAAGGGGCTGATCCCGTCCCCCATCACCGGCACGGACGGCAACCAGGAGTTTCTCGCATGGATCGGGCTTCCACCGGAGGGGGAGAACTGACGGTTTTTTCGGATGAAATATCAACTTATCCACCGGACACGTTACGCTTATGAGGGAGCGGTGACGGTGTCGCATCATTTGGCGAGGCTGGTGCCGCGGACTTTGCCGGGCCAGAGTTGCCCCTGGCACGAATTGCATGTCGCTCCCGCTCCGGTGGGGCGCGGGGTGCATGTGGATCCGTTCGGAAACGTGGCGACGTATTTTGAAATCGAGGGAACCCACGGCGA
>CAZVSA010000113.1:8063-12112 GCA_964629955.1 uncultured Luteolibacter sp.
GGAACGTTTGAACCCCTCTTCGGAAGCTGGCGCGTTTCGTTTCGCTTCCCCGATGGTTCAAATCAGCGGGGATTTCGCCGCGTACGCGGCCGGGGATTTTCCTCCGGGGCGGCCTGTTCTGGAAGGAGTGGCCGCGCTCAACTCCCGGATCCACCGTGATTTCAAATTCGACACCCGGGCGACGGATGTGGCCACGCCGGTTGCCGAAGTGCTGAAAAAGCGCGCGGGGGTTTGCCAGGATTTCGCGCATCTCATGCTCGCCTGTCTGCGTTCCCTGGGTTTGCCCGCGCGTTATGTGAGCGGGTATCTGGAAACCAAGCCTCCGCCCGGGCGGCAGCGCCTCATCGGGGCGGACGCTTCGCATGCCTGGGTTTCCGCCTTTTGCGGGGAGGAGGCGGGATGGATCGATGCGGATCCCACGAACGATGTTCTTCCCGGTGAGCGCCATATCACGCTGGCATGGGGCAGGGATTTTTCGGATGTCAGCCCCTTGCGTGGCGTCACGCTCGGGGCGGGAGGACAGACTTTGCGTGTCGCGGTGGATGTGATTCCGGTCGAAGACACGGATTAAGCCCCGTTTCAATGCTTCGTGGCCGGTTTTGGAACTACTTGGCCGGTTTTGGAACCTGAATGGACTTTCGTTCCGGGAAATTTCGGGTCAGTTTATGTCCAACGGAAGACGAAAGTGTGCTTAGGCAAACTGAAAGCTTCCGCTACATATTCTCATGACCCGGGCAATACTGCCTCAAGGCCAGGTCGATATCCGGGGGGAGTCGATCAAAAGCCGGCGGTGCCAACCGGGTCTTTGGGGGGAAATGTGCTAAAGCAAGGCGCGGATCGATCATCGTTTTGATTGGTCCGCGCCTTCTTTTGATCCGGCGGTGGTGTTTTGGCGGGTTTTCAGGAAGGGCTGCCGGTGAGTTTCCGGCAGATGGAAGCGGCTTCCTCCCGTGCCCACCGGTCCGCCGCCACGACGGATTCCAGGGTGGAGGAGGACTGAACCTCGTGGGCGTCCATGGTTTTCTCCACGGTTTCCCAGATGCCGGGGAAGGGGAGGGTGCCATTGCGGAAACAATCCACGGCGATCTCGTTCGCCGCGTTGAAGACGGCGGGGAGGGTGCCGCCCGCGAGCCCGGCGCGGCGGGCGAGGCCGATCGCGGGGAAGGCGTCGTGGCGCGGCTCGGAGAATTCGAGTTTGGCGAGGGCGGGGAAATCGAGCGGCTGGAGGTTGCCTTTGTGCCGGTGCGGCCAGGTGAGGGCGTACTGGATGGGGAAGCACATGTCCGTGCGGCTGAGCTGGGCGAGGACGGAGCCGTCGCGGAACTCGACCATGGAGTGGATGATGCTCTGGGGATGGATGACGGCTTCGATGCGGTCCATGCCGATGCCGAAGAGCCAGCGGGCTTCGATCATTTCGAGGCCTTTGTTGAAAAGGGTGGCGCAGTCGATGGTCACTTTGGGGCCCATGTCCCAGGTGGGATGGCGGAGGGCTTGTTCGGGGGTGACGTGTTCGAGCTGGTCGGCGGGGAGGTCGCGGAAGGCGCCGCCGGAGGCGGTGAGGATGAGGCGGGAAATTTCCTCCCCGCCGCCGCGGTGGCCGTCGAGGCATTGGAAGATGGCGTTGTGTTCGCTGTCGACGGGGAGGATTTTGACTCCGTGTTTCGCGGCGGCGGTGGTGATGACTTCCCCGGCCATGACGAGGATTTCCTTGGAGGCGACGGCGAGGTGCTTGCCGGCCTGGATGGCGGCGAGGGCGGGGTGGAGGCCGGTGACGCCGACGATGGAGACGAGAACGATGTCGGCTTCGGCAAGGGTGGCGATTTCGACGAGACCTTCGGGGCCGAGGTGGATGGAGACGCCGGGCGGGAGCAGGGCGCGGAGTTCCGCTTCCCTGGAGGTGTCGTAGAGGGCGACGTGGCGGGCGCCGGTTTCGCGGGCCTGGGCGGCGAGTTTTTCGACGCTGCCGTTGGCGGCGAGGGCGACGATTTCGATGAGATCGGGAAGCTCGCGGGCGACCTTGAGGGTGGAGCAGCCGATGGAACCGGTGGATCCCAGCAGGACGACGCGGCGTTTGCGGGCAGGGGTCATGAGGCGGCGGGCAGAATCCATTTCAGATAGAAATACAAGGCGGGCGCGGTGAAGCAGATGCTGTCGATCAGATCGAGCCCTCCGCCGATGCCGGGGAGCATTTTTCCGGAGTCCTTGGCGTTGACGGAGCGTTTCACGATGCTTTCCGCGAGGTCTCCGATGACCGCCAGGATGGCGAGGAGGAACCCGAGGGTGATGACGTGGCCCCAGTGGGTGAGGACGGAAAGCTGCTCCGGCAGGAGCGCGTAGAGGCCGCAGGCGGCGAGTTGCGCGAAGAGCAGCGCGCCGCCGAATCCTTCCCAGGTTTTGCCGGGGCTGACGTGGGGGATCATTTTCCTGCGTCCGATGAGGGAGCCGGTGATGTAGGCGCCCATGTCGGTGAATTTTGTCACCGCCAGCAGCCAGAGCAGGAGGAAAGCTCCGGGGACCTGTCCCTCGCCCGGCACCAGAAAGACGATGCGTGTCGCGAAATTGAAAAGAAACGCGACATAGGCGAATCCGAGCAGGGAAGCCGCCACGGCGATCAGCGGCTCGTTCCCACGGATCGGGTGCCGGAGTTGGAGGGTGAAGGGGACGGCGGCGGCCAGGAAAAAAGCGAAGGGATCGATCCCGGCGGGAAGCTCCCGCGCGCCATGCAGGAAAAACCAGCAATGCGCGCCGAAATACGCCGCGGCCAGCAGAATGCCGAAGCGGGGAAAACACTTCACGCCGCCTTCCCGCAGCATCCGGAAATATTCCACCGTGGATACAAGCGTCAGCACGCCCAGCAGGGCGAGAAAGGCCCATGCCTGCATGCTCAGGAACGTCGCGGTGACCAGCGCCCAGAGGAACACGGTGCTGGCGGTGCGCCGCGCGAAGACGAGAGCCTTGGAATCGGGAGGTTTCGGAGAGGTGTCGGCCATCGCTGTGGCATCCAAAACCGCTCCCGCAATCGTGGCAACTCAATCCGCCGCCTTGCCGCGCAACCTTTCCCCGGCGGAGAGGTTTGATATGCACAACGGTCCGACAGCAGTTGGCCCGGGCAACTCCAGAAACCACAACCAATATGAAAACCACGACAGCCACGATTCTCGCCATCCTTCTGGGTGGCACCGCATTTTCCGCCGCCCAGGAAGGCGAGCGCCAGCGTCCCCCCGGAGAACGCCGGGGACCGACTCCCGAGCAATTGAAGGAGTTCGACAAAGATGGGGACGGGACGCTTTCCCCCGAGGAACGCACCGCGATGCGCGAGGCGCTGCGGGTCCGCCTTCAGGAAGGCCGGAAGCAGATGCTCGCGAAATACGACAAGGATGGCGACGGCCAGCTCTCGCAGGAGGAGCGCGAACAGATGCGCAAGGACATGCTGGAACGTTTCGACGCGAACAAGGATGGCCGTCTCGACGAGGCCGAGCGTGCGGCAATGCAGAAGGAGTTTCCGGGCTGGGGTGGCTTTGGTGGCGGTCGTGAAGGCCGTCCGGGTGGTCGTGAAGGCCGCGGACCGCGCCCCGACGGACCAGGGCCGGCTCCCGCTCCCGAAGCGCCCGCCGCACCGGAAGCCTCCGAGTAACGGTCTGACAAAGGGGATCCCTTCAGGCAAAGCCGCGAACCGTTCTTCGGTGCGCGGCTTTTTTATAATCCATAAAGAGGGAAGGGAACAGGGTGCCCCGGAATGCCTGCCGGTGGCTTATAAAAGCTATTGTGGGCAAATAATTTCAAATTGTATACAATTTTGGATTGGGTTGTCGGGTCGGATGGGTAACATGGAGCCCGTTCGAATCCGCCAAACTCATGAAATTCTCCGATTCCCTCCGTCTTTCCGGCAGTCTGCCGGGACCGTTCCGATCCGTCGCCGCCTCTCTCGGCGCCCTTGTTGCCGTATCGTTCGCGGCGCTGGGTGCGGCTTCCGGCGAAACCACGAAGGAGATCGTCGTGCTCGGTTCCTCCGTCGCCTCCAGCACGGGGGCGGCCACGCAGAGCGAAGG
>CAZVSA010000114.1:0-12103 GCA_964629955.1 uncultured Luteolibacter sp.
TGGAGCTGGCATTTGATGAATCCGAGAAGGCCGCGCTCCTCGCAACCCTGCCGCACTATGAAACGATCCCCGGATTTTCGGCCCGCTGGATGGACCGGGAAAAACTTCTGAAAGCGGATCCGCGCCTCAACCCCGAGATCGCCGGCGGCTTGTGGACGGAGGGGAACGGCATGGTCAGCAGCCGTGAATACACCCGGGCGGTGGCGGCGGCGGCGGCGGCTCTGGGAGCGACCCTCCTCCACGCCGAGGTCACCGGTCTCACCACGGCGGGCGACCGGGTCACCGGAGTCGTAACGGACACGCGAACCCTGCATGCGGAGGCTGTTCTCATCGCCAACGGGCCCTGGGCATCGGCGGCGAGGCGGTGGCTGGGCGTCGAGATTCCCGTCACCCCTCTCAAGGGCGAGCTTCTTCTCACGGAGCTTCCCGGTGCGGCGACCGGACACCATGTGACATGGAAAACGATCGGGATCTATCAGACGCCCGCCGGCCCCTCCTGGCTGGGTGGAACCCAGACGCAAGCCGGTTTCGACGAATCCGCCACGGAAGAAGGACGCCATTCCATCATCGAGGCCGTGGCCCGGATGGTACCGGAAGCGCGCCGGGCACGCATTGTCCGGCACCTGGCGGGCTTACGCCCGGTCACCCCCGACGGACTGCCGGTGATCGGCCTGGTTCCCGGCTGGAAGAACGCCTATCTGGCGACGGGCTCCGGGCCGAAGGGGATGCTGCTTGGAGCCGGTATGGGAGAGGCGGCGGCGGCCCTCATTTCCGGAAACCCGATCCCTTTTGCGCCGGAACCCTACGAGCCCGGCCGCTTCAACAACCCCTCCACCATCTGAACCTCTCATGACGACAAATTCCCAGGCGCAAATCAGACCCGGCATGACGATCCGCTGCACCGGTTGCGGAAAAACATTCGTCCGCACCTTCATGCCCTTCTGTGACGGCTGCGGCAATATGACCGAAGTGGTGTACGATCTCGAAAACGTCCGCTTCCGGGACTCCGAAAATCCTTACATCCGCTTTCAGGACATCCTGCCCGTGCACGATGCCGGGCTGCTGCCGCAGGATGCCGTCTATACCGAAACCATCCACGCCACGAAGCTCGGGGAACTGCTGGGCATGCCTCATCTTTACCTCAAGAACGAAACCCGGAAACCCACCGGCACCACCAAGGACCACATGGCGGCCGTCTCCCTCGCCTACATGTATGAATGCGGTGTCCGCGCCTTCTGCACGTCCTCCACAGGGAACAGCTCCACATCCTATGCCCAGGCGATTGCCGGTTTTCCGGGCATGAGGATGTTCGTCTTCACCGCGGAAAACTTCCGCACCCGCGTGACTTACCGGGATCTCCCGCAGATCGTCCACTATGTCATGAAAGACGCCACTTTCGTCAATGCCTTCGATTACTCCGGAATTTTCGCCAGGCTCAACGGTCTCGTCTCCGAACGCGGATTTTTCAACCTCGGCCGCCGCGAGGGGCTCAAGGTCACATTCCTTGAGGCCGCCGAGCAAATCCCCCGGCCCATCGATTGGTATGTCCAGGGAATTTCAAGCGCGATGGGAGTCCACGGAGTTTATAAAGGAGCAAAGGAACTCCATCGGATGGGACGCATTTCCAGATTGCCCTCCCTGCTCTGCGTCCAGCAGGAATCCTGCTCCCCCATGGTCCGCGCCTGGGAGGAAGGCTGTGAGCAAATCCAGCCGCATCACATCGTCCACAACCCCTCCGGAATCGCGGAAGCCATCCTCCGGGGCGATCCCACCCGCGCCTATCCGATCATCCGTGGCATCGTGGAGGAAAGCGACGGCCGCTTCGCCCGGGTGACCGACGAGGAGATCCGCGCCGCGCGCAAACTGGTGCTCGATCTGGAGGGGGTCGATGCCTGCTTCTCCGCGTCCACCGCCGTTGCCGGACTGATCAAGCTCGCCCGTTCCGGGGAGTTTCCGCTCGATGACACCGTGATGGTCAATCTGACGGGAAGCGACCGCGAGGCCGATCCGGACCAACCGCAGCACCAGGACCTGCGTTGGCTGGTGAAATCCGGAGATGGCTGGATCTCGGAAGATCCCGCCAATGACGGTGGAATGATCCATTCTAGCAGCTGATGAAGGAATCCCCTTCCATTCCCGCGCGGTTCGAGGAAATCGCCGCCCGTTTTCCGGATCGTCCGGCCGTTTCCACCGCGCAAGGCAGCCTTTCCTACGACGATCTCAACCGGCGGGCCAACCGCCTGGCCCATGCCATCATCCATCTCACGACGGCAGCCCCCGGGCAGGTCGTCCTGTTGTTCGAGCAAGGGGTGGAAGCCATCATCGCGACCATGGCGACGCTCAAAAGCGGACATGCCTTCGTCCCGCTCGACGCGTCCGATGGCAGTGACCGGATGCGGGGCGTGATTCGGGATTGCGAGCCGGTCGCCATCGTCACGGACAGCGATCACCTCTCCCTGGCGGCGGAATTGGCCCCGCCCGGAGTCAGGATCATCCACATGGATGAGCCGGGTCCGGATCTTTCCGATGAAAACCCTGTTGCAACGATTCCACCCACCGCACGCGCCTACATTTTCTATACCTCCGGCTCCACCGGAAAACCCAAGGGAGTCTGCCAAACCCACCGGAACCTGCTGCACTTCGTGAGTGTTTACTCCGAAAGCCTCGGAATCCGGCATGACGACCGGCTCACGCTGCTCTACTCGCCGGCTTTCAGCGCCTCCAACATGGATGTCTTCGGCGCCTTGCTGAACGGGGCCGCCCTGTATCCCTATCCGATCAAAAAACTCGGAACGGCCTCCTTGGCGAAATGGCTCTGCGACCATTCGATCACCATTCTCCACGCGGTCCCCACGGTTTTCAGGCATCTTGTGAAAGGAGCCGCGCCGGAACAGAAATTCGACGGCATCCGCGGCATTGATTTGGGAGGTGAATCCATGCACCCGGGAGATATGGAATTGCATCGCAAACATTTCCGTCCGGATTGCGTTTTCCTGAACCATCTCGCCGCGACCGAGGCGAGCGTGATCGCCCAGCATCCCATCGATGTCCATGCCTCCTACCCCGGCGACATGCTGCCCGTGGGGATGCCGGCGGAAGGCATGGAAATCCGGATTCTAAAACCTGACGGCTCCGAGGCCGCCACCGGTGAGGACGGCGATATCGTTCTCCACAGTCCCTATATCAGTCCCGGCTATTGGAAACGCCCGGATCTGGATGCGAAAGCATTCGGTCAGGACCCCGATCGTCCGGGCTGGAGGACCTATCGCAGCGGAGACCTCGGGCATTTCGGCGAGGATGGAAACCTTTACTTTCTCGGGCGCCGCGATCACCGGGTGAAAGTCCGGGGGCATACCGTGGATACCTCCGAGATCGAGGCAGCCATCCATGGAAACGCCGATATTCGCGACGTCGCCGTGGTCGTGAGAAAGCTTCCGGACTCGGATGAGGAAGAACAACTGACGGCGTTTCTCGCGGGAATCCCCCAGGGTGGAACCCGGCCCGGACAGCTCCGAGCCACGCTTCGCAAACAATTGCCACCCTACATGATCCCCGCGGAATTCATCGTTCTGGATTCCCTGCCCGCCACCTCTTCCGGGAAAATCGATCGCCTCGCATTGTCGCAAATCGTGCTCCGGGAAGAACGCGGCGACGCTCCGTTCGAGCCCCCCGCGAATGAAATCGAAACCGTGGTGGCCGCCTTCTTCGGGAATATTCTCAAGCTGGATGGGATCGGCAGATCGGATGATTTCTTCTCGCTGGGAGGAGATTCCCTCAAAGCCACGTTGTTGCACGCCCACCTTGAGAATCATTTCAAAACACGGGTTCCGTTGGAAAAACTCTTTCCGGATTCCACGGTCTCCGGGATCTCCGGACTCATCGGGGAACTGCGGGACTCCGGTGCCGGAAACACGGACGCGAAGTCCGTGCTCGTGCCCCTCAGGGAAACCGGAAGCAAACCGAAGCTGTTCCTGCTGCACGGAGCTCAAGGCCAGGCATTCGTCAGCCCGCATTTCCTCAAAATCATTGGAGAGGACCAGCCTTTGTATGCCTTCCAGGCGAACGGGCTGGACCGGGATCGCGGCGAACACCGCACCATCGGGAACATGGCGGGCCGGTATATCGAAGCCATGCGCTCGGTTCAGGAAAAGGGACCCTATCTGATAGGAGCCCTCTGCGTGGGATATGTGCTCGCCCTTGAGATGGCGCTCCAACTCGAGAAAGCGGGCGAGAAGGTCGCGCCGTTGATCCTGATCGACCCACCGATCCGGTCGATCATGGAGTTCCGTTTGAGAAAACGGATCTATAAAATCATAAGGAACCGGTGGCGGAACGCGATAATGCCGTTCACCACCGGAAGGAAATTCAACACCTGGATGCGGGAGCGGGCCGGGGAAGGGCGGATTCAGATCGATGCGTCGAATCCGGATTCCCTCAAAGCGGCATTGAAAGTGACTTTGGATTTCGAGATGGCACTCCATCGTTACAAGCCCGCCGATTACCACGGTCCCGTCCACGTGCTCGGCACGGAGAAACGATGGGGCGAAAAGTGCGATACCAGCAAAAGCGTGATCCGCCGGAGATTGACGGGACCGGTCACCATCTCGGTCGTCGGAGAAACACATGTCGAGGTGCATGATGTATCAAACGGGCTTTTCGCGGAGCAGCTCCGCAAAACATTGCGGGAATCCATCGCGGCAATCCAGCCCGCCGGAGTGGAAACGGACTGAATTCCGAAGAATCAAAGTCCTGATTTGGCAAAAAATCACCCGCGCGAATTTCCAAAGCGTCTTTCCAGTTCCTTCATGCTGAATTCCGTCAAGGTCGGCCTCCCATCGGAAGTGCAATAAGGCAATTCGCAGCGGAACAAATCCGCGAGCAAGGCCGGAACCTCCGCCAAGCGCGGCTTCACACCGGACGCCGCCTGGCGCGCCAATAGTTTCGCCAAACGCTCGAAAGCAAAGCGCCGCACGGAGGAAGACGCCGCACCGTGCAACAACTCATCCATCAGCGCCCCCATGAACGCCTGCGGGTTCTCCACGGGCAAACAAGCCGGGAGCCCCAGCAAACGCAGCGTGTTGCCTCCGAACGATTCAATCTCCACCCCGGCTTTCTCCAGCGCTTCCCGCTCCCGCAGCACAAGATCCAGATCCCTCGGGTCCAGCTCCAGCAACACGGGAATCAACAATCCCTGGATTTCCAGCCCCCCATCCTTCCCCCGCAGCAGGGCTTCATAAAAAATCCGGTCATACGCGGCCGGAGGATCGAACAACACCAACCCATCTCCACTCTCCAACAACACGAAACGCCCGTGCAGCAGGCCGATCAGACGAAAATCCGGAATGCCCGCTTCCGGCGCCTTTTCCGGCCGTTCCGGCTCCGGATGCGACGCGATCTCCGGCAACATCGGCTCGACCGGGCGGAACGGCAAAACGGTTTTCGGCGGCTCCGCCATCACCTCCCGCCATCCGGCAACAGGGCTTCGCGGAACGTTTTCCACCGGCAGCGGCGCGGAAACCACAGGACGCAAACCCGCGGCCACCGTTTCGAGGATCGCCTCCTTCACCTCCACCGGACGATGGAACCGAACCTCCTTTTTCGCCGGATGCACGTTCACATCGACCAAACCCGGCTCCATATCGATCCACAACCACGCCGCCGGATGCATCCCGTCCCCAAGCGCCCCGCGGAATCCCTCCGCCAACGCCCGTGAAATCACCCCATCCTCCACCGGGCGTCCGTTCAGGAACACGAACTGGTGCTTCCTCCCCTTGCGCGCGTGGCTTGCCGGAAGCACGAAACCCTCCACCGCAATCCCGTTTCCCAGAGTCCGGGGCAAGGCGATCAATTCCCTCGACAGGTCCGTGCCGAGCAACTGCCGCACCCGGTCCACCGCCTTTTCCACCGGAGCCAGATCGAAAACCTCCCGCTCGTCCCTCCTCAGCCGGAACCTCACCCCGGGAGCCGACAGCGCGTGCAAGCGCAACTGGTGCTCCACGTGCGCCGCTTCCGTGCTCTCCGCCCGCAGGAATTTCCTTCGCGCCGGCATGTTGAAAAACAAAGCCTTCGCCTCGATCACCGTGCCCCGGGCGGCTCCGGCGTCCCTCACATCCCTCACCGTGCCACCGTCCACGAGGATCTCGGTCCCCGCCAAGGCGTCCTCCGCGCAGGTCACCATCCTGAAGCGCGAAACGCTGGCAATGCTCGGCACCGCCTCGCCGCGAAATCCCAGCGTCCGGATCGCGGCGAGATCCCCTGCGGTCCGCAGCTTGCTCGTCGCATGCCTTTCCAGGGACAGCAGCGCGTCTTCCCGCGACATGCCGCAGCCGTCGTCACTCACCCGAATCAACGCCGCGCCGCCCCGGTCCAGATCCACCCGGATCTCCCCCGCCCCGGCATCCAGGCTGTTTTCCACCAGCTCCTTCACCACCGAGGCGGGACGCTCCACCACCTCCCCCGCCGCCACCTGGCTGGCAAGGATGTCCGGGAGCACCTGAATTTTCGGCATCGGCGCGATTAAAGCCCCGGCATCCGATTAGCCAAACCCAATCCCGGCTTCTACTTCAGAAACACCTCGCGCGGCTTCGCCCCCTCGCCGGGCCCGACGATCCCGCGTTGTTCCAAAATATCCACCATGCGGGCCGCACGGGTGTATCCGAGGCGCAGCCGCCGCTGCAACAACGAGGTGCTGGCCCTCTGCTCCTGCCGCACCACCTCGATGCATTTCATGATCAATTCCTCGTCGGCCTCGGAAACGTCCTCGTCCTCGTCGTCGCCTCCTTCGATGGAAGCCTGGATGTCCGTCTCGAAACGCGGCCCGCCCTGCCGGGCGCAATGGTCGATGATCCGCTCCACCTCGGCATCGGTGACGAAAGCGCCCTGCGCGCGTTCGAGCTTCGCCGAACCGGGCGGCAGATAGAGCATGTCCCCTTTTCCGACGAGCTTGTCCGCCCCCTTGGTATCGAGGATGACGCGGGAATCCAGCGAGGAGGAAACCTGGAACGCGATCCGGCAGGGAATGTTCGCCTTGATGATTCCCGTAACCACGTCCGCCCGCGGAGTCTGGGTGGCAATGATCAGATGGATGCCCGCCGCACGCGCTTTCTGGGCGATCCGGGCGATGCACATTTCCACGTCCGCCGGAGCCGTCTGCATCAGGTCCGCCAACTCGTCGATGAGCACCACGATGTAGGGGAAACGGTCGGGAATCCTGTCCTCGTCCACTTCAAAAGCCGGATCATCCTCGTCGGCCTCCGGGCCAAGCTCCCCGGATTCGAGCGCCGCGGCGATCGATTCGATCTGCTCGTCATCCACATCGTCCAGCACCCACGGAGGAGCCTGGTGGCTTGCCGGAGTTTGGGATTCCCCCGCGGTTTCCTCCGCTCCGGATTCCGGCGATTCCACCATCGTTTCTTCCTCCGTTTCGGTTTCCTCGGCCTCCACGGGCTCTTCCTCGGGAATCGCAACAACCTTCTCCGGACGCGGACGCGAATTGAAACTGTCGAAATTCCGGACCCCCTCCTTCGCGAACATCCGGTAGCGTTTCTCCATCTCGTTCACCACCCACTTGAGCGCCGCCACGGTCTTCTTCGGATCGGTCACCACCGGCACCACGAGATGCGGCAGCTTGTTGTACATCTGCATCTCGACCACCTTGGGATCCACCATGATGAATCGAAGCTCGTCCGGGCCGAACTTGAACAACATCGAGGCGATGATCGAATTGATGCAGACCGATTTCCCCGATCCCGTCGCACCCGCCACCAGCAGGTGGGGCATCGCCGCCAGATCGCCGATCACCGTTTTCCCGTAAACATCCTTTCCGAGAGCCAGCGGGATCTTTCTCTTCGATAATTCAAACTCGGGATCCTGCAACAACTCACGAAGTGGCACTGCGATCTTCTGCGAGTTCGCAAGCTCGATGCCCACCGTGTCCTTTCCGGGAATCGGCGCGAGAATATTGATTCGTTCGGCGCAGGTCGCCCGCGCGATGTCGGCCTCCAGTTGCGAAATCCGGGAAACACGGAGGCCCGTGGAAGGATAAATCTCGTATCGGGTGATCGTCGGTCCACGCGTGATATCCCCGGCGCTGACTTCAATCCCGAAAGCCTTGAGGGTATCGATGATCGTCCGCTGTGTGGTGAGCAATTCCTCCCGGTTGGCCTCGGGAGCCTCCGGAGAATCGTCCTCATCCAACAGATCAAATCCCGGCAGCTCGTAATTCTCGATGCCAGAAGACACGAGGGATCTTGCTCCTGCTTTTTTTCGATCAAGCGTTCTCGGACCGAAAGAAGAAGCATCCGAAGTTCTTCGCTGGGCACCGTCGATGATCTGCGGCGCCGGAGTCTCACGCAGCGGCAACATCGCCTGCGGCCCCTCTTCCGCCGCTTTCGCCGCGGCGGTGGCAGCCTTCGCCGTCTCGCGCTCCACCCGGCGCTGTTCGCGCTGGCGTTCGCGTTCCGCCAGCACTTCCGCCTCACGGGCGGCGATCTTTCCGGCCTCGCTGCGGCTCTCCCGCCAGATGGCATACCTCGCCCTCGCCAGATGGTAGCAGGACTTCGCGAAACCGATCGGCTGCTGGCCCGTCACCAGAATCATCGCCACCAGATAAGCCGCACCCACCAGAATCAACGTCCCCCAGCGGCCGATCACGTTCTCCAGCACAAATCCCCCCAGCCCCAATCCAATCACCCCTCCCGGACCGGGAATCTGGCAGTGCTCCGCCCATTCCTTGAAAAAGAAATCCGCCGCATGCAACCACGCGCTCCCCGCCAGCAACATCACCGCGAATCCCGCGATCACCCGCGGCCAGAGCCGCCCGCTCGCCGAGAACTTCACCACCCCGAACCACATCAGCCCCACCGGCAGCAGCCAGCCCGCCGCACCGAACAACAGCACCTGCAGAAACCCCAGAACCCCTCCCACCGGGCCGATCAAATTGTCGCCCTCCGCCCCCGTTTTATCCGCGAAAGGCTCCAAAAGCCCCCACTTCGGAAGATCCGCCGGGCTGTAGGAAACCAGCGCCAGCACCAGGGTCAGCCCCACCGCGATGAAAACGATCCCGCTGATCTCGTTCGACCATCTTCCGGGCTCGGGCAGCTCGCCTCTTTTCTTGTTGTCCCTGTGTGCCATGGCGTCCGCTCGCCCGAGCATCCCCCGGCAAGCCCCCGGGGGCAAGGTTGTTTTACCATGTGAATCATCAGGAAATCCTAAATTTTCCCAAAGCCGGAATCCGATCAAGGGGGCACGGGCGTCCCGCCTGCTCCGTTTCGCATCCTGCGGAACGGTTCTTCCCGACCGGAGTGCGATAGCACGACCTGATCATTTCCCGTCCCGTTCAAAAACCACTGCGAAACCATCACCAAATCAAAAGCCGCAAACCCGCCGCCACGGAAAAAATCACGATCATCCATTCAAACATCTCCTGCGGCACCTTCCGGACCAGCCAGCGCCCGCCGAGAATCCCAACCACCACCCCCGGAAACAACCGCGCGTTCTCCAGCAAACTCTCCCCCGTGATCAGCGCCAGCCGCGCGTTCATCGGCACCTTGAGCAGATTGATCAGCAGAAAAAACCGCGCGCCGATCCCGATCAACTCCATCTTCGGCACCCGTTTCGCCATCAGGTAAAGCTGGATCACCGGCCCCGCCGCGTTGGCCAGCATCGTCGCAAATCCCCCCAGCACCCCCGCCCCCGCACCGAACCCGCGGGACTGCGCCAGCTCATCGAAAAACCCCGGATTCAACCGCCTGACAGCCTGCACCGCCACCATCAGCAGCACGCACGCACCGATCACCCGCCGCGCCAATTCATCATCGATCTCCCCCAGCATCCACCAGCCGATCCCCAGACCGATCAACGCCGGTGCCAGCAATTTCCAAACCGGCCGCCACGAACCATGCCGGAGAAAAGCCGGATACGCCATCAGGTCCGCCGCGATCAACAAAGGCAGCGCCAATCCCACCGACGTCTTCGCCCCATAGATGTCCGCCAGCAGAAACACCGAAACCATCGAAATTCCGCTGAATCCCGCCTTCGACAAACCGATGCAAACCGCAGCCAGCAGCGCCAATCCATACACCGCCGGATTCTCCAACATCTCCCCGCCATCCATCGCCGGACGCCTCTCCCCATCAAGCACATTTCCCTCCGCCCGGCCTACCTGCCGCCGGAATCCGCCATCCGGCGGCCCACAAACCACACCAGCCCCCCGCCCAGCAGCAACCCTCCGATGAGGATCACCCAGAACAATTTCCGCACGAAATCCGGCAGATCCACGTTCATCCCCAGCAACCCCGCCAGCGCCACCAGCGGCAGGAAAAACACCGCCAGAAGATTCAACTGGCAGACGATTCTCTCCAAACGCTCCGACGAATCCGCCTGGCGCTCCGCCCTGTCCGCCTGCCAGAACTCCAGCGTCGCGCGGGCGTCCGCATGCAGCAGATCCGCCGCGCGCTCGATCTCCCGCGCCCAATCCCGGTAGTTCCTGATGTCGCGGTCATCGGCATCCAGCGCCAGCGCCTGTTCCAGCGCGTGCACCAGATCCCGGCTCGATCTCACCAGCGGCCCCGCATGGCGGAAAATCGCGAGAATTTCCGCAGCCGTTTCCACCCGGCTCATCGTCTCCTCGTGGCGGTCGATCGTCCGCTCGTAACGAGCCAGCAGGTCTCCGAGTTCGTTGATTCCCGGCCCTCCCGCCTGCGTCCATCGCCCGTCATGGCGTTTCCAGAAAAACAACGCCTGCCGCTCCGGCACACCCGGGGCCGGAACCTCATGGAGCACCAGCAGCAGTTCGCCATGACCATCCATGCACCTCTGGTGCCCCGGGCGCGAGCTCATCTGCTCCCGCAGCTCCCTCTCGATTTCAAAATGGGAAGGCAATTTCAACAGTCCCGCTTGTGTCGCCATGGCCGGATGTTAGCCCCGCCGTTCCCGCCGCAAAGCCAGATTCTCCCCTCCCCTCAAATTTCAAAAATCCGGCGGATCTTTCCCACCTCTCCATCCATCCGGCGGAAAATTTCATCCCCCCACGTCGCCGCATGGCGCAGCCACTCCCGCCCGAAATCCCTCGCGGAATCCAGCGGAGCCTCATCCCCCAGACAAAGCAGCGCCACCAGCAGCGACAGGTTCGCGAAATAAATCACCACCAGCGAAAGAAGCGTCCCCTGATCCTTCAAATCCGGCTGATCGCGCGGAATCATCCACAACGTCCAGACCATGTGGAACGTCCACGTCGCCCCCAGCCACGCGTACATCGCCTTGTCCCAAACCGGGGGAATCTCCGCGGACCACTTCGCCACCGCGAACAACGCCACCACAACCACCGACCAAAACGGAACGAAATACGGCGAAAGCGCGATCAGCCAGTTCGTCTTGTTCGTCGTGATGTACCCCCCGTCCGCGCTCACATGGAAACCCGTCACCTTTCCACGGAACATCAGCACGAAAGCCGCGTGCGTCAGCTCGTGGCCCAGCACGTAAAGATACAGGAAAGGCCTCCGCAGCAAACCCGACCAAAACCACCCCGTCATCATCAGTCCACCCGTGGCGAAAAACCAGAACTCCTCCGTTCTCCAAAACTCCCCGTGCACCGTGGCATGGGCGAAACGCGACAAAAACGTCCAGCTCGTCACCCAGCACAGCGGCAGCAACAGCAAGGCCAGCCCCCAGCGGAAAAAACGGCCGGGCCAGTGGATTGCCGGAGCCTCCTCCTCCGGACCCGCCGCAGCGATCGCGGCCTTGACCGATTTCATCCCCCGCCTGTCCGTTCTCCGGTTCGCCTTCTCGTGCGCCCGCCGGTTCGCGCGGCTCACCGTTTCCACGAAGGATGCCCCCGTGGCGGCGATCACCGGTCGCCGCTTCCGGTTTGCTCGGCTCACGGTTTCCACAAAGGATGCCCGCGTCCGCCGCTGGTTCTTCGGCGCACGGGGAGGAGCCGGTTTCGGACGTGGTTTCGCCATGAACGTTTCCTGATGCGGGTCGAGAAACTATTTCGGACAACTTAACAAATCAAGCCGGAACGCCGCAATCCTCCAGAGCCATTTTGGAATCTTAAAGGGGGACCGCACGCGCCATCGCGTGCTGTTTCCGGCGCCCTCGCCGG
>CAZVSA010000115.1:0-12030 GCA_964629955.1 uncultured Luteolibacter sp.
GCACCGAGATGGAGGGATTTTTCGCCGGTGATGAGGGCGATGGCGGCGAGGAGGTTGTCGAGGTTGGCCAAGGGTTCGCCCATGCCCATGAAGACGAGGTTGTCGACGCGCTCGCCGGAGAGTTGCTCGGCGGCGAGGACCTGGCCGGCGATTTCGGAGGGATCGAGGTTGCGGGTGAAACCGGCGAGGCCGGAGGCGCAGAATTTGCAACCGTAGGCGCAGCCGACCTGGGAGGAGACGCAGAGGGTGCGGCGGTCGGATTTTTCACCGTAGAGGGCGGGGTTGGCGGGGATGAGGACGCTTTCGACGTAGCGGTGGTCGTGGAGGCGGAAGAGGAATTTGCGGGTGGTGTCCGAGGAGCCCTGGGTGTGGGTGTGGTCGAGCGCGCCGAGGCGGAAATTCGCGGCGAGTTTTTCGCGGAGGGCGGCGGGGAGGTTGGTCATGTCGTCGATGGACGTGACCTTTTTTTTCCAGACCCAGTCGAGGATCTGTCCGGCGCGGAACGCGGGCTCCCCGGCGTCCTTGAGGAAGGAGGCGAGTTGTTCGGGGGATTGGCCGGTGAGGGCGGGGAGCATATTTCAGGGGGAGAGGAGATGGAGGCGGAGGCCGTGGGGCTGGAATTGGCGGAAGGCGGCGTCGAAGGTGACGAAGCGGAGGTTTCCAGTGATGGCGAAGGCGGCGAGGTAGGCGTCCATCCAGAGCTTGGGCGAGGAGGTGGGACGATCCGCGAGGCGGAGCCAGAGATCACGGGTGCCGGGTGGTTCTTCGAGGAATATGATGTGATTGGTTTGGTGGAATCGATTCAGGAATCCGATGGCGTCATGATTTGTCAGTCCTTCGGCGCGGTATTGGGTGAGAATCGAGGGAGAGGTGGCCAGACGAAGGAAACTTTGTTCGGTGGAGATGCAGAATGCGGCCTGATTCTGCGAGCCGAGAGTATCAAGGAAAGCCCCGGACAGATGGTGATGAGGATGTTGCTCGAAGGTAAGCGCGAGCCATAGGTTGGTATCAAGTAGTGAGGCCTGCACGGATCAGATCGTCTGCGGTTAAAGCGTCCTGTTCGAGTTGGAGGATTTCTTCGATGGTCATTTTGGAGACAGGGGCATCAGGAGGGCTTTTGACTACCAGATGACCGTGGATGGGGTCCGTGACGATGATGGGGCGGGTGGGAGTGGGTTGGGAAGCGGCGGAGTTCAGGTCGTTGCGGAGGGCGCGCTCGAAAATCTCTTTGAGTTTTTTTCCTTCTTTGGCGGCGCGGATTTTCACCTCGCGCATGAGATCGTCGGGGAGGTCGAGGGTGGTTTTCATGGGGGAAATTTGCCATAAAACTGGTTTTATGGCAAGGATGGGTGCGGCGACCGGTGATCGCCGCTACAGGGCGTTGCGGAGGTCGCTGGCGGCGTTGCGGGCGCTGGAAGGCGGGTCGGGGACGAAGGTAAAGTCGTCTTCGGGGCCGAGGGATGGGGATGGCTCCGGGGCGGCGAGGCGCGGGGTTTTGTCGATGGGTTCGAGGTTCTGGATGGAGGCGCTGTCGGGGGCGGCTTTGAGTTCCTCGAATTTGCGGGCGGTGGGGAGGACTCGGGTTTCGAGGGAACCGATGGCGCTGTTGTAGGAATCGACGGCGTTGCCGAGGGATTTGCCGAGTTTGGCGAAATGGTCGGCGAGTTTGCCGAGGCGCTCGTGGAGGGTTTTTCCGAGCTGGGAGATTTCGCGGGCGTTTTCGGCGATGGATTCCTGGCGCCAGCCGTAGGCGACGGCGCGGAGGAGGGCGATGAGGGTGGTGGGGGTGGCGAGGATGACGCCTTGGTTGACGCCGCGCTCGATGAGGCCGGGGTCGTATTGGAGGGCGGCGGAGAAGAAGGATTCGCTGGGAAGGAAGAGGACGGTGAACTCGGGGGCTTCGGCGAACTGGGCGGAGTAGTTTTTCGATGCGAGCTGCTGGATGTGGGTGCGGACCTGCTGGGCGTGGCGCTGGAGGGCGAGGTCGCGGGCGGTGTCGTCGGTGGCTTCGAGGGCGTCGAGGTAGGCGTCCATGGGGGTTTTGGAATCGACGACGATGGTTTTTCCGGCGGGGAGGCGGACGATGAGGTCGGGGCGGAGGTTGCGGCCTTCGTCGGTGGTGCTGTGGTGCTGGGTCTCGAAGTCGCAGTGTTCCTGCATGCCGGCGAGTTCGACGACGCGGCGGAGCTGGAGTTCGCCCCATTGGCCGCGGCCGGTGGGCTGGCGGAGGGCTTTGACGAGGGAGGCGGTTTCGCGCTGGAGGCCGAGCTGGCCTTCGCCGAGGGCGCGGACCTGTTCCTTGAGTTCGGCGTAGGCTCCTTCGCGGGCTTTTTCGATTTCGCCGATGCGGAGCTCGAATTTCCCGAGGGAGTCGGCGACGGGTTTGACGAGGGCTTCGATGGCGACCTTGCGTTTTTCGATTTCGCCCTTGGCTTCCTCGGTCTGGGTGGAGAGGGAGGATTTTGCGAGCTGGAGGAATTGCTCGGTGGAGGAGCGGAGGGCGTCGGCGGAGAGGGCTTTGAAGGTGTCGGAAAGTTTGATTTCGGCGCGTTCGAGGAGGGCTTGTTTTTCGGCGGCGGCTTTCATTTCCGCTTCGTGGCGGGAGCGGGCTTCGGAGAGCTGGTTGCGGAAGGTCTGGGCGTCGGTTTCGTTGCGTTCGGCTTCCTCGGTGGCGACGGCGAGGCGGGCTTCGATCTCGGTGGCGCGGCGTTGCTCGGCTTTCAGTTGTTCGCTGATGGAGTTGAGCTTCGCCTTGCCGATGAGAAACGTGACGATCCAGGCGATGAGGAATCCCGCGATGGCGGAGAGGATTTCCGGGAGAATGGGCAGGAGTTCGGGAGGCATGGCGGATTTGTCCTTGCGGGAAAGTGGTTGCTGGCTTTCGTAATGGGCGTCGCCTTGCTTGTCCGTCCAATCCGGCGGAAGCACAAGGCCCAATCCAACCTCTCACTACCATGGCCAAGACCCTTCCGGAACTCGGATATGCATACGACGCTCTCGAGCCGCACATTGATGCGAAGACGATGGAAATCCATCATTCGAAGCATCACAACGCCTACATCACCAATCTGAACAACGCGATCGCCGGCAAGGCGGATCTGGAGGCGAAAAGTTCGGAGGAACTGATCGGGGATCTCGCTTCCGTGCCGGAGGACATCCGCACGGCGGTCCGCAACAACGCGGGGGGTGATGTGAACCACGCGTTTTTCTGGAAGGCGATCGCCCCCGGTGGCGCGAATGCTCCGTCCGGTGATCTGGCGGCGGCGATCGACGCGGCGTTCGGGTCGTTCGATGCTTTTAAGGAGGCTTTCGCGAAGGCGGGGGCGACCCGTTTCGGCTCCGGCTGGGCGTGGTTGATCAAGGGTGCGGACGGAAAACTTTCCGTGGGCTCCACGGCGAATCAGGACAGCCCGCTGATGGGCAAGGCCGTGGCGGGTGTGGAAGGCACGCCGGTCATCGGGCTGGATGTGTGGGAACACGCGTATTACCTGAACTATCAGAACCGCCGTCCGGACTACATTTCCGCGTTCTGGAATGTGGTGAACTGGGATGTGGCGGCCGCGAACTTCGCGGGCTGATTCCCCGACATGCTTTCAAGGCGCGGCCGGTTCTTCCGGTCGCGCTTTTTCGTTTTGCGCGTGCCGGTTGGCGGAAGCTACCAGCCGGGATCCTGCTGGCGGATGGCTTCGTAGAGAACGATGGCGACGGCGGTGGAGAGATTGAGGCTGCGGGTGCCGCCGGGTGCCATGGGGATGCGAAGGGCGCGAGGCCCCGCGGCGGTGACGAGATTTTCCGGAAGGCCGCGGGTTTCCCTGCCGAAGACGAGGTAGTCGCCGGCCTGGAAGCGGGTGCTCCAGGGGGATGCGGCGGCTTTGGTGCTGAGAAACCAGAAGCGGGCTCCCCCGCCGGCGGAGGCTTCGAGTTCGGAGAAGGATTTCCAGACGCGCAGGTTCACCTGATGCCAGTAGTCGAGGCCGGTGCGGCGGACGTATTTGTCCTCAAGGGAAAATCCAAAGGGCTCGATGAGGTGCAGGGTGGAGCCGGTTGCGAGTGCGAGACGGCCCGCCGCGCCCGCGTTGTGCGGGATTTCCGGTTCGTGCAAAACGATGTGGAACATCCGGTCTGTCGTTTGGCGGGTGGGGCATCCACGAAGAAAAATCCGCGGCGGGGATCACCTGGACGGAAGGAGCGGAATGTCCGGATCGAAGTCAAGCGGCAGGACATCCGGGCCGAGAAAGTCCGGGAATGGCAAAGCGCCGGGATCGAAAGAGGGCTGGTGGGAGAGGCGGGCGGCGAGATCGCGGGGCCGGGCCTGGAGATCCATCACCTCGCCCTTGTAGTGGAGGATCACCACCTGGCCGTAGTAGCGCACATCGCCGAAGAGATGCTCCATTTGGCCGCCCGCGCGGGGGATGAAATAGTTCATCCGCAGCTTCTCCTCCCCGCCCTGCCAGTCGAACGGCAGGGAAACCCATTGTTCCTCGACCACGGTGTCCTCCCCGCGCTCGACGATTTCACCTTTCGAGGTGCGGTTGAAGAACCTCACGGTGATGTCGATGCCATCGAGGTCCACATCGACACCCGGAGCTTTCTGGACCGGGATGGTGAGGACCACCTGCTCGCCATCGTCATTTTCGGGGTCTTCAAAAACGAGGATTCGCCCGAGGGACAGCTTGCCGAGCATGTCGCCCGGTTGCTCGAAGCCGTCGCGGAGTTTTGCCGCCGCCGATTCGTAGAGAGCGCCCGCGCCGGAAACCCCCATCCGGAAAACCGTTTCGTAATGGGCGGAGGCGATGTCGAAAACGCCCATCTGCTCGTGCACCAAACCCAGTTCGTAGTGAATGGGCGCTTCTTCGGGAGATTGGTTGATCGCTTCCTCCAGCTTCACGATGGCGCGCCCCATGTCTCCGGCGACACGCGCTTCCCTGGCTTCCGTGAGGAGCCGCTCGGCCCTCGGGTCCGCCACGGCGGGGGATTGGATGGGGGTGGGCGCGGGGGCGGGCGGGATTTCGGCCACCGGCTGTGGCGGAGGAGAGGGAGGACGGACGACGATGGAATGCTCGTCCGGTTCGCGCGGTGTGGGAATGCGGACGGTGACGAGCCTGGTGACTTCCTTTTCCACGATTCTCGTCTCGCGGGATTCCTCGAAACGTGTGGCGAGAGCCATGCCGGCGATGAGCAATTGGACGAACGCGATCACGCCGAGCAACCAACAGGCGATGGGGAAGACGGGAATCCGCATGCGGTCTCCGGCTCCGGGTTGGGAATTTTTCGACTCCATCGGGCCGGGATCGTGGCAATTGGTTTTCCATGTGTCAATCCGGCCGGTGGCTTGTGCGTTTCACAAAAGCTCGTCCCGCCAGCAGGGCCATCCCCGGGGAATCTCGGGCGGGGGCGGAAGCTTTTTCTTCCGGAACGGGCGGGGCGGTGCCGGACGGGGAGGGGCCTGGCCGCGGGGCGGGGATGTTTTTTTCATGGCCGGGTTGCGGGGATCAGCGCCGGGATGGGGCGAGGGATTCGTCTATCGTTTGCCCCCAGTGCTGGAGGAAAAACTTCTTCTCCTGGGTCATGAATTGATCGGAGCGCCCGAGAATGGGCCGGAGCGAAGTGGTCATTTGCAGGGTCACCAGCAGGAAAACGAAACCCCACAGGACCAGCGGGCCTTTCTGGGTGCCCCCCGCCTCAAGGATGGCCCGTTGAAGGAAACGCAGCGCGAAAATCACCGCCACGATCCATGCCCCCAAAGCGAGAAACCCCATGAAACCGAAGGAGTCGGTGGATTCCGCGAAGATCCAGACCGCCGGAGCGAAGCCCAGCAAAAGCAGCCCCGCCAATGCCACCGCACCCGTGAGGCAGGCGAGGAGCCGGCCGGGGGAGACCCTGGCTCCGGCGAGCGTTGCGAAGATGTAGAGGCTGGGGAAGCAGATCAGCCCCGCGATGGTTGCGCCACCCATGACCTTCAGCGGAGCGGCCCACAGTTGTTCGTGTTTCGCGAAACAGCCGAGGACGAACCCGAACAGGGCAAGCGACACGAGGGCGATCAGCGCGAATTTTCCCGTGGCCCCGTGGTTGGGGGATGCGAGGCAGTCGAGAAGCGCCCCGGGCCGTCTGAGGATGGCCTCCACCAGGGTTTTCAGGTCCGGGCGCTCGGGCAGGGGAGCTTCGGGCGGCTGTGGTGGCGGTGGCGGAGCGGGTTGCTGGGTGTCTTCCGGGTTCATGGGGTGGGTTGGTGTTTGGATGTGGGGCGCATTGCGCGGGAGATGAGAAGGGTTACGGACATCAGGATGACGAGCAGGGCGATCCAGGCTTGCCCGCCGGTGATGTGGTCCAGTGAGCGCCAGACGACCTGATAGAAATTCCCCCGCATGGGATTCGGGCGGAGGAAGGCAACCTCCAGATTCGGGTTGCCGAAAAACGGTCTGAGAACCCATGAGAACTGCGCGCCCAGAAAGCCGTTGCCCGCCAGCCAGGCGAACAGGGTGGCGTTCGCCGCCATCGGGCCGGGGGCCCGGGAGGCGAGCAGGCGGTGGAGGTGCACGTTCGCGGTGATGCCCGCGAAGCCGATCCACAACGTGTGAAAAACCAGATACCCGGCATGCGCTCCCGTAGCGCCCGGGGAATCCGGCGGAGGGGCATTCCAGGCAAGCAGGAAGGTGACGGGGGCGAGCGATCCAAGGATGAGAGCCGCGACCGCGAAGGCGCTCAGCAGCGCGAGCAGCGATTGCCGGAATCCTAGGCCGGTTCCCAGCAGAAGCCCGAGCAGGCCGTTGAGAAGTCCGTTGCAGCCCAGCGTGAGCGCCACCAGCAGGGGCATTTTCGCCGCCACGTAAAAAGCCATGACCGGGGAGCGCCAGTATCCCACGGTGAATCCATAGATCGCCAACCCGGCGGCGGCCGTGGCGGCCACGCGAAAAACCCTGCCCGCCGACGGCTCGTCAAGCCAATCGGTGCCGGGCTGGATCAGGTCGCGGAAATTCACATCCGCGAGTGAAAGCCCCGGAGATGAAGGGAGAAAGAGGATTCCGTGGAGTTTCCGTGAATTCCCTCCGGGAAGTTGGCACTTGAATGTTCTCCCCCCCGCTCTTAGTCCGGTGCCCGCATGCACCTGTATGAACGCCTGCCCCTCTTTGCCACCGGCTTGATTCTGGCCGTCTGGCTCATCGGCAGCCATGCCCTGATGCTGGCAAAACCGGCCATGGTGCAGGGTTTTCTGAGGAAATTTCCGCGAAACCAGTTTGCCGGCCAGATTCTGCTAGGCATCGGTCTCGCCTGGTTCTGGCTGCTCGTCGCGCCGGAAAATCTGGGCCGCCTGAGCGCGCTTGCGATGGATCTGGGCGAGTTCAACGCGGCGAAGCCGCTGCTGCGCCTGCTCGTTCCCGTCACGCTGGTGCTGGTGGCGATCAGCGTTCGCGATTTCCTCGCCGTCCGGGCGCTCGGATTGATCGGGCTGATGGTGGCGTCACCACTTCTGGAAGCCGCGTTTCTTGAAGATCCTTCCTCGCGCCTGTTGATTCCCATCTTTGCCTACGCCCTGCTCACCGCATCGATGTTCTGGGTGGGCATGCCGTATCTCTTCCGTGACGGCGTGACATGGGTCACGGCCAATCCGAAACGCTGGACCGCTGTTTCCGCCGCCGGTCTGGCATACGGCCTGGCAACACTCGTGTGCGCCTTCGCGTTCTGGCGGGGCTATTGAGGAGCGGGTGGCCCCGCGTCAATAAACGGGAGCGTGGGATGCGTCCTGGCCGGGGTTCGTTCCGCGGGTTTTGTTCGCCTGGTTCTCCATGCCCTCTCCGAGGATTCTCATATCCCGGCTCAAGCCGATCGTCGTGTTGCAGGAACTGAGAACGACGACGGCCAAGGCTGCGGCGATCATAGGAATTGCTTTCATCACCGCCGTGGATAACCCATATCCGGCGGGTCGCAAGTCTCCATTCTCAACTTTGGTTCAACTCCCGGCGCAGCGCCACAATGCCGTCGCGAATCTCGAACGCGGAATGTTTCAGGTGCTCCAGGGCCGCTTTCTGATCCGCGTCCTGTTCCGCATCGCATAATTCCTGGCAGGCCCCCACCGCTTCATTCAGCCAGTTCAGGCACCGCTTCAGCACCGCCAGCACGAAGCCGGTTTCCGGCTCGTAGCCGCTGCCCCTGTGATTGAGAATGGCCGCCAGTTTTCCGCTCACCTGGAGCAAATTGGTGATCAGCAGGTGGGACAGGGTGCCGGGGCCCTCGTCGCGCCCGATCAGATCCACCGCCCGCAGAACCAATGCCTGCGCCTGCGCCTGGAGCGGATGTTCCTCGTCCTCGTCGTCCGCATCCTCGTCGGGGAAATCCTCCTCCTCCTCCTCGCTTTCGTCGTCGCCGAAAATCCCGAAGGAATCGGACGGGGAACCCTCCTCCTCGAAATCGTAGTCGTAGATGTCCTCGCCCGCTTCGTCGCGCTCCGCGAGGGCGTCGAGCAGGCCGTCCCAGCCCATCACGAAGGCTTCCTTCTGCGCGCTGTCGACATCCTCCATGTATTTCTCCAGAACTTCCTGATAGGCGTTGGTGAGCCGGTCCGATTCCTTGAGTCTTTCCTCCCAGGCGAATTCATCCAGCTCTCCGGCGGTTTCCGGCTCCGGGCCGTCCGGGTTCCTGCGGCGGATCACCTGGGCCATGAAATCCCGCATGGCGTTGAGATTCGCGAGTTTCTGCGCTTCCTCCTCATCCTCGTCCATCTGCCATTCATGCGGGGAGATCGTGAGCAGAAAGGAGCTGGTCTCGATCACCACGCGCCCGTTGATCTCGCTGAACCATTCGAGGTAGAGGATGTTTTTCCATACATGGGGGATTTCCCCGCCGCCGCGCTGGACTTTTTGCAACTCTCCGTCCTCCGCCAGCGGAATGCGGGCCTTGCGGGAAGCCGTCATGTCGCCGATCACCCCGGCCTGGTCCACATCCAGCTCCTCCGCATCCGCCGAGCACCTTGGCGACGGATTCTCGAACTGGAGCCGCGTGCCGGCGAGATCCCTCCAGCAATCGCCTTCCAGGGAGAGGAACAAAGGCTCCTCGCGCCCGGCGAGCCAGATCCGGCCCGTGGTGCGACCCTCGACGGTATTGTCGATTTCACCGTGGGCGACCGCATCGTCGATCCTCCATGCCATGGCTGCGATGTTCCGCATCGCGGGGGCGGTGCGTCAAGCAAGCCGTCCGCGTAGTTCGATCCGTTTCAGTAGTGCCGCCTTCCGGGCAATTTCATGTAGTCCTCCGCCAGGGCGAGCGCCTGCTCCCTGCAAAGCTCCCGGGCGGGGACGGATCTTTGTTCCGGAGGCAGCGCCATTTGTTTGAAAAACTCACTGTCGTCGAAGCCGATCCCCGCCGCGTCCTCGATCCGGAAACCATAATGAATGACGCCGATGCGCGCCCACAGGATCGCCCCCAGGCACATCGGGCATGGCTGGCCGGTGGTGAAAATTTCGCATCCCTCCAGGGAAAAAGTCCCGAGGCGCGCGCAAGCGTCCCGGATGGCGGTGACCTCTCCGTGCGCCGTGGGATCGTTGGTCTCCAGCACCCGGTTCCAGCCCTCCCCCACGATCGCGCCCTGCCTCACCACCACGGCGCCGAACGGCCCTCCGGCCCCCCGGGTCATTCCCTCCCGCGCCAACTGGATGGCCCGCAGCATGAATCCTTCTTCCACGTCCGGCATATCGAAAGAGAGCATAGGGCATGCCGCCCGTTCAGGCGATGGGGAAAATGCGGGCGCTCTGTTGCGCGAGGGCGCGTGTCCTAACCTATCACCCGCAGGATTGCGGTGGAAAGGGCCTGGATGGCGACCGCGATGATCGCGAGAATGCTGATCACCAGAGCCGCATCGTACCAGCGGGTGGGCTTCAAGGCGGGCGGAAGCGTTTTCAGCCGGAACCAGATGCAGGCGAAGACCACCACGAAAAGCACCGCCATCGTCGCCGCGCCGCCGATGAGCACCATCGTCGCGCTGTCCCTGACGATCAGAAACATCACGGCCCACATGCACGGGAACAACCATGTGAAAAACGTCACGGCCTTTTTCCGCTGCCGGTTGTCGAGGAAGTTGATGTATCCGAACTCGCCCGCCGCATCCGCGAACTGGCGGCTCCAGGCACCGGTGGCGGCCAGCAGGGTGGATGCCAGCACCACCACCCCTCCCAGCAGATAGAGCCACTTCGCCCACGGTCCCAGGGACTCGGTGTAGATCAGGCTCAGGCGGTGCAGCAGATCCTTGTCCGAAGGCAGCTCCCCCAGGCGGTGGAGCACCGCCGCGCCCAGCAAATAGAAAGCGGCGGTCACCACCGTGTAGATGGCCATGGAAATCAGGGCATCGAGCCTCATCACCCTCATCCATCCCTTGGCCCGCGCGTTCCACTCCGGGGAATCGTCCCTGGGGCCGGTCTTCGCCGCGTAGCCCTTTTCGATGAGCCAGTAATTGTAAACCAGGATCTCGTCGCCGCCGATGCCGGTGATCCCGAATGCGGCCCAAGCGTAGAAAACCACCTCGTGCGGCAAACCGAATGTCATTCCGGAAAGCAGCTCCTCCCCCGTCACCGCCAGCGGAGTCCATTGCAGCGCCAGCAGCGACAGCAGGGTGGTGAAGGTGAAAATCACTGTCATGATGATCGAGGCTTTTTCGATCATGGAATACCCCCGCATCACCAGCGAGCAGGACAGGATCACCACCGGAGGCAGCCAGGCAATCACGGGGACCGCGGGGATCGCGATGTTCAGGAGAATCGCCACACCACCGACGATGCCGCCCACTTGCAGGAGTTTCACCACCATCACGAGAAACCAGACCCAGATCGCCCAGTTCCCCCGGCCCAGCCGCGGGCCGGGCAGCCGGTTGAGCGAGGCCATCGTGCTGCGGCCCGTATAGAGCGCGTATTTTCCGAATTCCAGTTGCAGGGCGACTTTCACCAAGCAGCTCACCACGATGACCCAGAAGGCGACAAAGCCCGCCCGGGCGCCGAAAATGGTCGTCCCGATCAGCTCCCCGGAGCCCACGATGGAAGCGGTGAGGATCAGCCCGGGGCCGAGGTATTTGAGCCTTTCACGGAAAGTGGCGGGCGGCGCCTGCGCGCGTTCCGCGGTAAGAACGTATGGGTTTTCTTCGGCGGTCATGGGTTTTGCGAAGCCCATTGTGCGGGTTTCCCGCCGGGCATGGGAAACGAATTTTTCCCGTGCATCCGCCGTGGTGGCGATCATCGGCCGCCACCCCTCTTGCAACCCCTCAGGGATTCACGCCGTTCTCCGCTTCCTTGGCGGAGGCCTTCTTCGCGGATTGCTCCTCGCGGAAGGTGCCGATGAAAAGCAGGCCCGCCGCGATGCAGACGCAGGAATCCGCCACATTGAAAGCCGGCCACCAGCCTTCGCTGGAAGGGACGATCTTGTCGTAAAAGGGAACGTGCACGAGGAGGAAATCGACCACGTAACCGGATGACAGCCGCTGCCAGAACGTGCCTTCCGCCACGGATTCGAGAAGGAAACCCTGAACGAGACGGTCTGTCAGGTTCCCGAGAATGCCGCACAGCAGAAGGGCCACGGCGATCTGCGAGAGGGGATGCTTGAACACGCCTTTTACCCAGAACACCCTGATGAGAACGAGGGCGATCAGCGGCACCATCAGGAACACGACGGGAGCCCATGCGGTGCCGTTTCCGAAACCGAAGGCGACCCCCTGGTTGTGCACCCGGACAAGGTGGAACACTCCCTCGAAGACGCGAATCGACTCAAAGGAGGAATTGTAGCCCGGATGGGGCTCGGGAAAATGGTTTACGGTCCAGAACTTGGTGATCTGGTCGAGAATGTAGAGCGGGAGAGTGAGGAAAAGGAGGAGTTTGGGCATGGTGGTGAAGAAAGCGGATTTCAGATGCCGGAAGGTGGGGGGAGGCTGGTATTTGCCGGGACCTTGCGCAAGGGACAAAGGAGGGGATGGGGCAGGTTGGTCAAACTGTCGCATGATCGCGGGAGGTTTCACGTGCGTTTTCGCACCGCCAATGGGATCGTTCCGGGCAAGCG
>CAZVSA010000116.1:0-11910 GCA_964629955.1 uncultured Luteolibacter sp.
CCTCGCCGACCTCAAGCGCGAAGGCTCCGATGTCTCCCTCATCGCCCACGGCCGCTCCGTCCTCCACGCTCTGGAAGCCGCCGAAACCCTTCAATCGGAACACGGCATCAGCGCCGATGTCCTCGACCTCCGCTCCATCCGCCCGCTCGATCAGGACGCCATCCTCAAATCCGTGATGAAAACCAACCGGGTGGTCCTCGTCGATGAATCCAAGCCCTTCGGCGGTGTTTCCGCCATGGTCGCCACCCTCATCCAGGATCACGCGTTCGACCACCTCGACGCCCCGATCAAACGAGTCTGCACCATCGACGCCCCCGCGATTTACTCGCCACACATTGAGAACGAGCAACTTCCAAATCCAAAACGGATCGTCGAAAAAGTCCTCTCCATCGCCTGACGGAGCGTCGGCTTCAAGTCGGCATCTTCCTCCTTCCCCAAAAACCCGGCCTCCTTCCTCGGTGCGCCGGGTTTTTTCTTCCTCTTGCCCTTGTTAAAACAAAAGTTATAATCCCCCCATGACCACCACCCTCAAAATCATCTCCATCGGCAACTCCGCCGGCGTGATCCTGCCGAAGGAAATTCTCGAAAAACTCCGCGTGCAAAAAGGAGATACCCTCACCGTCACCGAGACACCCGATGGTGTTCTCCTCAACCCATTCAACGACAAAGTCTCACGCCAAATGGAAGTCGCCGAGCGCATCATGCGCGAAAACCGGAACATGCTGCGAAAACTCGCTCAATAAATCCACATGAACACGGCTCAACCCGAGTGGATCGAAGAAGCAACCCTTCGCCTGGCCCACCAGCGCCAGCTTGCCGAACACGGCGGGATCAGCGGCATTCGCGACGAAGGCCTCTTCCTCTCCGCCATTGCTCGTCCGCAACAACTTTGGCATTACGGAGATCCTCCGCCAGACCTATGCGCCCTGGCCGCTTCCTACGCCCACGGCCTGGCGAAAAACCACCCCTTTCTCGACGGCAACAAGCGGACCGCCGCCATTGCCTGCGAACTTTTCCTCAATCTCAACGGCATGGTCTTCAATGTCGGTGAGGAAGAAAAATATCCCCATTATCTCGCCCTCGCCTCCGGCGATCACACCGAGGAATCCCTCACCGCCTGGCTGCGCTCCGTCACCGCTCCTGCCCCCTGAAGCAGAATCCCATCTTGCAAACCACCGGCATTTCATGATGATCGCCCGATGAAATACCTTCCTCTGCTTCTGTTTTTAGGGCTGGCGGCATGTCTGAAAAAAACCTCCTCCCCTGCGGACGAAGCCACCGTTCCCAACGAGGAAATCACGGAAGAACCCCCCGTGGAAACCGACGAAGAAGAGCCGCTCCCTTCCGATGATTTCAGCGCATACATCGGTCTCACCACCGAAGCCGCCGCGGAACAAGCCGGGGAAGCCGGGCTTTCCCATCGCATCATCGAGATCGACGGTGAACCCCGGCCCATGACCATGGACTACCGCCCCGATCGCCTCAATTTCAAAATCGAAAACGGCGTGGTCATCAGCGTGACCAACGGTTGAGCCCCCGCATCGTTGAAATCCCAGGTCTTTTTCATTGCCAAGCCGGGCACTCTTTCTAGCATCGCCGAGGATGAATCACATCATTACGGCCACCATCGTCGCGGGACTGGCACTCGCCTTGTCTTCCTGCTGCTGTCTCTTCTGATTTTCCCATCAAAATATAAAATACGACCCATGAAAAACCTGCTTCTGATCGTCTCGCTCGTGGCCGTTTCCCTCGGCTTCTCCTCCTGTTGCACGATGTTCGGCATCCATAGCTCCACCGCCGGATACCGCACCGAGACCCGTCAGGTGAAAACCTGCCACTACGACATCATCACCGAGGACGTCTGGGTGGGCGGCTCCGCGAAAAGCGGCGGAATGTATCAGACGGTCGAGAAAAAGGTTCCCCGTTTCAAGACCGTCACCAAAAAGGTCCGCGTTCCCTGCAACAAGTGCACCCGTTTCTACTGCCCGAAGAAAGACTGCTGCGGCACCACTTCCGACAAGCTCATCAAGTTGTCCAGCGCCCAGGGTTCCTCCGGCAGCCCGAACCTCGGCCTGGTTCCCACGATGAAACCCATCGCTCCCTGAGCCCCAAACCAGTTTCGTTTTCCCAAAGCGCGAAGGTCGTGAATGCCTTCGCGCTTTTTCTTTCCCCTTCAACCATCGAAAAAGGCTGGAATTGCCACTTCAATCTCCCATCCTTTGTCCGCCACCTCATCTCCATCCCACGCCATGCCTGTGAACATCGAAATGCCGAAACTCTCCGACACCATGACCGAGGGCACCCTCGTCAAATGGCACAAACAAGTGGGGGATCAGGTGGAAATCGGAGACATCCTCGCCGAAGTCGAAACCGACAAGGCAACCATGGAAATGGAAGCCTTCGATGAAGGCACCATCACCGAAATCCGGATCCAGGAAGGCGAAAAAGCCCCCATCGGTGGAGTCCTTGCCGTGCTCGACGGCGACTCCGGAGATTCCCCCGCGGAACCCGTGGCACCATCCGCGAAAGCAACACCCGCCGCCGAAGAATCCGCGGAAAAGGAAACCCCCCAAACACCGAAGGAAACAACTCCAGCTGCGCCAGCCGCCTCGGAGACCGGAGAACGAATCAAAGCGTCCCCTCTCGCCCGCAAGATCGCCGCGGAGACAGGCATCGACCTCAGCTCCATCACAGGAACAGGCCCCGCAGGCCGTATCGTGAAAAAAGACGTCGAAGGAGCTCCCGCCTCCAGTGGAAGCAAACCCGCATCCAGCGAGGCATCCGCCGCCGCCGCGCTCGCCGCATCCGCGAAATCGAAAGCCACGGCGACAGCACCCGCGTCCCAGCCCCAAGCCATTTCCCCCGTTGCCAAGGAAGGCGACGAAATCATCCCCCTCAGTTCGATGCGCAAGGTGATCGCCTCGCGCCTGCTCACCTCCAAAGTCACCATCCCCCATTTCTACCTGCACCTCGAAGTGGACGCCTCGCCTCTCATGGCGCTGCGCAAACAAGTCAACGACCAGGCGGAAAAAACCCACGGCAACAAATACTCCGTCAACGACTTCATCCTCAAAGCCGTCGTCAACGCCGCCCAAACAGTCCCCGCCATCAACGCATCCTTCGCGGGCGACCACATCGTGAAATTCAAACACGTCGGCCTCTCCGTCGCCATCGCCGTTGAAGACGGCCTCGTAACGCCGGTCATCAAGGAAGCCGAAAGCAAATCCCTTCTCGCCATCTCACGCGCGGTCAAAGACTTCGCCGTCCGCGCCAAGGACAAAAAACTCAAACCCGACGAATTCGACGGCGGAACCATCACCGTCTCCAACCTCGGTGCCTGGGGAATCGAATCCTTCGATGCCATCGTGAACCCTCCCCAAGCCGCGATTCTCTCCGTGGGAGCCGCCATCGAAAAACCGGTCGTCAAAAACGGCCAGATCGTTCCCGGCCTGCGCATGAATCTCGGCCTATCCTGCGATCACCGGGTGGTCGATGGAGCCGTCGGCGCGGCGTTCCTCGCGGAGGTGAAAAAACTCATCGAGCAACCCGCTCTCATGCTCCTCTGAGATTCAAAGGAACACCGGCAGGATGCCGACTCCGTTTCGCATTTTGCGGAACGGCTTTCCGAAGGTTGCACCGTTCCCACCAATCCCAATTGTGGAAACGACACCGCATGCCACGCTCCAAAACGGCTCTCCCTCCGGTTCGCTGCAACCAAGCCAACCGGCGATTCCATGATGAATTCTTCCTTTTGACCTTCCTAAGATCATCTTCATCATAGTGCGAACAACCCCCGGAAAACCGTGTTCCTCACCCATCCCATGCCTGTTCCACGGGAAGAACAAGTTGGGAAAGATTCATCATCCGTTGCGCATGAAAACGCCTCGAACCGGCATCCGATGATGATTTTCCCGGTTTTTCCGATGTTGTTCGCAAGCTATCCGCGGGTTTTTGGAAACTTCCGATTCTTGTGGAATCCGGACGATCCGGAACAAACTTCGCGGCCATGAAATCGGTTGTGATCACAGGCGGGCAGGGAAGCTTTGGCCAAGCCTTGCAGCGTCGCTTTCACGGCCCCGGATGGTCCGTTTCAGCTCCCGGCAAGCGGGAACTCGACGTCACCGATCCTGAAGCCGTGGCAGGCTATTTTTCCACGCGTCATGTCGATCTCCTCGTTTGTGCCGCAGGGGTGGTTGGAGATGGCCCGTTGTTGCGTCAGAGCGAAATCGAGAGGGACGGGATTTTCTCCGTGAATCTGGATGGAGCGGTTCTGTGCGCCCGTGCGGTTCTGCCCGGCATGGTGAAGAGAAAATCCGGTCATATCGTTTTCATTTCCAGCCATTCGGCGATCCATCCGCCATCCGGCCAAACCGCGTATGCGTCGGCCAAAGCGGGGCTTCTGGGATTGGCGGCTTCTCTTGCCCGCAAATACGGAGTGCAAGGCATCCGGGTCAACACGATCCTCCCGGGATTCATGGAAACCACCATGACTCATGGGATTTCGGACAAAAGGAAGGAAGAGATCCGTCAGTATCACGTTCTGGAACGCTTCAACACGCCGGACGCCGCTGCCGGATTCATCCGCTATCTGGAGGAACACCTGCCCCACACCTCCGGCCAGATTTTCCAGCTCGACAGCCGTCCGCAGGGTTTTTGATCGTTTCTTTTCCCGAATTGTCGTTCTTTTTTGCCCCTGAGCTTCGATTTCAGGCAGTGAAATCCTTGACACCTGCCGGTCATTACGGCTTTCTTCCGCCCCGCGCATGCCGCAAAGCACCCGTAGCTCAATTGGATAGAGCGTCTGACTACGAATCAGAAGGTTAGGGGTTCGAGTCCCTTCGGGTGTACCACTCGTTTTTCGTTCGTTTAGTTTGGAAAGCAGTCCATTCCTGTATTTGCGACAGTTTGTGGTTTGGCATTGACGCTCAGGCACGGATTTTTTTATGTGCGTCACATTGTGATGAAATGGTGGATGGTAGTGTTCTTGCCGATAATTTGGTCATCTTCTCCTGCGGAAGAAGTATCCGGGATCATCAGGCACTTTGAAAACGATAAGACGCCCGATTTCACGGAATGGGTGGATAAAATTGCCGCTGCGGGAGATTTTCATCCGGGGCCGGTGATCCAAGCGATCGCATCTCCCCAAGCCGGCTCCAGATTGCAGGGGAGCAGCCCGTTGATTCTCCGGCGAATGTACGAACGGCGCCACCTAGGTGTGGGTGAGCCGGAGACTGGAATCACTTTCAGTCTCTATATCGAGACCGATGAAGAACAGGTTTCAAACTGCCACCCCGTGGTTATGGAGGTCAAAGAGGAATCCCCCGGCAACAAAGCGGGCTTGCAACGAGGCGATGTGATCGTTTCCTGGAATGGCAAAGCGATGGAAGGACCTGAATCGGTGATGGAACTTCACACTTTGATCCGCAAGGCAGGCAAGGGGGCGACCGTCCAACTCGGGGTGCGGCGCTTTGCACCGGACCGGCCGCCGCATCTCGGCGGGGAAGGAAATCATGAGGTTCTATCGTTCACGCTCGGGGCATTGCGCGCCAAACCACTCTTCATGGGAAACAGCGCGCGATATGCCGGCTGGTTGCACCGGATGCACCACGAGCACGGGCTGCCGCTTCATATGGCGGTGCCTCAGCCCTGAGGCGGTTTCCAGTCACCCGCGGCTTCGAGAATTTTCCGGGCTTCCTCGATAAACTTCCCTGCGGTCGGAAAATTCCCGGCGAGGAGTTCATCGGAGAGTTTGAGCTGTTCCTCATCCAATTGATTCTTCAATTCCTCCATCTGCCGGTCATTCCAGTGCTCCCGGGATTCGGGACGGCGTGCTGCGGCGTAGGCCTTTGCCAGTTCCGGCTCCACCCCCCGCTGGCGGCCACTGAGCAAAACGGAAGTGAGGCCAACCGAATAGGGATGCAAATCGGATGAATAAATCGCATGGGCTACGGCGAGTTCCGCGGGGATTTCAGATTGATCGAAAAGATTGGTCTGCCGCATGAATTGCCGGGCCAGTCTGAGGTGGATTCCTTTTTTTGGATCAGGCAGTTCCCGGCGAAGCAGATCCACGGCGAGTTTGGGGTCCGGCTTCCGTTCGCCCAAGGGCTCCAACAACGTTTCCGACACCCGTGCCGCCAGCCAGGCTCCCCTCACTCCATGCTGAATGCCCCACCATTCGAGGCGGCGATGGTCGATGGGCCGGAGAAAATGATCGGATTTCCAGTCGCGGGAGGCTGCCCGCGACAGTTCACCCAGGATCTGGTCGTACCCATCCTCCACTCCGGTCATCAATGCGCGGACTTTCAATGCCGCGGAGGCATCCGAGTCGCCTTGGTTGCTCCGGACGAATGCCAGTGCGAGCAGGGCGATGGGATGGTCCAGCGCGGCTCCCTCTTCGGCACGGTCGATCAATTTTCCCGCGATTTCGAAAGTTTCCGGCATCAGCTTCATATTGGAATATCCGTACAGGGCGTTCCGGATGGAAAGCATGTGTCCGGTTTCGAGAGCCAGCTCCGCGTGTCCCAGGTAATCTCCACTTCTCGTCTTGACCCGCAGGTTGCAGGTTGCGGCCACGCTGCCGGCATTGCTGGCTTTGCGGGTGAGTTCCAAACTGAGTGCGGCATCTTTCGCTGTTCCGGTGCCCCGATGGAGCAAAATGGCTTTTTGTTTCCAGCCTTCCGGATGACCGGCATCCGCGGCTTCCTCCGCGAGCGACCACGCTTTTGCGAAATCCACGGGACCACCGATGCCTTGCACGAGGCAACGGGAAAGCCCGGCTTTTCCCAGCGGGTTGCCGTTTTCGGCGGCTGTGCCGAACCACTCTCTGATTTCCTTTGGCACGTAACGCCGTCCTCCAACCCCTTCGATGAGATGCCATGCGTACTCAGCCATCGCTTCCGCATCCCCCTGGCGGGCTTTCCTTTCCAGTTCATTGATGTCTCCGGCTTGTCCTTTCCACAATTGTCCCCACGCTTCTCCGGGGCTGGTGATCAGGATTCCCAGCAATAGCCCGTTTTTCACAATCCCTTTGATCATGCTTTCATCATGAAAAAGCATATCATTTTGGCAATCTTCATCAGAAACGCGGGGATCGAATTCTCACACCGGGAAGGATATTCTGCCTGCGGGCGCGAGCGTCGGTGGAATCGGAGGTCCCTCCGCTCTCGGGAAATTTCTCCGCATCGGGGGACCGAGCGTCAGGGGTAAAAGAATCTGAAGCAGGCGGAGGCGCTGGCAGGTGACTGGACTGCGGCTTGAAAGAGTTGGAGCGGGACGCTCCAGGCACAGCCTGCGGGGGGACGTTCGCAGCCACATTTTTAACAGCCTACGGGCTGGTTTCCGCGCAGCCGCCTTGGTCCACGGCGATGTCCGACGGCGGGAACCACTGGCGGGCACCTGGCGGAGAAACGTCCGGAACAGACCCGAATGACAGGCCGATGGTTTCCATCAGCGCAATTCAGGGGGGATTCAGGGTGGCGGAGATGCGGAGGAAGAGCCTGGGCTCGCCGGAGGTGGGGACGCGGGCGCGGCGGAGTTCGGTGTCCGGGGGGCTGGTGCCGGTCTGGATGTCGGTGCCGCCGAGTTCGGAGAGTGGTTTCCAGTCCACGAGGTCGCGGGAGAAGCGGACTTCGACGGTGGCGTCGGAGAGGCCGGCGAGCCTGGTGTAGAGGAGCTGGAGGAAGGCGCCGCCGTCCTGGACGATGGAGGCGTTGTTGAGCGCGGCGAAGGCGGAAGCGCGGTTGTCGGGAAGGTTGAGGGCGTAGCGGACGATGTTGGGGATGCCGAAGTTCTCGGGGTCGTCGTTGGGATTGGGGTTGGTGTAGCCGCGGTCGGACAACCATTTCGGGAAACCGTCGAGGGTGACGCCGATGGTGATCTGGGCGGTGTTGGTTTCGACGGGGCCGCCCCACGGGTTGTTGAGGACCACTTTGTACTGGCGGTCGGCGATGAGATTGGGGGTGGCGAGGGAGACGGCGTTGGAGTTGGCGACGCTTTGGAAGGGGGCGAGGGGATTGTCGCGGAATTGCCAGGAGGACCAGACGCCGGGGCCGCGGGCGGTGTAGGAGAGGGTGGTGCCTGTGCCGCTGGGGATGGTGGCGCTTTGGGGGTGCTGGAGAACGGCGGGAGCGAGGTTGATGCGCGTGCCGCGACCGCTGAGATGGTAGGTGCCGGAACTGCCGGCGGCGATCCAGCGCCCGCCGTGCCAGGCGAGGGCGGAGAGCTGGCCGCCGGTGGGCGCGCGGTGCCGGTTCCAGACGACACCATCGGGGCTGTGAAGGAGGATGCCGTCGTTGGCGAGGGCGAGGTAGCCGCCATCGGTCCAGTTGGCGGCGAGGGAGGCGATGTGGAGCTGGCTGGCGTAGGGAAGGCCGGAGAGCGGGTTGGCCGTCCAGGTGGTGGCGCTGTGGCCGGATTGGAGGATGGTGCTGGCGTCGCCCGCGGCGAGGAATTTTCCTCGTTCCCAAAGGACGGCATTGAGGCGCTGGGTGGTGCCGCTGGTGCGGATGGAGGAGAGGTTGAGGTTGGGCGCGTTGGAGCGGAAGATGAGGCCGCCGTCGCCGACGAAGACGAGGAAAGTGCCGTCGAAGGCGATGCCGCGGAGGTTGGTGACGGGTGCGGTAAAGCCGCCGCCGGAGGGGGTGACCGGAGTCCAGGCCACGCCGTCGGCGCTGCGGAGGATGACGCCGCCATCCCCGGCGGCGAAGAAGTGGGAGCCGGTCCAGAGGATGGCGTTGAGGTTGGCGGTGGTACCGCTGGTGCGTGCGGTCCAGGTGAAGCCATTGTAGTGGAGGATGGCTCCGCCATTGCCGACGGCGACGCTGTTGGCGAAGGCGGAAGAGGCGATGGCGTTGAAGCGGACTCCGGGCTGGCTGTGGGCGGCGGACCAGTTGGTGAAGGGGGTGCTGGCGCTGCGGACGGAGCCGTCGGCGGCGGCGCTGTGGGCCGACAGTCCGTTGTAAACGAGCGCCGTGGTGTCGGACGAGCCGTGTAGGGCGGTGCTGTCGAAGTCGCGCCCGGCGATACCGGGAGTGACATGGATGAGGGGGGAGTCGTGGACGCCGCGCTGGCCGGTGACACGGACCCAGTAGGTGGCGGGCTCGGTGGCGACGCCGGCATTGAAGACGGGACCGCCGGAGAAGACGGGGCCGCCGGCGGTGCTGTAGTCGGCGTTTTTGTACCATTGGTAGCTGAGGTTTTCACCGCGGGCGGTGACCTGGAGGATGGCGGGCTCTCCGGTCCAGGTGACGACGCGGCGCGGCACGGAGAGGATGGCTGGGCCGGTGCCGGCGGGGCCAAGGGTCCAGAGGCCGCCGGTGCTGTCGTTGAGGAGGAACTGGGAGCCGTTCCAGTGGACGGAGCTGAACTGGCCGGTGGCGGTGGGCGGGGTGGCGTCGGTGAAGTTGACGCCATCGGTGCTGGTGAGCAGCACGGGGCCGCCGCCGCCGGCGGGGGTGCGGCGACCGGCGACGAAGATGCGGTCCTTGTTGGCGGCGATGCTCCGGAGGTCGTAGGTGTTGTTGACGGTGGTGAGGGGGGCGATGTCCAGGTTGCCGGAGAGGGAGTAGATGAGGCGGTTGTTGCCGAGGAGGATTTCCCGGTCGCGCCAGCGGATCATGCGGGTGGTTGTGGAGGAGATGGCGGGAGAGACGGGGTCGTAGAGCCGTTCGCGGGTCGGCGGGAGGCCGGGCCGGAGTTTGAAGTGATCCGCGAAGGAGCCGAGGATGCGGAAATCGGAACCGTCCCAGAAAGCGGAGGCCAGCGCCTGGCCGTCGATGGTGTAGCCGGGCAGAAAGAGGTCGGAACCCCATTCGCCGCCGTCGGGATTGGAGAGGTTGAGACGGCTGACCAGCGAGAGGGGAATCGCTCCCGAGAGGAACGCTCCGGAACCCCAGGCAATGAAGGGGCGGGTGTTGGTGCCGCTGCCGGAGGCGGTATTCCAGAAGCGCGGGTCGGTGGAGAAGAGGGCGGTGGCGGGGGGATAGGGGGCGAAGGATCCTCCGCCTTCGGTGGAGGCCGCGGCGGAGTCCGGCCCGATGGCGATGCCGGTGACGGCCTTGCCGGTGGCGGCGAGGGATTCGACCCAGATGCGGCCGTCGATGCTGTGATGGATCTTGCTTCCCGATCTGGCGTAGGTGAGGCGGCCGTCGCTGGTGATGCTTCCGAAGACCGTGGAGCCGTTGCGCCGTGTCCAGGCGGCGGTGGGGGTCTCGGTGGTGAGGCGGACGGCCCGGGAGAAGGCGGTGCCGTGGGTGTTGGTGGCGCTGAAGCGGTAGTAGCGCGTGGCATTGGTGGTGACGGTGACGCCGGGGGTGTTGAAGCCGGGGCTGGAGGCGGTGAGCGCGGTCCACGGGCCACCCGCGGCGGTGGCGGTCTGCCAGAGGACGCTGGCGGCGCCGCGGGCGGCGGCGTTGAGCGTGATGGGGACGTTGGGCTGCACGACGATGTCGGCGGGGTCGGGATGAAGGGTGATGAGCGGGTGTCCGCCTGAGGTGCCGTTGGTGATGACGGCGCCGGAGTTGCCGACGGCGACGAACTGCCGGCCGGTCCAGATGATGTCGCTGAGGCTCTGGCCGGTGGGGACGCCGGCGGGGCTGGTCTGGACGAACGCGAGGTTCGCATTGGGCGCGGTGAAGATGGTACCGCCGTTGCCGACGACGGTGATGACGGCGTCCGGGGCGGGTTTTTCGGTGACGCCGTGGAAAGAGACGGTGCCGTCACCGATGGTGGAGCCTGCCCAGGAAATGCCGTCGGCGCTGTAGGCGAAGGCTCCGTTCGCCCCCACGGAGAGAAAGCGGGCGCCGGTCCAGCGGACTTTTTGGAGAGTGCTGGCGGTGGGCGAGGTGCGCGCCGTCCAGGTTTCGCCGTTTTCGCTGGTGGCGATGGCCCCACCGATGCCGACGGCGACGAAGATGCTGCCGTTGGTGGCGATGGATTGCATGCCGCCGAGGGCGGGGCTGGCGGAGGGAAACGTGAAGAGGTGTCCGCCGGTGTGCGGGCCGATGCCGACGGAGCTGCTGGCGGTGCCCGCGACGACGAGGCGGCGGCCGTTCCAGGCGAAGTCGCGCCATTGGGGGGACTGGACGTTTGTGCCGGTCCAGTTCTGGAGATCGGTGGAGTGGTAGAGGTTGCCGGAGGCGTTGGAGCTGATGACACGGTCCTCGACCCAGATGAGGTTTTCGGCCGGGGCGGCGTTCGGCATGGTGTCGCGCTCCTGCCAGGTGACGCCGTTGTTTCCGCTGACGAGCAGGACTCCGTTGCCGCCGGTGGCGATGAGTTCGCTGCCGTTCCAGACGACGGAGGTGAGGTTCCTGGCCGTATTGGAGGTGCGGAGGGTCCATTGGGCGTCCGCTTTGCGGAAGGGGAGGAGCAGGAGGACGAGGGCGAAGGGAAAAAGGATGGTTCTCATGGGAGCAAGGGATCGACCACTATCCATGATGGTGGATTCGCGGTGCCGCATCCATTGCCCAAATGGCATATATTGCGGGGCGGAGTGAAACGGATCTCAGGTGTCCGGGCCGGCGAGCAGGCGGACCATTTCAGTGCGACCGCGGACGCCGAGTTTGCGGAAGGCGGACTGGAGCTGGATCTTCACGGTGCTGGGACTTTTGCCGAGGCTGGAGGCGATTTCCTTGTTGGTGAGGCCCTGGTAGAGCAGCCCGGCGAGCTGGCGCTCGGCGGGGGTGAGTTTGCAGAGGGTTTCGAGGGCGGCGGGCGGAGGCTTGGGCACGCCGGCGGCGCCGGTTTCCAACTGGAGCAGGAAGCAGGGGAGATCGACGTCGTCGCGCGAGCCGGGCAGCGGGTGCAGGATGGCGCGGGAGGAGCGCTCCGGGTGGTCGATGACGACGCGGAGGCCGGGAGAGAAGGCGTTGGTCATCGAGAGTTCCGCGCGGCAGCGTTTTTTCAGTTTCG
>CAZVSA010000117.1:0-11887 GCA_964629955.1 uncultured Luteolibacter sp.
GGGATGCCGTCGTTCGCCAGGTGGAAGGATCCCGCGTCCGTACTGCCTTTGCGTCTCACCGTGACCTGATGGGGGATTCCTTCTTCCCGGGCGGTGTCGATGGCCAGGCGGGCGAGCCTGGGATTTGCGATCGCCGAGGGATCGAACATCCGGATCTGCACGCCGCCTCCGAGACGCCCCTGGCAATCCGCGCGGGAAAATCCCGGAGTGTCGTCGGCGGGCGGGCCTTCCAGAACGATCGCCACGTCCGGTTTCGCGAAGTGTGCCGCGGTTTTCGCCCCCCGCAGGCCGACTTCCTCCTGCACCGTTCCACAGAGCACCAGCCGGTTCGGCCGGGGGGACTGGCAGAGGATGCGCCCGGCCTGGATGGTCGCGGCCATGCCCACGCGGTTGTCGAATGCCTTCGCCATGAAGCGATCCGCGGAGGCCATCGGGGTGAAGGAGGAAACGGGAGCCACCGGATCGCCGGGAAAGATGCCGAGATGCTCCTCCACCTCGCGTTTTGAATCCGCTCCCACGTCGATGAACATCTGGTCGATGGAGACCACCTGCCGCCTGTCAGCCCCCGGGAGGAAATGAGGCGGGCGGGAGGAGATGACCCCGAGGATTTTGTTTCCTCCGCGCGTCAGGATTTCCACACGCTGGGCCATCAGGTTCTGCTCCCACCATCCGCCGACCGGAACGAACTGCAGGAAACCGTCCAGGGTGATGTTCTGGACCAGAAAGCCCACTTCGTCCATGTGGCCGGCCACCATCACCCGCGGCCCTTCGCCGTCCGCCTCGCAAAAGACCGAGCCGTTCTTGTCCGTGGAAAGTTCCCCGGAATCCTCCAGTTCGTTCACGAAAACCGCGCGGACCTCATCCTCGTGTCCGGGGACCGAATGAGCTTCCGTGAGTTCCTGCAACAATGAGACAGCCTTCGCCCGCATGAGCCACAGCGTAGGAACAGGCTCTTCCGGATCAAGCCCCGGCTCGCGGGAATTTGGATTTTTCCCCGCTCCCCGCCGCCGCGGGGATGGTACGATGTTTGTAGTTTTTCAATCGCGGCCCGGTTTCGGTTCCCCGAAGATCCGTCGCCTTTTATCCAGGATTCCGTCCAGCACGCCCTCCACTTCCCGGATGATCCCCGTGCCTTCCTCCAGAACTTTCACGCCTCTTTCAATCATCTCGGGAGGCGATTCGCCCAGAACCGAGCGGGTGAATTTCAGCACCCGTTCCCCTGTTTCCGGAAGTTTCTCGAACATCCGCATCCCCGCCGCCGTGATCAGGCGCTCCGTGATGTCCTCCCGGGGATCGTCGATCGTTCCCGTGATGCGGACCGGCGACCAATGCAGGCCCCGCTCCCCGGCGATGAAAACCTCCGTTTCCGCTCCGGGAATCCGGGACAAGATCCCCGGGGCCAATCCCAGCATGAAAAGACCGTCCAGCTCCTTTCCCCTGATGGTCAGATCGCCCTCCAATCTCATCAGTCCCTCCGCGGCCATCCGCAGGTTGGAAAGTTTCAGCTCCCCGTTTCTCCAGTGCCAGTCCGCGCGCGCTTCGTTGAGCGTGAGCACGCGGAAACGCCGGGTGTCCGCATAGGCGGCCAGCGCGTCGAGCACCGGCAGCGCCGTGAGCACGCCCTGATCGAGCCGGAGGGTTCCCGTGGCGGTGGTGCCCGCGGTGCCGCCGTTCACCACGAAGGTGGAGGAAATTTCCCCTGTCAGCCTCCGCGACCAGGTTTCATTCAGCAATTCCCCGCATTGGATTCCTTTTGCGGAGCCTTCCAGCGAGTAGGCGCGGGATGCGCCGTCCCACTCTCCCGCCAGTTCCAGCCTGCCTCCTCCCCACGCCGAGGCGTCCGCGCTTGTTAGAAAAACCGATCCATCCTGATAGCGCAGCCGGGCTTCGCCGAGACGGATCTCCGGCATCCATTCCTGCGGCAAATGGATCGAGCCGCCCCGGATGGTTGCGCGGTATGCTTCCCGCGGGCCTTCCCGTTCCACCTTCGCGCTCATGCCCCTTGCGGTTGCGGTTCCTTTGCCTGTCCGCGCGGCCAGCGAAGCGTTCCTGATGTCCAGGCCGTGGATTTCCACTTTGCGGGGCAGCCATCGCGAACGTTTCGATTCGGTTTGTTTTTCAGCAGCTTCCCCTCCGGCTGGCGGTGCGGCGTCATCCCGTGTCACGTCCAGTTCCACGTCCAGCCGCCCCACATCCGTTCCGTGCAGTTCCCATACGCCGCGCGTCACTCCCGCCAGACTCACTTCCGTCACCAGTCCCTCCGCATGCAGGCGGGCGACCGTGCCGCTTCCCTCCGCCCGGAAACCTTCGGTTCTCACCGCCAATCCATCCCAACGGAAAGGGGCGAATTCCCCCGCCACGCCCGCCGCCCTGCCGGTTTCTTCCGAGAGGAGTTTCCGGAAACCTTCGCTATGCAGATAGCCGCGCAGGATTCCATAACCCGCCGCCGCGGCAACCACTGCCGCAACCAGCGAAACCAACGCGGCGCGTCCCAACGGATTTCCGCCTCCCGCGGCCCGGCGCTTTCTCGTTCGACGACTCATCGCATGCGCAGCCTACCGGCGGCCACTGTCGCTGCAAGTCCCGTGTCTCCGGGGCTGACGCATCAAAAGACGGGGTTTTATTTCACCGCAAAGCCGCGAAGATCGCAAAGGAACGCGAAGAGGGCGAATTGAGGATCGGAAACCGGAAAAACAGGGCAACGTCCCCCATCCGCTCCTGATCTCATCCGGAATTTTTCTCAGCGACCCTTTGCGGCCTTTGCGGCTTTGCGGTGAATCCATTGTTTTTTCGATGCGTCAGCCAGCCCTGCCGCGTCTCTGGGGTTGAGAGTTTGGATGGCGGGCTGGCGACGTCCCGCCGCCGCATTTGGGCATTGCGGTGGGACGCCGGTATCCCTCCGGGGAAATTTCTCAGTCCCGATCTTCGGTTTCGCTCAGGATTCTGCCATCCGCGGAGATCACGAGATTCAGGTCCGGGCCGCGCCGGTCGATCTCGATGCGGTAGGTGACCACGCCATCGGCGATCACCCTGTCGATGTCGTCCACCTTGCCGCCGCGGGCCGTGGCTTCTTCCGCCGCCCTGCGGACCGGCTCGGGCATTTCCGCATGGGAAATTTCCTCCACGGATTTGATCAGGGCCCCGCTCTCGCGGAAGTAAAGATCGAGGTCGCGCCCCCGGCCGAGTTCGACCTCCGCGATGTAGATGGTCGTGCCATCGAGGAACACCTTTTCCAGTTCATCGAGTTTTCCATTTCTCATGTGTTCGCGGATTCCGGCCTGGACGGACTCCGGAGCTTCTTCGAGACGGATTTCGCGTTTTTGGAAAATTTTCTCGGAAGCGCCGGCGCTGGAAAGCGTGCCGATTGCGATCAGAAGCGGGCATAACGTTTGGATTGTCTTCATGGTGTGGGACGGTGGCTTCCCAACATGACGAGAAGATGACGGGAAATGCCCGCAAAGCCGCAAAATGAAGAAAACAGAGCGTTATTCCGGGTTTTCCGATTCTCTGGAGGATTCCAATGGGATGCCGTGGCGCTTCATTTCTTCCGCGAGATGGGAAGCTTCATCCGCCGGGGAAGAGACGAGAAGTTCCCGGAGTACTCCGGCGATTTTTTGTGTTTCGCTCCATGGTTCCGGGTCGTCCGATCCGCTCTTCCGGGAGTGGAGTCGGCAGAGCGCGGCGAGGTGTCCCGCGCGTTGCGGCAGGCCGTGTGCTTTTTCCAACTGCCGGATCAGGCCGTCCACCGTTTCGGGTTTGTGCATGCGGGCTAGCGCCGCGAGGGCGTCCGGGCGGCCCCTGCCGTCGGGATCGTGGCGGGGCAGGTTGGCTTTCTCGAATTCCTCGGCTTCTTCGGAGCGGATTCTTTCCTCGGGGTCTCCGGTGTAGGAGAGGGCGAATTCATGGTCGCCGGTTTTCGCGAGAGCCTGGATCGCCGCGTGACGGACGAGAGGATCGGAGTTGCCCAGGGTGAGATCGAAAATGGCGCGGCGGGTTTTCAGGTTCCAGCCGGGGGAGTTGGAGACGAGGCGGCTGAGCTGGATGAGGGTGGCGGGTTGATTGCGCCAGCTTTTGGGGACGGGAAATTCCCCGCGGCGCTCCGCTGCGAGTGGCTCCGCCATTTCCGCCGCGGCGCGGGCGGCGAGCACATCGAAGGATGGATCGGCGGCAAGTTCGGCGATCGCGGAAAAAACCGGGGAGGATTTTTCCGGAAAGTGGAGGAAGAGAAAAAGCGCAGCGGCGCGTGCGGCGATGTTTTTTTCCGGATCGCCGATGAGGGAAACGAGCGCCGGGATGGTTTCGTCCGGAAGACCCCGGCGGATGAGCTCCCGCTGGGCTTCGAGGCGGCGGCGGTGGCTGTCCGATTCGAGGAGCGTTGCCAGTTCGGCGGGGGAGGCAGCGGCAAAGTCCGGCAGCGCTTCCGGGGTGAAGCCCGCCGGGGAGACGCGCACGATGAAGGCGGTGCCGGGATTGTCCGCATCCGCAGGCAGCCAGCCGGCCAGATGGACGCGGCTCATTGCATCCACGTCCGCATCCGCGGGGTGGGGGAGCCCGATGAATTTTTCCGGTTCCCATGTTTCGCGGAAGGTGGGGCCCTTGGGCTTGAGCGTGTGTTTCCACAGCGTGCCCGCGTCCACGGTGAAGGGTGCGTTGTTCCATTCCTCGAATCCGGGTTCGTCGATGTAAACGGAACCTCCCATGCCGTCGCCGCCATCGTCGTAATGAGCGACGGGAGGAACGGCCTCTTCCGGGAAATTGCGGTACATGCGGGGATAGCCATGATCGCCGGAGCCGGTGAAATGGTGCAGGCCGGTTTTCCAGTGTCCGCCGTCTCCCGTGCTGTCGCGGGCGAACATTTCCATCTCCGGGCTGATGGCGGCCTCCATGAGGTTGTGCGTGCCGGTTGCGTAGGTTTCGAGGCCGGAGCCATCCGGGCGGACGCGGACGATCCCGCTCCCGCTGAGGTAAAGCCAGCCATCGAGCCCCAGGCTGATTCCGTTGGGAGCCCGGCCATGGAATCCGGCGGAAAGATCCTCCACGAGGATTTGTGGTTCTTCGGCAATGCCGTCGCCATCCTTGTCCGGAAACGCGCTGAGATGCGGAGGATGGACCAGATAGAGGCGGTCGTGATCCCAGAGCAAACCCCGCGGGGATTCCACTTTCGGGACAAATTCCGTGACCTCGTCCGCTTTCCCGTCGCCGTCCGTATCGCGGAGGCGGATGACACTGCCGTGCGAGGGAGCGGAACCGCTTTCATCGTTTCCCTCGAAGGAAACGTAGAGATCTCCATTTGGTGCTGCGGAAACAAAGGCAGGCTTTCCCCTGCCGGGAAGAGCGGCAAAGAGGCTGGTCTCGAATCCCTCCGCGGCATGGACTTTTTCCAGAATGGCGGCTTCCCGCTCCGGCGGGAGTTCCGCGACCGTTGCCGGGGCGCTGAGGATGATTGCAAACAGGGGGAATGCTCGGTGGGTCATGGGCTTGGGCGGATTCTGAACTGGATGCTCCGGAAGGTGGATGATAATCTGAACCGTCCATGCAAAACATCACGAAAAAGATGATCCCATGCGGAGTTCATGCGGGAGGATACCGGGCATTCTGCAAATCCAACCGGTGGCGGGAGCGTCTCCGGGAAAAACAGGAGAGGCTGAATCGCCGGATCGACGCCTTCTGCCAGTCGGAATCCCTCGTTGGGAGTTGGCGCGTTTTCCGGGTGCGCCGGAAGTGGATGAAGCGGCTCCGGAGGAGGATGGATCCAGGCGGGTTTTTGTTTCTCGGGATTTTCCGGGGCAGGGAAATGCCGTGACCCTGCCGGGGGAGTGAGTGATCTTCGCGGAACCGCCGGCTCGGCAAAGAGGTTCGGCGCCGGTTGCTCCCATCGCCTCTCGCTAGCTATTTGATTGTTCATGGAGCCATTCAATCCATCGTGCATGACCATCGGTATTGGCAAGCGGCATATCGATTCTGGATCCATCGCGATAAGCTGTCAGATGGAGGTTCGGTTTGATGTTATTAAAGACGTGAACAATATCGCGCTTGGATCCTATCCGATCAATCAATCCTAGAAATCGTGATCTTGAATCTCTTGATATTTGATTGGCAACGTGCGTATGGTAAATGCACAAGAGGGGCTCGGCGGGCAATTCATTTGCAATGTCCTCGATCAGTGAAAATCCATCTCCTGCGCGAAGATCAAGATTCATTTCGCTTAGTTGTTTCAAAGCCGCATCCATGAGTTCCCGGCGTTCGTGGTGTTCGGGCCACACCAAAGCTCGAAGCCAGTCCGCCTGATCCTGAATTGAAGCGTCGACAACATTGAGATCGAGGCCGATCCTCCGGGAAATCGCAGGCATGGGTGCCGAGAGGATGGGAGGCGCGGGTCCACGAAAAGACGAAGTGATCAGAACAGGCGATGAAAGGTCGCCATAAACAGGTCCTCCGTAGGAATACCGGTAGCGATCCCATATGAGATTGAGACCGGCGCTGGTTCCTATCTCGACCAAAGCCAATGATCTGGGCCCGAAGTGACTCGCGGCGAAAACAAGGGCAGGAAACAGGTAGGAGCTGCGTCTTACTTCATTGGTCTGAACCAATCGCGATTTCAGCAGCCAAACAATTTCATCGCGATGGGTTTTCATGAAATCCTTGAAAGCTGGAAATGCTTTGGAGGAATCCCCGGGATGCGGAGCGCAGGTGGGATAGAAACCGCATAAGGGGTGGGTTGCGTTTGCGGACAGGAGGTAGTGAACCGAAGCGAATAGCAGATTGGGAACCGGCTGCCCCGGGCTGGCCTGAGAGGCAATATCAAGGATTTGCTCATCCTTAGCAATGGAATGTGACAAGGCGTAATATAAAGGCGAAGAATCCTTGCACTCTGATTCGGCGAATTTACTGAACTTTTCAGAGAGTGGATTGTTCATTCTTGTTTTAACTGATAGCTCGATTTGTTTTCCTGATCAACGTTGCCGATCGGCTCGTCCCGGGAAGGCGATTTGATGTCATAGGTGGCGGGAGGTTTCAGGAGATCGTAGGAGGTGCCGCAGTCCATGCAGCGGAAGCGCTGCATGGCGATGACCGACAGGGTGGCGGTGATGCCGTGGTTGAGGGGCGGAATCCGGAAGGCGTTCGGGTGGGGATAGGCTCCGGAATTGATCATGGGTGTTCCCTTGCAGCGCGGGCAGTGGGCGGAACGGCGCAGGAAAAAGGCGAGCACCCATGCGAAGACGGTGTAAGAAAGGGCTCCGATGAAGATGCCGAGGGATTCCGGTGTGGGTGAGCGAAGGGTCATCACCAGCGCGGTGAGGGTGGCCGCCAGCCCGAAGTAATAGAAGGAGGCGGCGAACACCGCACCGATGATTTTTTTGCGGAAGGGGCCGGGGACCGCGCCGTCCCTCCGCGGAGCGGCTTGCTTCGGAGGCTTTCGGGGGTGTGCTGGAGCCTTCTTGCGGGGCATCTCTAACGAATTTCGGTGGACCTGTTGGGGAAGAGCAAAAGAAGCAGGGAGCGGAGCAGCCCGAGCGTGATCCGGTAGAGGATCACGAGAACGCCGGCCACGATGCCGATCGTTATGAGGAGGACGAGGGCGATGAGCCCGAGCAGGAGCCACAGCGGCCACCAGCGGGGATCGAGTTTGCGCACGCGCCCGGTCCAGCCGTGCCGCCATTCCCGCCAGGGCGCTTGCTTTCTCCGTGAGCCGGGATCCGGGGGCGGAGGCGCGACCCCGTCGATCTCGACGACCTCGACCTCAAGAGCGGGTTGTTCCTCGGCCATGGCGAAAGGGGCGGAGGTCAGCCTTTGATCTCCAGCAGCATTTGCGGGTTGTTGGGGAATTTCTTCAGGAAGAACAGCAGCCTTTCCATGGCTTCCGCGGGACGGTGGCCGGAGAGGCCGCGGCGGATGAGGTGGATTTTGTGGAGCATGTGCTCGGGGAGCAGAAGCTCTTCGCGGCGGGTGCCGGATTTGAAGATGTCCGTGGCGGGATAGATGTAGTTTTCCGCGATCTTGCGGTCGAGGACGAGTTCCATGTTTCCGGTGCCCTTGAATTCCATGAAGATGGCTTCGTCGGCGCGGGAATTGGTCTGGATGAGCGCGGTGGCGAGGATGGTGAGGGAGCCTCCGCCGCGGGTGTTGCGGGCGGCGGCGAAGAGGCGGCGGGGGACTTCGAGGGCGCCGATGGTGATGCCGCCGGAGCCGGTGCCGCGGTTGCGGCTGTTCATGTTTCCGTTGTAGGCGCGGGCGAGGCGGGTGATGGAGTCCATGAGCAGGAAGACGTCCTTCCCGGCTTCGACGAGGCGTTTGGCACGCTCGATGGCGAGTTCGGCGATGCGGCAGTGGTTGCGGGCCTGCTCGTCGTTGGAGCTGGCGTAGATTTCGGTGCCGGGAAGGGCGCGGCGGAACTCGGTGACTTCCTCGGGCCGTTCGTCCACGAGGACGACCATGAGGTGGATGGTTTCGTCGTATTTTTCCCGGATGGCTTCCGCCATGTGCAGGAGCAGGGTGGTTTTGCCGGAGCGGGGGGGCGAGACGATGAGCCCGCGCTGGCCGCGGCCGACCGGGGCCATGATGTCGATGACCCGCGTGGTGTAGCGCTCCGGGGTGGTTTCAAAGCTGATGCGCTTGGCGGGGTTGATCGCCTTGAGTTCGTCGAAGTGGGGGAGCCTGGAGGCTTCTTCCGGGGGCATTCCGTTGACGGCGGAAATCTCGACCAGTTGCGGGCCGCGGGGGCCCGCCTGATGGAGTCCGTGAATCCACTGGCCGGCGCGGAGGTTGTTGCGGCGGATGATCTCCGGGGTGACGAAGACGTCGTCACGGGCTTGCTCGAAGTTTTTTCCCGGCAGGCGGATGAAACCGAAACCCTTGGGGGCGAGTTCGAGCATGCCGTCGATTTCGATCTTCGGACCCTGAAGAACCACGGGACGGCGTTCTTCCGGGGGATTGGCTTTGGGGTCGCGGTTTTCCGGAGCGCCGCGGGGATTGCGGGTGTCCTGTTGCCCCTGAGGTTGTCCCTGAAGCTGCACGCGGCGGCGCTTGCGTTTTTCGCGGCGGCGTTTGCTGCGGCTTTCGGATTGCGGGGCTCCGGCTTCCCGGGGCGGGTATTCCCGGGGAGGGTATTCTCTTTGCGGTGCGCCGACGGGAGGGGGAGGGGATTGCCGTGCGGGCGGCTCCGCTGGCGCTTGTTCCGGTTGTTCCCGCTGGGCGATGGGGCCGCCGCCGGGAACGCGGCCGAACTTGCGCTCGTCTCCGTCGTTGGGGCGGTTTTCCGGGGTTTCGTTCCGGGTATCGGGGGCGGAAGGGAGGGGCGCGGGGGCTTCGGCTTGCGGCGGGGTTTTCGCAGCCCGCGCGGGTTTGGCGGGAGGCGTTTCTTCCGGGGCGGTGTTGCCGGTGAACGGAAGTTCCGGGGTTTCGACGACCGCGGCGGCTTTTTTCGCGGTTTTTCGCGCCACGGTTTTTTTCGCGGCGGTCTTCTTGGCCGCGGTTTTCTTCACGGCGGCTTTTTTTGCCGTGGTTTTCTTGGCCGCGGTTTTTTTGGGCTTTGGCGTGGTTTCCTCGTCGATGTGATTGCTCATCGGTAATCGTTTGAATGGGTGCGCGGTGGCACGTTGTTGGGTTCTCAGTCTGCGAGCTGGTCGAGAATTTCGTCCGCCACTTCGAGATTGGTGAAGACGTTGATGGTGTCGGGGTAGTCCTCCAGGGCGTCGTGAAGCTTGAGGATTTGGCGCGCCAGGGCGGGATCGGCAATCACGGCGGGGCTTTGCGGCAGGGATGTGAATTTTTCCGATAGAAGGCGGATTCCGCGGTCCCGGAGTTTTTGCGCCACGCTGCCGAGTTCGGTGGCGGCGGTGAGGAGAATGTGTTCGCCGGGATCGCTCAAGACGTCATCGGCCCCGGCTTCGATGGCGGCTTCCATGATGGATTCCCCGCTGATGGCGGATGCGTCGATGCGGATTTCGCCCTTGCGGTCGAACTGATAGGAGACGCTTCCGGGCGTGGCGATGCTGCCGCCGTTTTTGGAGAAAATGGTGCGGATGTCCTGTGCGGAGCGGTTGAGGTTGTCGGTTGCCATTTCGATGAGGAAGGCGGTGCCGGAGGGGCCGTAGCCTTCGTAGGTGATTTCCTGGATGGCGTCGCCGCCGAGTTCGCCGGTGCCTTTTTTGATGGCTCGTTCGATGTTCTCCCTGGGCATGGAGACGGCTTTGGCGTTGTCGATGGCGGTGCGGAGGCGGGCGTTCATGCCGGGATCGCCGCCACCGGCGCGGGCCGCGAGCGCGATTTCATGCGCACACTTGCTGAAGACCCTGCCTTTGATGGCATCGACCCGGGCTTTGATGTGTTTGACCTTCGACCACTTGTTGTGACCGGCCATGGGGAGTTTGAGTAAATGGGGTGATTTGAAAAACAGGTGGCGGGGCGGGTGGTGAGCGGGATGGGACCGATCGCAAACCAGCGGGACGGGGGGCGGGATATGCGGGCCTGCATGGGAGCCATGCGCGGAGATTCGATCCGGTTGCGTGGCAGGCAGGTGAATGTCAGCAGCCTTGTTGGGGGCGGTCTGAAATTCGACGCGAAACACCGTTCCGTCGTTCCAACGGGGGCAACCTGTGCCAATGCGGAGTGCTTGGCAATTCAAAATTTTCCGCACCGGGCAGGCCGGGTCGTGGGATTTCCGCTTGTTTTTTGCCGATTGCCGAATGCCGGGTGTGGTGCCATTTTCCGTGCGTGAAACCAAGCATTGCATGGATGGCCGCGGTGGGTGTGGCGGTGATGTCGCCGCTGCCGGCGCAGGACGGGCCGGAAGGAGGGGTGGTTTACGACGGGGCTCCCAACGTGCCGCCGGATCTGCTGGACGATCCGCATGTGAGGGAGGAACTGGGGGTGAATGAATTCACCGCGCCGTCGATCGCGAGGATGTTCGACACGCTGCAATTCCTGATGCCGCTGCCATTGAATGACACGGAGCGGAAGATGCCCGCGCGGATGCCGCTGGATCGGGCGGATCTGGCGATCGAGCTGGGTTTTCTGATCGCGGATGGATTCCTCGTGGTGCAGGCGGGGCAGATGGAGAGGGTGGAGGAGCTGGCCACGGATCTGACGCGCTACGGCAAGGCGCTGGGTGCGGGCGATCGCGTGAACCGCCATGCGGCGAGCTTGCTGGAGAGCGCGAAGGCGCAGGAGGTGGAGCAGTTGAAAAAGGAACTGGCGGCGACGCAGCGCGATGTGGAAATCGAGTTGGTGAGCCTGCGGGATGCGGATCTGGCGCATTTGATTTCGCTCGGCGGCTGGATCCGCGCGCTGGAGGTTTCCGCCGTGGCGGTCGAGAAACAATTTTCTCCGGAACGCGCGACGAAGGTGATGCGCGAGGACATCGCGGATTATTATACCGAGATGGTGGCTTCGCTGGCGCCGGGGATTTCCGAGAGACCGAGCTTTCTTGCGATGCGGGACATCCTTTCCGGTTTGCGGAACGAGATGGTGATCGAGGAGGACAAGGAACCGACTGCGGAAAAAATCGCGGAGATCCGTGGGCAGTCGGCGAAGTTGGTGGAATTCGCACTTCAACGCCAGCAATGAGTGAATTCTCGGCGAACCGGGCGGCCGTGCTCGGACTGGGCATTGTGGGTTCCCGTGCCGTGTCCCGTCTTGTCGATGCGGGATGGGAGGTGGCTTGCTGGAACCGCACTCCGAAGGGGATGGCGGGCGAGGCGGCGAGCTCGGAGGAGGCGGTCGAAGGTGCGGAGATTGTTTCGATTTATCTCAAGGACGCTCCGGTGGTCCGGGAAATTTTCCCGAGGGTGAAGGCGCGGTTGGAGCCGGGATAGATTGTTCTCAACCATTCCACGGTGGATCTGGAAACCCCGCGCACTCCTCAGCGAGCCAGCGCGTGGTTTCCAGA
>CAZVSA010000118.1:0-11762 GCA_964629955.1 uncultured Luteolibacter sp.
CCGCGCCTGGGACAAGGGCCTCAAAACCACCTACTACCTCCGCACCCTCCAAGCCTCCAACATCGAGAAATCCACCATCGACGTCAAAAAAGAACAACGCGGCGTCATGGCCACCCAAACCGCCGCCACCGCCAAACGCGAATACACCGCCGAGGAGAAGAACGCCTGCAGCATCGACGCCATGCTCAACGGCGGGACGTGCGAGGCGTGCCAGTAATCTTCAAAATGTAGCGGCGGTCTAACCCGCTGCCTCTGTTTCCTGCAAGTTGCCAGCCGCCTCTAACATTGTGAAGTCTTGCGATTCTAGCCAGCCCACAAAATCGACAAGCCCGCTACAGGCGGGGCGCCTTTCTGTGAACGAATTGCTTGCAAAGGTGCGGTCGATTGTCCGGCTTGTTCAACGGACCTTCGGGATAATGGAGGCTGTTCTTTCGGTTTTCTATGGTGCCCTGCTCGGCACCGTTTTCAGCAACTATGAGGAGGGATGGTGGTGGATTATTGCTGGAGTTACAGCCTCTACAATTTACCTGCCGCTGCTGATCGTAAAAGTCCGTTCACAATGGATTCTTCCTGATCAAATTTTTGAACATCTGGATGCAAAAATTGAACTCAATTCAATTAAGCAGGAATTAGCACGAAAAGAAGCTATTGACGGATTCATCGATCAGGCGATTAAAACTTTGAATTCCGCTACATGTAAGATCAGCAGCGACCACGACGACGCTCTTTGCGAATCAGCGATGAGTGACGGCATTTCAGCTGTTCTCAGCCCATTGATCCACCGTACGCAAATTGTGCTAGATTGTAATACAGCGAAGTTTGCTGTCGGGGTCCTTGTAACTCACCATCAAAAATCCGACGACCAGCCAAAGCGAGTTACTGAATGGCTTATTCTACGCGACGACGTAGGCGTTGCTCAGGAAGTCACAGAAGATCCATTGTCTGCGCATTTTTCCACTGGTTCAACTCTCCAAATTCGACAGGCGTTGGAAATCGTTCTCAACGAAAACCGAATGGTGGAACGTCCCCTAGTGATTAAAGCACAGAGTTTCCAACTGGTGTGTAGCCCTATCCCACTTGTTTGCAATGAAGAGCTTTCAAACGGTGCCTTATGGATTGTTCAGGAATGTACTCAACCGCCGCCCCAAGATGTGGCAAACATTCTTCTAATTTTTGGACGTATCGTTGCAAACTGGATCTCCAAATATGATGAATGCCTCTGGAACCAATATGCCAATCAAGAAGTCGAAAGGATGAGAGTCGAGGATCCCGACTCTCCGGCCAATTCTGAATCGGCGGAAACTTCGCCGCATCCGGAGATCAAATAGTCAGTGCTTTCATATGACATTCCTTTTTGTTGATACCAATGTTTTGCTTCATTTCAAACGTCTCGAAGAGATCGATTGGCTTAAACTTTCTGGCACTCGATTGGTAACCATTCTTCTCTGTCCAACAGTAATTCGGGAATTGGATAGGCAAAAATCCCTACATCCTCAGCACAAGATCCGCAAACGATCACAGGAAATCACCTCCAGCCTTCACCGCCGCCTCATTGGAAAATCCCCCACTAAAATAAGGGATGGCGTCGACATCCACTTCATAGCGGAAGACCCGAGCACCGATTTCACGAACAATAACCTTCGCCCCGAAATCAATGACGACTGGATTATAGCTTCCGCAATCGAATGGAAACAAATTCACTCAGGCGATGAGACAAAAATAGTCACGGCAGATTTGGGACTAACGATCAAATCAAGATCACACGGCATAGAAGTTATCGCTCCTTTGGAACTGGATCGTCACCCAGAAGTAGTTGATGGAGATGAAAAAAAGATTTTGCAACTGCAACGGCAGCTAGCGAAACTTCAGAACAGCATCCCCGTTCTGAATGTTGCTTTTTCCGATAAGGAAACGATATCGCGTCATGAGTTGCTTCCTCAAGCTCAACCCGACCCCAAAGCCATTGATAGAGAAATAGCACGGATCAAAGCCAAACATCCAGCTCTCCCTTTACCCACAAAACCAGAATCACCAAAAACGGGAATAATCCCATCCACCTTGGATTCCAAGTCACTAAAATATTCGGCAATAAGTGATTTATTCACCTCAAAAATTGGCGGCCTCAACTTCTTGACTCAAGAAAAAATTGTTGAATACAATTCAAAGCTCGAACGATTTTACAAGGAATACGAGCATTATATAAATGCTCTTCACTGTATTAGAAACACCGAACTTAGATCAATCGAATTTTCACTCATTGTTGAAAATCAAGGATCATGTCCCGCAGATGAAGTTGACATCCACCTTCATTTTCCAGATGGATTCCAACTTTTCGAAAAGGACAGCGACGACATACCCAATGCACTCGAACCACCATCACCACCAAAACCACTGAACCCATTTGGAATAGATAGTTTTCCGGATTTAAGTTATTTCAACCATCATTCATTGATTCGACCAAATTATTCATCTCGCGTTGGGCCTCCCCCCAACGTATCTTCACCGACAATAAGAAGAACAAATAGCTACGATGTTGATTTGGATATCAAACGAGCGAAGCATGGATACATCTACACCATAGGACATTTCATTGCAGTATTCGACTCGTATGAAGAAGCAAAATCATTCACAATTGAGTATTCGATCACAGCAAGCAATCTCCCAAATCCGTCAACTGGACGCCTTTCGGTTGTGATATCGAAACCTGATGGGGTCAGTCCTCGCATTTTAACATCGCCGCCCTTTCAAATCCTGCCCGATCTCCAAGATTGACACCTGAAACAAAAACTGTTCATATGAACGCATGAAAAAACTTCCCCGTCCCGGCAAATCACCTATCAATCTCACCTGCATTGAAATCTGTTCGGGAGCGGGCGGGCAGGCGCTGGGTTTGGAACGGGCGGGTTTTGAAGCCTTGGCTCACGTCGAGTACGACCACCATGCCTGCGCGACGCTCCGCCTCAACCGTCCAAACTGGAATGTCGTCGAAGGAGACGTCCGGGGCTTTTCCGCCAAGGAATTCAAGGGCGTGGATCTGCTCGCCGGAGGCGTACCCTGCCCTCCCTTTTCCAAGGCCGGCAAGCAGCTCGGCTCCGACGACGAACGCGACCTCTTCCCCGAAGCGCTCCGCCTGGTGGACGAATGCCGCCCGAAAGCCGTCATGCTGGAGAATGTCCGCGGCTTTTTGGATGCGGTCTTTAGTGATTATCGGATGAGCCTCAGGAAGGAATTGAAGGCCATGGGCTACGAAGCGAGCTGGCATTTGCTCAACGCATCGGACTTCGGAGTTCCCCAGCTCCGTCCCCGCGTGGTCGTTGTCGCCATTCGCAAGGACCTCGCTTGCAATTTCTATCCACCCATGCCGTTGACCGACGGCGTTCACACCAAGACCGTCGGAGAAACCCTCGTCGATCTCATGGCCGCAAACGGGTGGGAAGGAGCCTTCGAGTGGGCCGCCAACGCCAACGAAATCGCACCCACGCTCGTCGGCGGATCCAAGAAACACGGCGGAGCCGATCTCGGTCCCACCCGCGCCCGGAAAGCCTGGGCGACCTTGGGCGTGAACGGAAAATCCCTGGCTGAAACCGCACCACCCAAAGGCTTCTCCGAGATGCCAAGGCTCACGCTCCGGATGACCGCCCGAATCCAAGGCTTCCCGGATGACTGGCAGTTCGCCGGTGGCAAAACCGCTTCCTATCGCCAAATCGGCAATGCCTTCCCTCCTCCGGTGGCGAAGGCCGTAGCCCTCCGGATTCGCGAAGCAATCACCAAAAAAACAAATGCCCGCTACGCTTGAATCCGCTCGAAGGGAATTTTTCGAAAGTTTGTCCAATAAGGCGCTTTCTTTCGGCACCTATTCGGTGGGCAAAGGCGTGGCTGCGAGGAAGATTCTGGCAGCAAGCAATTCCGATTACGGGAACCGGGCGAGCCTTGAAATATCGAATGCGGTCGTGGAATCCATTGTCGGAATCAAGAAAGCCACGAAGCCACCCGGTCAAACACTGGGAGATATTTTCGAAAAAAGTGTCGCGGAATTTCTACAGAAAACATTTCTGAAGCTCGGCCACCTGCGTCCGGGAAACTGGAGAATCGACCATATCACAACCCGATCCGAACAAGCGGTCGTGGGATGTGAGCAATATGCACATCTCGGAGATTTGGCGAAATTTTGTTCCGAACACCGCGAGCTGGCCGCTTCCCTGGGCAATGATTACGCCATCAGTCCGGATGTCATCGTCACCCGCAAGCCGGAACCGGATGAAGCCATCGACGGTGGGAGAACATTTTTGTCAAGCGGCCTGGCCGATCGTTCTCCGCTCAGGGAATCGGTCAATTCACTTCCGATTCTTCACGCCTGCGTTTCCTGTAAGTTCACACTTCGTAGTGATAGATCCCAAAACGCCCGTTCGGAGGCTCTAAACCTGATCCGGAACCGGAAAGGAAGGACTCCACATATCGTGATTGTCACCGCGGAATGCCTGCCAAGCAGATTGGCCTCATTAGCTCTTGGGACCGGTGACATCGATTGTCTCTATCATATCGCTCTGCCGGAGCTGATCGATGCGGTTGATCGTTTGGATTTCCCGGATGCAAAGGACATGCTGGACACAATGATCGCCGGACGCCGTATACGCGACATCACGGATCTTCCTCTGGATCTCTCCGTTTAGCATGAACGGGGCAATCCTCGCAGACGCACATTTTCCACTTTCCCGCTTCCCAAAAGCCCGCTTTGCCCCATTCCTGAAACTGCTCGCATGAACCCATGATTTCCCTTGATCCAACCTTGACCATCCCGCGCGAGGCCGGTGTCGTGTACACCTCCCCTTGGATGGTGGATCTGGTGCTGGATCTGGCCGGATATTTGCCGGAACGACGGTTGGCGGAGCTGGTGGCCTTGGAACCTTCCGCAGGCGACGGGGCTTTTTTGAGTGCGATGGTCAGACGTTTGGCCGAGTCCTGCCGGATTCATGGCACACCGCTTGCGGAGGCGGCTGGGGCACTTCAAGCGTTCGAGATTGATCCGGTGGCGGCGGAAAAGGCGGTGCAGGTGGTGCGCTCCACCCTTCTCGCGCTGGATGTTCCTTCGGCAACCGCCGCAAAGCTCGCGCGTTCCTGGATCAAGATTGGGGATTTTCTTGAGGCATCGCTTTGCTTTCCCATCGCCGATTTCGTCATCGGCAATCCACCATACATCCGTCTTGAAGAAATTCCCGCCAGCAAGGCGGCGTTTTACCGCAGCGGATTCAGTGCGATGCGGGGACGAGCCGATATTTACGTGGCCTTCTACCAGGCCGCTCTCTATCAGCTAAAAAGCGGTGGCGTCTGCGCCTACATTTGTGCCGACCGCTGGATGCTCAACGACTACGGCAGCGCCCTTCGTGAATTCATCACCACGGAAGGCTACTCCGTCCGCCACATTATCGAAGCCCACGACGTTCCCGCTTTTGAGACCGAAGTCTCCGCCTACCCCGCTGTGACGATCATCGCCAAGGAACCGCAAGGCCCGGTCACCGTCGCCAAGGCCTTGCCGGGAATCGAAGATGTGGAATCCGCGACTCTCTTGCGAAACCTTGCCCAAGCGCGATCCTCACCGGTTCTGCAGGTCGCCCGCTTTCCCGATTGGTTTCACGGCAGCGAGCCTTGGCCCTGTTCCTCGCCCGAAGCGCTGAAACTTCTCAAACAGCTCGAAGCCACCTGCCTGCCGCTCGAATGCGAAACCACCGGCACCAGAATCGGCATCGGAGTCGCCACCGGAGCGGACCGCGTTTTCATCTCTTCCACCAAACCCGACATCGAGCCAAGCCGGATTCTTCCGCTCGCCCTCGCCTCCGATCTCAAAGACGGAAAAGTTCAATGGTCCGGCCATTATCTGGCAAATCCATGGGATGAAAGCGGGCTTGTCGATCTCGATTCGAACCCACGGTTCGAATCCCACCTCCGCCCGCATCACGGACTTCTCTCCAGCCGCCATACCGCGAAAAAGGACAAGCCGCAAAACTGGCACAAAACCATCGACCGCGTGAACCTCGCGCTTTTCAAAAAGGAAAAACTCTACATCGCCGATATCAAGGACCGGCTTCTTCCCGCCTTGGATCACGGCGAAACGTATCCGCAGCACAATCTCTATTGGATCACCTCCGGGAAATGGGATCTCCGTGTCCTCGGCGGAATCCTCATGTCCGCCGTCGGAGAATTCTTCATCCACTCCTATGGCGTCCGAATGCGCGGCGGCTACTTCCGTTTCCAAGCCCAATACCTCCGCCGCATCCGCGTTCCCCATCCGGAATCCATTCCGCCAGGGCTTGTCGATACACTCCGCCACGCTTTCGAGACCCAGGACTCCGCACTTGCCACCAAAGCAGCGCTGGAGGCTTATCAGATTCAAGAGATCCCCAAATGAAGCCCTTTACCGAAACCGACCTTTTCCACACAGCGATCCGACACTGGTGGGCATCGAAAAAATCGGCGACCCCGAAAAAGGCCCAGGGTGGGACGCGCGATGCCAACCTTCATGGCAAGACCATGGACGGTTTCGCTCTTGCGATCCGGGATTTCCTGATCGGTCTGAGTGTGAGGCCGGATCACATCTTCGTTGGTGGCCATCTCACCAGCACGCCCTCCATCCTCCCCTCATATTTCCGTCCTTCGAAGAATTGGGACCTCATCGTCCTCGCCAACAGTCGTTTTCACTCCGCCAAAGGCGACAAAGGAGAGCCGGTGCTGTTCGCCGCCGTTGAATTCAAGTCGCAGGACAAGAGCATCGGAAACAACCAAAACAATCGGGTGGAGGAAAGCCTTGGCAATGCCGCCGACTTCTGGGCCACCTATGAGCATGACGGGTTCCTGCGCCAACTGCCGCGTCCATGGCTCGGCTATCTCTTTGTTGGGAAATACGATCCGTCAACCGACAACAAGCCGGTCAAGATCAAGCAACCTCACTTCGAGGCCATGCCGCCCTTCCGGGTGGAAGGCAGTTCGGGCAAGGAGGCTTTCGCCGGCCCTTCCTATGCCGAACGCTACAAGATCTTCCTCAAGCAAAGCGTCGGATCCCGGCTCTACGATGCCGGTGCCTTCATCGTCACGGATGAGAATATCGCCGGGAAAAAGCCCAATCATCGCATCCCGCTGGAAGAATTCGGTTCCGCTAATTTTCTGCGAAGCCTCAAGGCTCAAATCCTCGCGCACTATCCGGGAGCCAGGGTCAAGCCCGGGAGTATTGCGTCCTCGATCTAACCAAATTTGAAGACCATGCCGAAAAAAGAACCAAAGACCACCTACATCTTCGAAGCAAAATTTCAATTCAGGGGCATCGAGGAAAACCTCTTCGTGTCGATGAACAACAGGGAGTGGGAGCGTATCGTGAACGTTTTTGAATACGATCCACTGGAGTTCCGATTCTATGGAACCGATCCCCATGAAGGATACGAGGTTTTCATTAATCCAAAACATGTTTCAAAAATCAATCTTTTGGAAAATCTCCCCGGTATCCAATTCATCGAAAAAGAACCGAAATCCGAGGAAGAACAGGAGCGAATTCGCGAAGAACGGGAGAGATCGGACGCCGCATACATTTTCCGGGTTTGGTCCATCGATGGTTCGATCGAAACCTACGGAGACATCACGTTCGATGACTGCGAAGGCATCCGCCCGCTTGAGGACAACACCGCCGCTTTCATTGGCTTCATGGACGAAGACGGCGAAAGAGTCATGCTTAACCTGAATCACATCGCCGCATTGGAGATCTTCGACACTTTTTTCCTATCCGACGATGATATTTCCAAGTTGATGAATCTTCCAGGAGAATCCAGCGAGAACGAAGTATCATGAATGTTCGCCAAGATGGTCATGTTTCGTCGCGCGTGCGAAGCAGCGAAGGCTGCCTCTCTGGGGGCAGTCCCGGATAATCGAGCATCGAGAGAGTAAAGTTTTCACTCCTGAGGGGTCGTGAGCGCCTTGCCGTTGTCGCGTGGGCCGAGTTTTTAGGGAAAGGGGATGGCTTTCTCCGCGCCCAAGTGGCGGGGGTTGGGAAGTCCGATGAGGAATCGTCGAAGATGCTCCGGAGCATTTCGGTATCGATAATACCCGGATTCAGGGTGACGGCGGCGAGGCCGGAGGGCGGTTTTTCGAGAGAGGGCCTGGATATCGGACGGGGAATGTCATGGGGAGCGGTGGAGGTGATCGAGGATGAAGGCGGCGGCGGCGGTGGCGCCCGCATTGCGCCCGTGCCGTTGGAGGTTTTGTTTCATGGCTTTCCAGCCGGCTCTTTGGTCGGCGAGAAGATCGGTGAGGGTGGAGCCCAGGGCACCGGCGGATTCGGCGAGGCGTCCGCCGCCGATGGCTTCCAGAAGGCGGAGGTTTCCTTCTTCCTGCCCGGGAACCAGGTGGTGGATGAGCATGGGACAACGGGCGGCGATCGCTTCGTGAACGGTGGCTCCTCCGGCTTTGCCGACGACGAGGTGATGGGTGGTGAGAAGCTGCGGCACCCGCTTCGTCCAGCCCATCAGGCGGACGCGCCCGGGGTGCTCGTCCTTGATCTCGCGGGCGCGTTTGTGGAGCCTGCGGAGGTTTTTTCCCATCACGATGGTGAGGTGGACGGATGGCGAGGCATCGAGCATCGCCCGCGAATGCCGACGGACGTGTGACATGCCGGTGGGAAAATAGAGCACCCGGAAGGGAGCTTGCGGGTTTTGCGGATCATCGGATTCCAAGGGCTTGAGTGTGGAAAAGACCGGGTTCACGGCAAAGCCGGTGTCGATGATTTTTCCGGCGGGGAGATTTTTGCGAATCATGGACTCGCGGGTGAGCGCGTCGGTGACGAGCCAGTGGCCGGTTGGCGCGCGCAGCCAGGAGGCGTTGATCTCGATGGAATCGGTGATGATGGTGAAAACGGGGAGCGTGTTTCCTGTTTTGCCGAATATGCGCTGGAGGAAATAGGGATAGAGCGGATAGGTGCAGATCACCGCGGAGGGTTGGTATTCCTCCAGCAGCTTTTGCAGGCAACGCTCGGGTTTCCGCATGAGGGGCAGCCTGGGTTTGCTGAAATCGCAGCGGTCGGTGGATTGGTAGATGCGCTCCCAGATGGCGGGGAAGTGGTTGGTGACGCAGCGGTAGAGCGCGCTCACCGTGGCGGTGGTGCGGGGAACGGAGAGCATGCAGGGGTCGCACACCCGGGCTTCGGCTCCGGCGGCTTCCAGGGCGAGGGCCATGTTCCGCGCCGCACTGTTGTGTCCTTCGCCGAACGCGGCGGTGAGAATGAGCAGGCGGGGTCGGTCGGGCATGGCGATGCGGGCGGTTCTAGTGGTTCGGGGGAGGGGCGTCGATTGGCATTTTGGGAGATCCGGATGGGAGGGTCGGAAAGACTTTGGCGTGTGCCGGTGGTTTCTTCTTGAAACCGGCGGCTGATGGCGGATTTCTCTCCCGCCGGTTTCCCCTTCCTTTTTTGAGCGATATTCGCATGGCGCACCCCCGGGGGTCAGTTTCGTCCGTTCCAGTCCGTTTTCTGCCGGTGCTGGCGGGCGCTTCGTTGTTTTTTTCGATCCAGTACGCCCGCGGGTTGTTCCGGCTGGCGGCGGGTTCCGGGGAGATGAAAAACAAGTTCAGCGCGGTTGCCCGGGAGGAGTATCTGGGGTTTCTCGTGGCGCGGAATCTGGAGGTGCTGGTCGCGTATGTTCTTCTTTCGTTGCTGGCGGCGGTTTGCGCCATGCCCGTGCTGGGTCTCTTCGCCCGGCGGCCGTGGTTTGCAAAGCGTGGTGCGATGGCGGCGGGAGGGTTGGGGCTTGCGGCGGCGATGCACGCGTATTGCACGCTGCGGCTGGTGGACACCCGCCCGTATTTCCTGAGCGAGGCGTATTTCGGGCATTGGTATCACAGGATTCTGGATCTCATTCCGGCTCCGGCCGTTCCGGCCGGCTATTGGATTCTTTTCACGCTGCTGCCGGTGGTTTTTCTTTTGTGGGTGGGGTTTTTCCACATCCGCCGGTGGGGCAGGGCGGGGGGGATCGCGGTGGGGTGCGCGGGATTGATCGTGGCGGGAACGATGGGGTTTCATGCGATGAGCGAGCCTCCGGCACTTTCCCGGCCTGCGGGGGAGAAGCCGATGAACATTCTGATCATCGGGTCCGACTCGCTGCGCGGCGATCGTCTCGGGGTGGCGGGTTACCGGCCGGTCCGCACCGATGGAGCCGCGGCCGCGGGGGTTTCTCCGGCCATCGACGGGCTGGCGGCGCGGTCCATTGTTTTCGAGCGTTGTTATACTTCCATCGCCTCCACTCTGGAGTCGGGCACTTCCCTGATGACGTCCCAGTATCCGAGGACGCACGGGCTCCGGCAGATGTATCCGGACAGGGAGACGGTGGAGAGGGCGAAGCGGGAAACGGTGCCCATGGCGTCCCTTCTTTCCTCCAGCGGCTACGATACCGCGGCGATCGGGGATTGGTGCGCGGGGTTTTACGAACTCATGCCGCTGGGGTTCCGGGACGTTTCGGTTTCCAGTTTCGACAACTTCAAGATCTACATGAGCCAGGCGGTGATGATGGCGCATTTTGTCATTCCGCTTTATTTTGATAATCCGCTCGGGTACCGCTTGTTTCCCCAGATCAATTCCTTCGCGCAGTTCGTCACGCCCGAGGTGGTCACCAGGCGGGTGGAGAAACGGCTGGCCGGAGCGGCGCGGAACGGACGCCCGTTTTTCTGGCATGTTTTCTATTCCTGCAATCACCTGCCCTACCGCACGCCGGAGCCATATTGCAGCATGTTCTCGGATCCGGCCTATGCGGGCCCGAACCGGAGCGGCGTGGATTTCGACATCGATTCATTCATCGGTGGCACCGATCTGGAGTCGAAATGGCGGGCTCTTCCCGAGGAGGAGGTCGATCAGATCCGCGCGCTGTATGACGGGGCCACGCGGAATTTCGACGATTGCGTGAAGAGGATTCTCGATGCTCTCGACCGGTATGGATTGGCGGACGATACGATTGTCATCATCACTTCCGATCATGGCGACGATCTTTACGAGCCCGGAGTCACGCTCGGCCACGGGCTGACGCTTCATGGGGGAGGGCAGGCGAACCATGTCCCGATGATCATTCATATTCCCGGGCGGGAACCGCGCGTGATTTCCGAAACGGTGCGGGTGATCGATCTCATGCCCACGCTTGCGGACGTGATTGGAATGGAGAAGCCGGAGGAGTGGGAGGGGGAGAGTTTCGCGGGCTGGATCGAAGGCGGGGAAATGCCGGAATGGAGGCCGTTTTATGCGGAGACGGGTTTCCCGTTCATCCAGTTCCGTGTTCCCGGCGTGGAGCGTCCGGCTTTGCCGCCGATGGATGAGCTGACTTTCATCGACGAGAGTTTCAACTATCAGTTCGTTCTGAAACCCGAATACGAGGACAGGCTTGTCGCGGCGAAGCAATACAGTTTGCAAACCCGGGATTGGAAAATCGTCCGCACTCCCACCGTGGATGGAAGCGGGCATTACGGGCTTTTTCATCTTCCGGGAGATCCCCATGGGGAGAGGGATCTTGCTCCGGTGCGTCCCGAGGTTCTGCGTTCTTTGCGTGAAGCGCTGGACCTTTGGATCGATCAGGGGGTGGAAACCGGGATTCCCGCGATTTTTCCCGCGGGTGAGCCGGAGGGGGATGGTGGGTAGATGAGGGCGGATTATGGTGGGGAGGTTTTTGGGATGCGGGGCGGGTTTGGTTGTGCGAGCCGCCGGAGCGCGAGGGCGCACTCCGGAACACGCGGGGGCGCGTGTGGTCCCC
>CAZVSA010000119.1:0-11721 GCA_964629955.1 uncultured Luteolibacter sp.
GCCTGGCTCATGGGGCCAACATGAGCCAGGCCGCCGGCGATACCCACAGCAAGACGATCGGTTATCTGCTTTGGATCATCGGTTTCACCGGCGCGCACCGGTTTTACTATGGAAAACCGGTTACCGGGGCGATCTGGTTTTTCACCGCGGGGTTGCTGGGCATCGGCTGGATCATTGATCTTTTCCTGATTCCGGGAATGGATCGCAAGGCGGATCTCCGTTTTTCGGCAGGGAGCTACGACTACTCGGTCGCGTGGATTTTACAGACCTTTCTGGGGGTTTTCGGAATCCACCGCATTTATCTCGGGAAATATCTGACGGGAATCCTCTGGCTGCTGACCGGCGGGTTGTTTCTCATCGGATGGCTGTATGATTTCTGCACGCTCAACCGCCAGGTTGACGAGCGGAACCGGGGGCTTTGAGCCTGCCTGCCAGCAATCCGCGGAGAGAAGGGATGTCGTCGGCGATTTCATCCGGGGAGGATTCGATCAATCGCCCGCGGTCATGATAGCCCCAGCTGACGGCGATGGATTTCATGCCCGCGCGCCGGGCGGTTTCGAGGTCCACCGTGGAGTCGCCGATCAAAGTGCAGCGGGCGGGTGGAAGGTGGAGCGAGGCCGCGATTTCCAAAGCTCCGGAAGGGTCCGGTTTGTGAACGACTCCCGGGCGTTGGCCGAGCACCATGGAAAAGGAAATTCCGGGGAAAAGCATCCGGACGATTTCGCGGGTGAAGGGGTGGGGCTTGTTGGACAGTACGGCCAGTGGGGCTCCGCATTGTTGCAGATCATCGAGCAGTCCGGGAATTCCCTGATAGGGGGACGTTCCGCTTGGCCAGGATTGTTCGTAGTCCAGCTTGAACCTTGCTTCCAAGGCATTGATGACCGCTTCCGGAGAGCCTGCCGGGGCCGCGCGGGTGACCAGAATCCGCGCGCCGTTGCCAATGAATGAACGAACGGAAGCGTCCGGGTGTGTGGGAAAACCCTCTTGTTCAAGCGAGCGGTTCAGGGAATCGGCGATCCCGCGCAGGGAGTCCACCAGCGTCCCGTCCAGATCAAAAATCAAAGCTTCGTCCACGCGCCGGAACTTCTAAAAGCCGATCAGACTTGCCAGCTCGTGGTCGCTGAACTCGTCCATGTGGTCCATCGCCGCAATCAGCATTTCGGTTTCCGCGACGCTTTGGATGATGGCGAATCTTTCCTCGGGCGGCGTTGCGGCGACCGGTTCGGCCGGTTTGTCCGTGGATCCGCTCAGCGAGAAAAATGCAATCGCCACCGCGGTGCCTGCCGTGGCAAGTCCCGCCAGAGGCGCGGGATAGAGAATGCGCCGCCACCAGACAGCGGGTTCGGGGGCCGTGCGCGTGGCCCGGACCACGTCATCGGCGAAACGTGCGCGGGCTTTTGGCGGGGCCGCTTCGTCGAGCAGAGCCCATACGGCATCGGATTCCCATGAGGTGTCGTCGGCGGGCGGTTTGCGGTTCATGTCCGGGAGGCTGTTTACGCGGATGGAAACCCTTTGCCGACTGTAAAGTTGCGCCGCGGGGGTGGATTTCACACGCCGCGTTTGTCGCCCCACAGCCGGATGTGCAGCCGGTCGCAGAACCGGAAGCCGAGATCCCGGCAAACGCCCGCCAGCCAGGGGGCCGTGCGGTCGAGTTCTCCGGAGGTGCGGCCTTCGGGCATGAGCAGCACCCGTTCTTTGGGAATCCGGTATTCCTGCCGGAGTTCCCGGATCGCGGCGAGGTCCGGAGGGCCGGTGACGACGAATTTGAACCAGGCGTTTTCCCGTTGGGCGAAAAAGGCCATCGCATCGGGGCGGAGGCGCAGGGATTCCGCCACGCGGGAATTGGCGAGTTTCGGCGATACGTTGAATTGGTCGATCTCCGCGGCGAATTCCTCCGAGGGCACGCGCGTGCCGTTTGTTTCCACCTCGAAGCGGTGACCGGGCCGGGCGGAGCGGATCAGGCGGACCATTTCGAGGAATTCGTCCTGTTGGAGCAGCGGCTCGCCGCCGGTGATCACGGTGCGGTTGCAATCGTGGGCGAGAATCAAGCGGGCCGCTTCCGCGGGGCTGATTTCCACGATCACGTCCTCTTTCCGGTGTTTCGCGTAACCCGGAACGGCGTCTTTTTCGTGGGGCCACGGCGTGTTTTCAAAATTCCAGGTGTGGTCCGTATCGCACCAATGGCAGTGGAGGTTGCAGAGCGAGGCGCGGATGAATACGGCGGGCAGTCCCGTGCCGGGGCCTTCGCCCTGGATCGTGTGAAAAATTTCCGGACCGTCGCCGAGCCTTGCGAGTTTCATGGAGCGGGGAAGATGAAACATGGATCGGCACGCATGGACACCGGATTTTTTCCCGTTAGCATCGGCTCATGAGCATCATGACCGGTCGCGGCGATTCAGGGGAAACGGATATGTTGTTTGCCAGACGGATCGCCAAAACATCCTTCCGGGTGGACGCGCTGGGCTGTGTGGACGAACTGAACGCGGCGCTAGGGCTGGCGCGTGCATCCACGCGGGAGGAGGCGCGGATCGCGTTGATCGACGAAATCCAGACGCGCCTCATCGCCCTGATGGGACAACTGGCCACCCTTCCCGAGGATCTACCCCGCTACGAAAAAACAGGCTATCCCATGCTCGGGAATGCGGACGTGGAGTGGGTGGTTGGCATTGCCCGGGAATATGAGGAAAAGGGAATCAAATTCACAGGCTGGGCCATGCCGGGCGCGGAGGGGTGCATGGCTCGTGCGGGATTGGATTTCGCCCGCTCCGCGGCCCGCCGGGCGGAACGCTCGGTGCTGAGGCTGCACGAATCCGGCGAACCGGTTCCGGAGAGCGTCCGGCTGTTTTTCAACCGTCTTTCCGATTTGCTGTGGATTCTTGCCCGTGCCGGTGAAATCGAGCCGGGTGACCGTGCTCCCTGAAAAAGACCGCCGCCATTTTGAACCTTGGCAAAACGAGCGGGAAAACTACGTTCGCAGCCAGAATTGCGAAACAATGAAAATGGATGTACATCCGCCAGGCTTATGATGACGAACGGTAAAAAGCTGACCGCCCTTCTGGCCGGTTTTTGCATGATGGCATCCTTCGCCGCGGCGGAGGAACAGAAGACGCCCATCGGTGCGAAGGTGGGGCAATTCACCTTCAAGGACATCCGGTTCCTGCCGTGCACGCTGGATGATTTCGGCGATCCGAAAGCGTTTGTCATCGTGTTCACCACCACGGATTGCCCGCTCGTCCAGCGCTATTTGCCGAAGCTCAAGGAACTTTCCGAACAATACAACGCCAGGGGCGCCCAGTTCATCGCCGTGAACGTGGGCGCGGACGATTCGCTCAAACAAGTGGCGTATCAGGCGATCCAATACGGTGTGGATTTTCCGTTCGTCAAAGACTTCGACGGCGAATGCGCGAGCGCCCTGGGTGCGACGCGCACGCCGGAAGTCGTCGTCCTGGACGCGGAGAGAAAGATCCGCTACCGCGGGCGCATCGACAATCAATACCGCCTCGGCGGAGTGAAACCGGTGGCGGACCGGCAGGATTTGAAGGAAGCCATCGAAGACGTTCTCGCCGGACGCGAGGTGAAGATTGCGGAGACGCCGGTGGACGGATGCATCATCGGTTTCGATGAAATTCCCGCGGACCATTCCCTGACCTACGCGAAGGACATCGCGCCGCTGATGAACAAACATTGCGTCGAATGCCATCGCCCCGGCACCGCCGCGCCGTTTTCGCTGACCTCTTACGAAAGGGTTTCCGCCAGGGCGAATACCATTGCGGAAGTCGTCCGGGAGGAGCGGATGCCGCCGTCGTTCGCGCATCCCGATTTCGGGACATTCACGAACGAACGCGGCATGACGGCCGCCGAGCGGAGAACGATCCTGCAATGGGTGCGCGGCGGCAAGGCGGCGGGCGAGCTTTCGCAGGCGCCGCCTCCGCCGGAATTTCCCGAAAACCAATGGCAGATCGGCGAACCCGATCTCGTCATCCAGGCCATGAAGACGGAAGAACTGCCGGCCACCGGTTACATCCCCTACCGCTACGTTCTTCTGGCGAGTCATATTTTCCTCGAGGACACCTGGGTGCAGGCCATTCAGATTCTGCCCGGCAACCCGCGCGTCGTTCACCATGCGAACCTTGCACATGTCTCGCTGGCCGGGGGCTTCGATCAAAACACAAATTTTCTTACCGGCATCGTGCCCGGTGGCGTCCCGCTGGAACTGGATTCCGGTTGCGCGATGAGGATTCCCAAAGGCTCGATGCTCGCGCTGCAGATTCATTACGTCACGACGGGACAAGAGGAAACCGACCGGATTTCCGTCGGCCTGCGTTTCGCCAGGGAAACCGTCCAAAAGCGCGTGCGTTACAAAATCCTGGAAAACAGCAAATTCAGCATTCCGCCCGGCGCGCTCGCGCACCGCGTCTCCGCGCAGCGCGAACTGGAGTGCGACGCCACGGGCTACGGGCTGTTCAGCCACATGCATCTGCGCGGCAAGGACAGCACGTTTTACGCGCACTACCCCGACGGCTCCACCGAAACGCTGCTCTCGCTGCCGAATTACAGCTTCGATTGGCAATTCAGCTACGTCTGGCCGCGCGGTACGCAAAAATTCCCCAAGGGAACGAAGATCGAATGCCGCTCGCATTTCGACAACTCGCCGTTCAACCCCTACAACCCCGACCCCTCCGCCACGGTCAAATTCGGCCAGCAAACGCACGATGAAATGATGCAGGGCTTTTTCTTCTACACTGACGATTCGGAAAACCTGAACCTGGAAGTCGATCCGAAAACCGGCCGGGAAATCAAGGAGAAGAAAGCGGCGGAGTCCCGCACGAGCGGATGACGGGGCGTATTCGTCAAGAAGTGCCGTGGCTGTTTTTTGTGCGTGATCAGGTTGAATTCAAGGAGCGTGGGCGTCCCGCCCACTTGAGCAGGGATGTGGGCGGGACGCCCACGCTCCTTGACTCGTGTTTTCACAAAATGCTGCAAACGCGGCTCCGCCCGGGAGGCCTCAAATCCACTTTTTGAAGCCCCATTTGTGCAAAACGTTCGCAAGGGATTTCAGCCGTGCGTGCGTTTTGTCCGAATAGGGATACCACCAGAGATTTCTCTCCACCGGCAGCAGATCCCAGTTGACGTGTTTCATGCGGACGAACTCGCGCAGGCCGTATTTGGAGTGCGCGACGCCGAATCCGCTCTCCTTCACGCCGAACCATGGTGTTTCCGCCGCGCCGTGTGTGTATGTCACGTCGTTGATGATGACCGTGCCCGCTTCGATCCGCGCCGCGAGTTGTTTGCCGCGGGCCGTGTCCTTCGTCCAGACGCTGGCAAGCAGGCCGTAATTGGAACGATTGGCTTCGCGCACGGCTTCCGCTTCGTCCGCCACCGTCACGATCGGCAGGACCGGCCCGAAGGTTTCCTCCCGCATCACGCGCATGTCGTGGGTGACATCGACCAGAACGGTCGGCTCGAAAAAATATCCGGGCAGCGACTCGATCCGCTTTCCGCCGGTGAGAATTTTCGCGCCCTTCGCCACGGCGTCGTTGATATGTTCGGTCACGATGCGGAGTTGGTTTTCGTTGGTCAGCGGGCCGACATCGTTCGTTCGTCCGCCGTCCGCGCCCACGCGCAGGGCCTTGGTTTTTTCCACCACCGCCGCGATGAATTTTCCGGCGATGGGTTCCACCACGTAGAGCCGCTCGACCGAGGCACACGCCTGCCCGCAGTTATTGAATGCGCCCCACACCGCGCCGCTCGCCGCGCGCTCGAATGGCGCGTCGGCGCAGACGATCATCGCATCCTTGCCGCCAAGCTCCAGAACGACCGGCATCAATCGCCGCGCGGCGGCCTCGGCGATTTTTTTCCCGGTGCGCGTGCTGCCGGTGAAGACGATTTTGTCGATCGCGGCATGGAGCAGCGATTCGCCCGTCGCGCCGTCGCCGGTCAATACCTGCAACACTCCATCCGGCAACCCGGCGTCGCGGAACAGGCGGGCGATGCGCAGGCCGACCAACGGCGTGTATTCGGATGGCTTGAGCAAAACGGCGTTGCCGGCCATGAGCGCCATCACCACTCCGCCCATCGGAATGGCGAACGGAAAATTCCACGGCGAAATGATGCCCGCCACGCCGAGAGGAGAGAAACGGATGCGGGATTTCTTGTTGCGGAAAACCGACAGGGTGAACTGTTCGTCGCGCAACAGCCTTGCCGATCGGCGCGCGAAATAATCCATCAGGTTGGCGACGGGCAGCACCTCGCTCGACAAGGCCTCGACCACGGGCTTGCCGGTTTCGCGCGAAATCAGCCCGCAGATCTCGTCCTGTTGGGCCACCAGGATTTCTTTGGCCCGCAGGATGAATCCGGCGCGTTCCTTGAAGGAAAGCGCGGCCCATGCGGGTTGTGCCGCGCCCGCTTTGGCCGCCGCCCGGGCGACGTCCTCTCCGCTGAAAACCGGCGCGCGGCCTATTTCCTCCAGTGTCGCGGGGTTGCGGGAAACGATTTCCCGCCGGTTCGCGTCGAGTGTTGCAGCATCGGCGGGCATCATCGGATTCGCATGGGAAGCTTGCCGTGATCCGCCCGCCGGAAAAGTCATTTCGTCGCGGGGCGAAGGGCGCGTGCATGTCAGCCGGTGCTCATTGCCTCTCCACCTTCAGTCGCATGAATGCCGCGTCGTCGTCGCCCAGCCATGTGGCCGTGACCGTCTCGGTGCCGTCGGGGTGGGGGGTATGGGCGATGGCGACGAAGCAGGGATCGCTCAGCCAGGAGCTGAAATCGGTTGTTCCCTGCACCGTGTAAAGTAGATCCTCCCGGGCTCCCATCGGGCGGCGGAAGCTCAGCGTCAGGCGGCCGCTGGCATCGAACCCGGACGTGACAGGCGGCTGGTGCCGGGCGGCGAGCGGATCGCGACCGAGCGCGTATTCGAGGAGGTTGACGATGCCGTTGCGGTCCGGATCGGCGTTGTCGCCGCTGACGGCGGGCGTGACGCGCTGCGGAGCCGTGAAATGCGTTTTTTTCCATTCATCCATCAGCGCGTCGGCGATGACGACGGCCGCGCTGCCGGGGATGCCCGGCAAATAACCATTCCCGCTCTTGAGCGAGAGGACGACCGACTCCGGTCCTTCGGGCAGGAAATCCGCGACCGGCAGCACTTCGATGTCCACGGAGCTTTGGCCGGCGGGAATCACGATCTGTGAGGGAATCGGGGCGTAGTCGGCTCCGGGCGTGGCGTTCCCGCCGACCGCCACCTCCACCGCGAGGCTGGTAGCGGTGGAACCGGTGCGGGTGAGCCGGAAAACGCCGGGCATCGAGGAGAATTCGCCCGTGACCGGCACCGGCGCGGTGAGCGTGATTTCGGGGATTTCGAGCGACTGGGGTGTGATGTCCACGAAGCAGATGCGCGGATTCTGCGCTCCGCTGCCGGGAGAGATGGTGAGCCGCCCGTCGGTGATCGTGAGGTTGTCGGAAGCGAATGTGTTGAAGTTGGTGTTGGGGGCGGCGATGAAGTTCCGGCCCTCGATGATCACGTTGTTCGTGAAATTGGTGAAGTCGGGATCGCCGAAGACGGCGAAAACCGAGTAGTTCCCGTTTGGCAGGGCGATCTCCCAGGTCTGGTTGGGTCCGTCGGCATCCGGGCGCATGTGGCAGAGCGTGTCGTAGCGCTTGTCGGGGTGGGTGTTGCGCTCGCGGGTGCGGGAGCTGAGATTTATCGTCCAGCCGTAAGCGTGGCCGTTGTCCCGGTCGCCAAAGACGGCGCCGGTGTCGGCCAGATAGCCTTGCGGGGTGGTGGAGCCGGAGGTCTGGAAGTTGACGCGGATCGGAGGAACGGGCGACGCGACCGCGACGGTGGCCTCCCGGGTGGCCGTGATGCGCCCGGAAGCGAATACGATCCGGGCGGAAAATGTATGCAAGCCCCCGGAAGAGGCGGGCCAGAAGGTCTCGAACGGCGGGCTGCCAACCTGGGCAAGCAGCGAGCCATTCCGGTGGAATTCGACATGGCTCACCGGCCCGGAGGCATCGGTGACCGCCACCTCGACGTGGATGGATGCGTCCAGCGCATACGAAGCGCCGGGCAGCGGCGAGACGAGGGTGGCGAGATCACCGATGGTCGGCGCGATCTCCGGATCTTCGATCTGTTGGAGATAGGCGATGAGTTGCTGGCGCTGCGTGTTGGTGATGCCATGAGCGGCGCCGTGGAGTCCATCGGGATCGGAAACTGTTAGAACGTCATGCAGAGTCGCCGCGGAGCCGTCGTGCAGGTAGCGGTTGTTTTTCCAAATCCCCTTGAGCGTCGGTGTGTCGATGCCCGGGAGGGGGCCGCCCAGCCGGTGGCCGGAAGCGGGGGTGAGCGTGCCGATGTCGTGGAGCAGCGCGGCGGGACTGTCGGTGAAACCCGCCCCGGAATGACAGGCGAAGCAGCTCAGTTCCACGAAAAGTTCTCGGCCGGCGAGGGCATCCGGCGTGAGGGAGCCGTCCTGCCCGCGGAAGGGACTGGGCGGAGTTGCCGTGAGCGAGGAGACGTAGGCGGCGAGGGCGTCGAGATCGGCGCTCGCGCCTGCCTTGGGATCGCCAAGCGGATGGCTGCGGGTGCCTTCATGGAATTGCCAATCGCTCATGAAACCGATACCCCCGAAAGATCCGCGGATGACGTTCTCGAAATCCTGGATCTCGTCGAAATTTCCCGACCAGTGAACGGGCCCCTGAGCCATGCCGCCGCGGCCGTGGAGCGTGGTCGTGCGCCGCAGGCCCTCGCCGCGATCGCTGAAATCCCACACGCGCCCGTCGCTGCCGCCATCGAGATGGCAACTCGCGCAGCTCAGGTAGCCGTCGCGGTTCATGCGCGAGTCGCGGGCATTGTAGAAGATTTTCTTGCCGTGCAGCACCTGCGAGCCCAACCGCTCGGTCCCCACCGTGGATACGGTCGCCAGCGGCACGACGACCGTGGACGAGGAATCCACGATTCCACTCGTGTCGAAGACCGAGACGGTGCGGCTCATGAAGTTCTGCACGAACAGGCGGGTGCCGGTTCCGTTGAAGGCCAACCCCTGCGGCGCGAGTCCGAAATCGTCCACCCCGCCGGCGATCGCGCCGGAATAGGCATCGACGATCGAGAGCGAGTTCGACCCCTGCAAGAGAACGCAGGCATAGTCGCCGAGCGGGCTGAAAGCCACCGCCTGCGCCATGTCGCGGTCGTCGAGATCGACGCGCGTGCCTTCCGGCTCGTCGTTCGTGGAAAGGTCCAGCTGCGCCACGATCGTACGCGTGGTGCTCTCGAAGGTCAGGGGCAGCCCGTCGCGGACGAGACCGCGCTGGATGTTGTCTTTTTTCGCCGGAACCCAAAGCCGCCGCCCGTCGGGCGAGATCGCCAGGGAGGTGAGGTAGTTCGGCAGGCCGCGGCCGCCCGCCTCCGTATCCGGTCCCGGGTCGTGCGCCAGCGCGAGCGTTCGCACCGGCGCGAGCGTCAGAGGGTTCACCTCGTAAACCTCGCCTTGAGCGTCCGGTGAAACGAAACGGCTGAGAAAAACGCGCGAGGAATCGGCCGTGATCGCGATTCCGCGGAGAGGGCCGTCGAAGGAAACCGAGCCAAGCTGGAGACCGGTTTCCGGGTCGATCTTCAGCAGGCGGCCCGTGCCCTCGGTGGTCACCCAGGCGGCGCTGCCGTTCGGGCTGAAGGCGATGCCGTAGGGGCGCGAAGCCCGAGGCAGCGGGATGAGGTTCGTGGTGGAGCCGGTCGTGGGATCGAGCACGCTGAGGGTCGCATCGTCCTGATTCACCACCCAGATGGCGCCGCCCGGTGCGCGGGCAAGCGTGCGCGGATGTTTTCCGACGGGAACCTCGAAAATCTTGCCGAGACTCAAGGCGTCGATCGCTGTGACGGTATCGGCATCGGGATTCACGCACCACACGCGGTGCGTTTCCTCGTCGTGGAGAATGGGCATGGAGCCGGACGGCTTCCCGTCGGCGAGGGGATGGTGAATCGTTTGCGTGAACGACGATGTGGCCGTGCGGCCCCCGGCACGGGCGGTGACGGTGACGGGATAGTGACCGACGGCCGGATAGGTGTGGGAGGCGGCCGATGAGTCGGAAAAAGGCGTTGGCTCGCTGCCGTCGCCGAAATTCCACGAAAACTCCACCTCTTCCGCATCGCTGGCCGCCGAGAAATCCACGACGGTCCCGGCGGTCGCGGGCCCGCTGCCCTCGCCGTTCACTTCGACGCTCACGACGGACGCTCCCGTCGAGAAATAGCTCACGAACTCCGTGGGCACGCCGTTGCCTGCGAAATCTTCGATCCCTCCGGCGGCGATGCGCACTTCGTAGGTCGTGTCCGGCAGGAGATGAGCGTCGGGCCAGAAATTGACGATTCCGGTCTGGTGGCTGTAACGGCCGGGAAGCGGCTCCCCGTTCAGAGGACGGACGGTGAAGGTTGTCGAGTCGATGCTCCGCAGGTCCACCGCATCGGTGAAAGTCACGCCCACGCGGCTGGTGAGCGGGCAGTTCACGGTTTCGGGTTTTGGGCTGACCATGTTGACCGAGGGGCCGGTGGTGTCGGGCTGGGTCTGATGGACGATGAGGGCGCTGCCGGAGTGGTCGTTTCCCTGGAAGACGAGATTCCCGAGAGCGGTCGCGAAGTCCCAGTCGGGGTTGTTGAATCCCGTTGGAGAATGGACGGTATCGACGGTGAAAGGCGTGCCGGAAACCTTCATCCGCACATAGGCGTTCGACGAGCCGTAGTGGAAGTAGTCGTCCTGCACGGTGCCGTAACCGCCTTTGTCCGCGACATTCGGACCGATGCCGACCAGCGTGATGTTGGAAGGATCGGCGATGCTCCAGACGCGCGCCGGGTCGCGCGCGCCGTAGATGCGGTCGCCGTTCACCATCGCGCTGTAGCCCGCGAGATCCGCCTCGTAGTCGAGCAGCACCGGATTGGCGGGATCGCTGATGTCGTAGGTGGCCAGACCGGTAAGGTCTTCGCCCCCCGGCTGGCTGCCCGTGAGCACGAGGAGGTTGCCGATGGCAAAGACCGTATGCACGCCGCTGCCGGGGAAACCGAGCTGGCCTGGTGTGCGCCGATCCACGAGCGCGGGGTTTGCCGGGTCCGACAGATCCACGATATAGAGTCCGCCGCTGGTGCCCGCCACGTAGGCGTAGCGGCCCCCCTGCCAGCAGACCCACCACGGCGAAGGCGCATAGTCGCCGCCGTTCAGGTTGGGCAGGCCGGTCTGGCCGATCTTCGCCGGAGCGGGGGTATCCACATCGGTGAAATCCCAGACCTGAAGGCCCGAGGCGTTCGCTCCGTTCACGTTCGTCGTGAAGCAGACGTAGTCCTTGCCGCCAAAATGCGCGAAGGAGTAACCGTGCGGCTCGCGGATGTTGCCGGCATTGTTCGGCGACGCAGGCCCGTAGGCGGGGTTGTTGTGGGTCGTGAAATGGAGCGTGACGTTGCGCGGATCGCTCACGTCGTAGAACGCGAAGCCGCCGGTGCCGTTGCCGCCGCCACCGTCGGCCGAAAAAGGCACAAGCAGATAGCCGCGGTGCATCGTGACGAACCCCTGCCCGAGCGGTGCGCCGTTCGTGCTGTCGAATAGGGCGAGCATCGAAAGCCGTTCGCCGGAGGCATAGGAGAAATTGCCCAACCCCGGCCCATCCGCCATCCCCCGGGGGAGGATGCACAAAGCCGCGCAGGCAAACGGGATTGCCAGCCGGGCGGAAAACCTCTGACGCGAAAGAAAC
>CAZVSA010000120.1:0-11119 GCA_964629955.1 uncultured Luteolibacter sp.
TGGCCGTCAGCGAGGAAACCGGAGGCATCTCGATCTGCGTGAACGGGGTCCTCCAGCGCAATCTCACCGAGAAACAGTTCCGCGACAAAATCAACGACATCTTCTTCTCCGGACCACCCACCAATGAAACTGAATCCGACGAAAAACTGGATCGCAAAGATTCTCTCCCTTCTTCTGGCGATCGCGATATGGTTTCTGATCAATAAGCATCTGGAGCGCAGCGCCGCGTTTCCCCCGCAGCCGCCGCGCGCCGTGATCGTGCCGGAACCCGCATCTCCCTGAGAATCTGTTTGGGATTGCACCACGTTCCACACCCGGCGGGGATTGTCAGAGAAGCTAAAAAGTGGCGCGGACATTCCGCCAAAAGAGTTCCGGGAATCGCGGCGGCAACGCCGGAGGCGGGCTTTCCGGTAGGGACGGACTGCCGGGCCGTCCCACTTTTTCCCGATCCGCCATGGATCACGCCCCAACCATTCCCGCTTCCCCGGCGATGGAAGCCCCGCCCGCCGCGGAGAGACAGTCACGGCGCGCCCGGCGGTCTCGCCCTACCTGCCGGTATCATTCCCGGAACACTTTTGGCGGAATGCCCGCGCCACGGCCGGCTTTGCAGTTTTGATTGCAGGAAGAAAAGATCCCGAACGGTCACGCGATCCGTGTGTGGTCGATCAATCGCACATCGCCGTAAAACACCGCCGCCGCGAGCACGGCGGGTCTTTCCGTGCGCTCCACCGGCTGGAGCGTTTCCTCGTCCACGAGTTCCAGATAGTCGATCCGTGCCAGGCCGGCGGCTTCGATTTCCTTTTTCGCCATCGCGATCATCGCGGCGGCCGATGTTTCCGCCGCGGCTTTTTGCAGCGCTTTCCGGATCACGGGTGCATCGGCCCGCTGCTCCGCGGTGAGGCGGACATTTCGTGAAGACATTGCCAGCCCGTCCGGTTCCCTCACGGTCGGACAACCGATGATTTCCACCGGCACATCGAGATCCCGCACCATCCGGCGGATGATCGCCAGTTGCTGGAAATCCTTTTCTCCGAACACCGCCGCATCGCATCCGCACAGAAGGAAAAGCTTCAGCACCACCGTGCAGACGCCGTCGAAGTGTCCCGACCGCGCCGCGCCGCAGAGGCTCCGCGAAAGCAGCGTTTCCGTCACCGTCACCGAGCGGTCCGGGGCATACATCGCCGCCACATCCGGCGCGAAAACCACGTCCGCCCCGGCCTCGCGGCATGCCTCCAGATCTTTTTCCATGGGACGGGGATAAGCGGCGAGGTCCGACGGACGGTCGAACTGGATCGGGTTCACAAAAATCGAGACCACCACCGTTCCATCAGGGCCCGCAGTTTCCCTTGCCATTTGGATCAGCGAAAGATGACCGGCATGCAGAGCCCCCATCGTCGGCACCAGCACCCGCGGTTTCACGCGCCCCGCCATCATGCGGCGCAATTCCTCTCCCGAAGCGGCAATCTCCATGGCCGAAGCTAGCTCTCTCCCCGGGGCGAAATCCCGCAAAATCTGATCGCAGTCTTCAAACCGCCCCGTAGAATCCTTTTCTTTGTCATGAAAACTTTCATCCCGCTCCTCGCCCTCACCGCTTCCCTCGCGCATGCCAATGATGCGGATCTTCCCGATCCGCTGCTCGCGCCCGATGGCACGAAGGTCGCGGACCCGCAACAATGGGAAAAGTCCCTCCGTCCCCACACGCTCGAACTGTTTCGTGAAAACATCTACGGCCGGATGCCCCTCGGAAAACCGGAGGGTTTCACCTCCTCGATTGTCCGGGAGGACGCCAATGCTCTGGAGGGAAAGGCGACCCTTCGCGAAATCGAGATCACCTTTTCCGGTCCGAACGGCAGCCGTTCCTTCCAATTTTCCCTGCTGGTCCCGAATGGTTTGGAGAAAGCTCCGCCCGTTTTTCTTCTCATCTCCCATCGTTCCGCGGACCTCCTGAATGCCGGGAACAAAAATTCCTTCTGGCCCGTGGAGGAAATCGTCCGCCGTGGTTACGCAACCGCAGCGTTCGACGCACAGCAGATCGACCCCGACCGGGCGGACGGCTATGCCGACGGGGTCAGGCCGTTGTTCGATGCCGGGGAGCCCGCCGCCGATGCCTGGGCGACCATCGCCGCATGGGGATGGGGAGCTTCCCGTGTGGTGGATCATCTCGTCACCGACTCTTCGATCGACTCAAGCCGCATCGCGGTTCTCGGCCACTCCCGCGGCGGCAAGGCGGCTTTGTGGGCGGGAGCCGAGGATGCCCGTTTCGCGCTGGTGATCTCCAACCAGTCCGGCTGTACCGGAGCGGCCATCGCCCGGCGAAAGGAGGGCGAGCGCGTGGCGGACATCAACAAGAGATTTCCCCACTGGTTCTGCGCCAACTATAACAAATACAACGGCCTTGAGGAACACCTGCCGGTGGACCAGCACCAGTTGATCGGTCTCATCGCGCCCCGGCTCGCTTATGTTTCCAGCGCGACGGAAGATGCATGGGCCGATCCGGAGGGAGAGTTTCTTTCCTGCGTCCATGCACGGCCCGTTTATGCCTTGTATGATAGGAAAGGCGTCTCATCGGATCAAATGCCCGCCGCCGACACACCTCTGCATGAAGGAAGCATCGGATATCACATGCGGACGGGAAAACATGATCTCAATCTAACGGACTGGAATCATTTCATGGATTTCGCGGACGGTCACTGGCCCCGGTAAGAATTGCGCCGAAGACAAGTAGCGGAAAAGTCACGAAGGGTTCTTTGCCCGCGCCGGCGCTTTCGCGCATCTTCCGCGCGAATCCGGAGGGCCGCCTTCCGGTGCGCATGAAAGACACATGATCCACATGTCGTAAACCGGACCACCGCGCCGCCCGGATCGTTGGCAAGCCGGTTGACGAAACCGGGCTGGCACGGCCAATGCTTAACCTAACCTGAGCACCCACACGCAAATGAACCTGACAAACCATCACCCGCCTTATCCGGACGTGGCCAGCGTGCCCTCCGAACTGGTGTTTGAAGACAAATGGGACGGTGAAGCCGTCGCAGAACTGATCCGCTCCAAATGCGATCACGTCGAATCCCCCGCCTTTCTCTTCCTCGGAAGAAAGGAAGCGGTATTGTTGACCGAACATCTTGCCACCGTTTTCGGGGAAGATGCGGTCGTCACCCTCCATGACACCTATTACATGGGTCTCGATATTGTAACCGTGGATTGCGAAAGCTTTCTCTACGCGGGAGGCAGGAAAGTGGTCCGCACCTTGCAGGATCCCATCTCCCGCCGCCCCGCGTGGCGCGACCGCGATGCCGAGGCTCTCTGGCAATTCCGTATCTAACGGACCATGATGACGGCCCTCGACGGATCTCACTCATCCGCAAGGGCCGTCACCGTGGCTCGGGAAAAGATCGAGTAAATTGCAGGGACCACGAACAGCGTGAGGAAGCCCGAAAAGATCAGCCCGCCGATCACCGCGATGCCCATGGATTGACGGGAGCCTCCCGAATTTCCAAGGGAAAGGGCGATCGGAAGGATGCCCAGAATCGTCGAGATGCTGGTCATCAAAATCGGCCGCAGGCGTTCCGCCGCCGCGTCCAGCACGGCTTCGTTTTTCGGCAGTCCGGCGGCTTTCCGCTGGTTTGCGAATTCCACGATGAGAATCCCGTTCTTCGTCACCAGCCCGATCAGCATGATGATTCCGATCTGGCTGAACACGTTGAGCGTCTGCCCGGTGAAGTGAAGGGATAACATCGCACCTGCAACCGACAACGGAACGGTAAGTATGATAATGAACGGATCGCGGAAACTCTCGAACTGGGCGGCAAGAACGAGATAGATGATCAACAGCGCCAGCAGGAAGGCGAAGATCAGCGAACTGGAGCTTTCCGCGAAATCCCTCGATTGCCCGGAAAGAGAAGTGCGGAAATTTTCGGGCAGCACCTCCGCGGCCACCTGTTCGAGAGCCTCGATGCCATCCCCCAATGTATAACCCGGAGCGGGCGTGCCCTGGATCGTGGCGGACACCGCCCGGTTGAAACGGAAGATCGCCGCGGGGCTCGCGGATTCCTCGAACGACACGAGGTTGTCGAGGGTTACCATGTCTCCGCTCGCGGTCCGCACGTGCAGGTTGTTGATGTCTCCCGGTTCGTTGCGATCCTGCCGCTGCATTTGCGCGATGACCTGATATTGTTTGCCGTTCATCAGGAAGTAGCCGAACCGCCTTCCCGAATAGGCAAGCTCCAGAGCCCGGGCGATTTGCTCCGTGGAAATCCCCAGCTCCGCGGCTTTCGCGCGGTCGATGGAGATCACTCCTTCCGGTCGATTCACCTTCAGGTCCGCATCGATCTGACGCAGCACCGGGCTTTTCCCCGCTTCTTCCAGAAACCGGGGAAGCACTTCGATGAGATCCTCCAGATTCGGCGCCTGGAGCACGAACGACAACGGCTGCCCGCCCCGCCTGTCGCCGATGGTCGGCGGTTGCGATGCGAAGGCGCGCACTCCGGTGAATTCGGTCATCTCCTCGATGATCTGTGCGGCGATTTCCGATTGGGAGCGCTCCCGCTCCGACGGAGGAGTGAGATAAATGTTTTGGTTTCCTATATTGGCATCCGGCCTGCCTCCGCCGCCAAGAATGGTGAACGACCGGTAGATTTCCGGAACGTTCTCGTCCAGATGGAGGGAAATTTTGTCCATCCAGCTCTCGGTGTATTCAAAACTGGAGCCCTCCGGGGCCGTCACGCTGACGCGGATGTTCTCGCGGTCTTCCAGCGGGGCGAGTTCGCGGGGAAGTTTGGTGAACAGCCACGCGACCAGGCCCACGTTCACAAGCAGGATGGGAAACGTGAGCCAGCGCCAGCGGAGAAACGGGGCCAGGCAGGCGCTGTAGCCGCGGGTGAGGGCGACGAACAAGGGCTCGGTCGCGCGGTGGAAGAAATTCGTCCGCTCGCCGCGCTGCTTCAGCAGGAAGCGGCACATCATCGGCGAAAGGCTGAGCGCCACGAAGGAAGAAACGATGACGCAGCCCGCCAGCGTGATGCCGAATTCCCGGAACAGGCGTCCGGTCAGGCCGGAGAGGAAAATGATCGGCAGGAAGACCGCGGCGAGCGCCATCGTCGTCGCGATCACGGCGAAGTAAATCTCCCGCGATCCTTTGAGGGCGGCCTCCAGCGGATCCATCCCTTGTTCGATTTTTTTGTAGATGTTTTCCAACACCACGATCGCGTCGTCGCACACCAGACCGATCGCCAGCACAATGGCCACGAGGGTGAGGACATTGATGGAAAACCCCGCGACATACATGATGAAGAATCCCGCGATGACACTCACGGGAATGGCGATCACGGGAATCAGCGTCGATCTCCAGTCCCGCAGGAAAAGGAAGATCGTGAGTGCGACGAGGCAGAAGGCGATCACCAGCGTCTCCTGCACTTCGTGGACGGAGCGGCGGACGAAACGGGTGAAATCGTACCCCACATCCACGACGACATCCGGCGGGACTTCCTTTTCCACCAGCTTCAGCCGCTCATAGAATTCATCCGCGATGGCGATGGCGTTGGTGGTCGGCTGGGGGATGATGGCCACGCCGATGCGTTGCAGCAGGTTCGCCTTGCTGCCGGTGCGGAGATTTTCCGGCGCGAGTTCCGCGTAGCCGATGTCGCTGAAGAGAATCTGCCGGCCGGCCTCCCGCTTGATGATCAGGCCGTTGAATTCCTCGGGAGTGCCGAGGCGTCCGAGCGTCCGCAGGGAAAGCTCGTTGTCCACGACCTCCAGACGCCCGCTCGGCAGATCGACGTTTTCCCGGTCCAGCGCGGCCTGCACATCCCCGGGGGTGATGCCGTGGACCGCCATTTTCACGGGGTCCATCCACAGGCGCATGGAGTAGCGTTTCTCGCCGAAAATTCTAACAGACGATACTCCCGGGATGGTTTCCATCCGTTCGCGGACCAGCCGGTCCGCCAGATCGCTCACCTCCATGATGTCGCGTTCCTCGCTTTGGAGGGAAAGGAAGAGGATGGGCGAGGAATCCGCATCCGCCTTTTCCACGACCGGGGGATTCGCATCCACGGGCAGGTTGCGCGCCGCCCGGGAAACGCGGTCCCGGACATCGTTGGACGCCGCGTCCAGATCCGTGTCCAGGGTGAATTCCACGGTGATGCTGCTGCGCTCCTCGCGCGATTCGGAGGAAATCGTGCGAATCCCGGCGATGCCGTTGATCACCTGCTCCAGCGGCTCGGTGATCTGGGATGCGATGACATTCGGGTTCGCCCCGGGGTAAGTCGTCTGGATGGTGACCAGGGGCGGATCGACCGCCGGATACTCCCGGACGCCGAGGAAATGAAATCCCGTGACGCCGAACAACACGATCATGATCGACATCACGGTCGCGAGGACCGGCCTGCGGATGCTGGTTTCGGAAAGACTCATTGTGCGGCGGGCGGGATCAGGGTTGGGCGCTTTCCGTGACAACTTCCAGTCCGGTCCGGATCCGGAGGAGGTTGCTTGTCGCGATCTCGTCCCCTTCTTCCAGCCCGCGCAGGATCTGGACACGCGCCGCCGTTCTCATTCCGATTTCCACCGGCCGCAGATCGGCCTTTCCGTCCCGGATGAGGTAAACCCCCTGTCCCCTGGGCGACGGCACGATCGCCTGGCTGGGAATCATGAATCCCGGCGCTTCCCCGTCCAATTCGAGCGACACCTGGGCAAAGCCGCCCGGCAGCAGGCCCTTCGGGTTCTCGCAAAGCCCCCGGATTTGCAGGCTGCGCGTGTTCGTGTCGATGGCGGGCTCCACCACGGAAATCGTGCCGTTGAAGGCGGCTCCATTTCCCGCCATGGTGAAGGTGAAGGGCTGCCCGCTCCTCACCTCCGGCGCGTAACGCTCGGGCAGCGGGAAATCCACCTTGATGCTGGAAACATCCTGCAGGGTGATCAGCGGCAGGCTCGGCGAAACATACGCACCCTCGCTCACCTGCCTCACCCCCACGATCCCGGTGAAGGGCGCGCGAATCCTGGTTTTATCGATTTCCACGGTCTTGGCGTTCCTCTGCGCCTGCAGGATGTCCACCTCCGCTCCCGCGAGTTCAAATTCCTGCTGGCTGATCGCCCGCGTGGGAAGAAGGCTGGCGGCGCGGTCGAGATTCGCCTGCGCCAGACGGATCCGCGCGTCGATCTCCGCCAGCTCCGCCACCAGGTCGCTGTCGTCCAGTTTGAACAACAGATCTCCTTTGGAAACCTCGGAGCCTTCGTCGAAATGGATTTCCACCAGCCTGCGGGAAAGCTCGGATACCAGCACCACCACTTCGTTCGCACGCAGGGTTCCCACGGCGGAAAGCGTCCGGGCGAAGGGCTCCTTCTTCAGCACGTGGGTCTCCACTCTCAGTGGGGCGTTTCCCCGGCCCCGGGCAAAAGCCCCGGAAGCGGGCATGAGAACGCAGAGCAGCAGAGGGAGGATGTGACTTCTGGTGTGTGCCATGGACGCCGGTATCGGACGAGAGGAGAACCCGCGGCGCAAGGGAAAGTCTCGCGGGAAGGGAAATCTCCTTCCCAGCCTCCGCGCCGGGCGTTATCCTCGCGGAGCGTGCGAGCCGCCTGCCCGCACCATTTTTCCCGACAGGAACCATGCTCGCTTTCTCGACCTGCTGGAACAACAGCCGCCACACCGACGGCGAGGCGATGATCGAGGAAATCGTGGCTCTCGGCTTCGGAAACATCGAGCTTTCCCATGGAATGACCGTGGCGAAATACCCCGGGATCAAGAAAGCCTACGAGGGCGGGCTCTTCACCTGCTCGGGCGTCCACAATTATTTCCCCGCGCCCGTGGAGGTCATGATCGACGCGCCGGACGCCTACGAATTCACCTCGCACCGCCCGTTCGACCGCAAGCGGGCGATGGACATGTCCCTGCGCAGCCTCGAAGTCGCCGCCGGGTTCAAGGCGCAATATCTGGTGCTCCACATGGGCTCCGTCCCCATGGAATCGAAAAAATGGACCAAGCCACTCACGGTGGAAGTCTCCGAGGGAAAGCAGCGCGATCCTTCCCACATCAAGGCGAAACTCGCCTTCATCCGGAAGCGCGAGAAGCTCGCCCCGTTGTATCAGCAACGCGCGATGGAGGCACTGGAAACCCTTGCGGAACGTGCGGCGGAGCTGGGGGTGAAGCTCGCCGTGGAATCGCGCTCGCGCTTCGAGGACGTGCCCACCGAGCGCGGGATGATCGAGCTGCAAACCCGCTTCGCCGATCATCCGTGGGTGGGCTACTGGCATGATTTCGGCCACGTCCAGCTCAAGCACAATCTCGGCCTCCTCGATCACGAGGAATGGCTGGAAACCATTTCCCCGCATCTCATCGGAGGGCATGTCCATGATGTCCAATGGCCCGCGCGCGACCACCGGACTCCCTTCAGCGGCACCCTGAATTACGAGCGCCTGCTGCCGTTTTTCCCCTCCGGCTGCCCGCTCGTCTGGGAGCTGAGCCCCACCCGCGAATCCGGGGAAATCCGTGATGCGCTCGCGATCTGGAAAGCGAAGTTTCCGGAGCGTTCGTAGGCGGTCCGGTTTTCCGTGGTGCGTCCGGGAGTTTGCAGGAGACTGCCGGAAATTTGCTTTTTGGCGCACGGCCTCCAAGCTTGAAACGCGGTATTGCCGGATCGGCAAAACGGTCATACCCTGCCAGCGATGAAAACGCTTACGGTCAAAGTTTCCGACGCCCTGTTTGCGGAGATCGCCGGTGCCGCGCAAATGCGAAAGATTCCCAAGTCCGAGATCGTCCGCGAGAGATTGGAACGCAAGCCCGCCGTCGCGCAGGCGGGTGAGACGTCGCTATGGAGCCGGATGGAAGACCTGGTTATCGCGAATGACCCGCTGCCGGTGGATACCTCGTCGAACAAGGCGCACCTCAAGGATTATGGGAAAAAGCGTTCTCATTGATACCGGACCGCTCGTCGCCGTGCTGCGGCGTTGCGATGAGCACCATGCCTGGGCCCGCGCGCATTTTGAAGCGGCAACGGAGCAGTTCGTTACATGCGAAGCGGTGATCTCGGAAAGCCTGTTCCTGCTCGAACGCGCACGGGATGGAAAGGAGGCGCTGTGCGGTCTTCTCGAGCGCGGGATCGTCGTTGTGCGCTATGCGTTCGGTGGTGAAATCACGGAAACGCTCCGCCTCATCCGGCGCTACCATGATATGCCGATGAGCTTTGCGGATGCGTGCCTTGTGAGAATGGCCGAGAAAAGCGATGATGCCGTGGTATTCACGACGGACAGCGACTTCCGGACCTATCGAAGGAACGGGCGGCAGGCGATCCCGCTTATTATTCCAGAGTGATTCATCGTATGAAACCGCTCCTCGAATCGTGATTTCATTGATGTCCTTTCCCGGCTCCAGCCGGGAGGAGGGCTGCCAGGAATTTGCTTTTTCCGTGGTGCATCCACGCTTTCACGAAATTACGTCCGGGAGCTTGAAGAGGAGTCGTCCGGGTGATTGCGTTTTCCATGCCCCGCCCGCCGCTGACCCTCCGCCCCGCCCTGCCGGACGACGCTCCGCTTGTCCATGAGTTTGTTCTCGCGATCGCCGCGTATGAAAAACTCTCTCATGAAGTCACGGCCGGTGTGGAGGACATCCGCGCGGCTCTTTCAGGGGAGCCGCCTCCGGTGGAGGTTCTGCTGGCGTATTGGGAGGACGTTCCGGCGGGCTTCGCTTTGTATTATCACAATTTCTCCACCTTCACCGGCAGGCGCGGGTTGTATTTGGAGGATCTTTTCGTGAAGCCGGAGTTTCGTGGAAAGGGTGTCGGCAAGGAGTTGTTGATGGAGTTGGTCCGGCGAGCGAAGACGCGCGGATGCGCCCGCATGGAGTGGGTTGCGCTCGATTGGAACGAGCCTGCGATCCGGTTTTACGAACAAATCGGAGCCCGGGCGATGAACGAGTGGACCCTTTTCCGCCTTGCGGAGGACCGGATCCATGCCTTGGCGGATGATTGACCTGTTTGGGATTCGGGGAACACACGCGCTCCCGCGCAACGGAGTGCCGGCTTCAGCCGGCATGGGTGGGAAAGCCGCTACTTCCATTGCCCTCACACTCCGGTGGCCTCGAAAAACCATGCGCGGCAAACGTATCCTCGCCGTCCCGTATTCCCGGAAGCGGTTATCCTGGCGTTGACATCCTTCAGCCTGGCAGGCTTTACTGCATCCGATCAGACGGGTGCCGATCCAAAAGGACCGATCCCGATGCCCTTACGGGTGATCCACACAAAAACCGCAAAATGATCGAACAATGAAGAGAATACATCGATTTTTCCCGCTGCTGACCGTTTTCATGGGATTGGGATCCCTGGTGCCGTTGTCAGCAGCCGTCAACGTCCTCGGCAGCCACACCAAGACAACCGACGGTGACGAGACCTTTTCCAGTGTATTCAACGGCGGGGAGCAATTCTTCAACTATACCTCCGGAGATGTTTACGTGGTGCTGAATGTTACATTCACGAACCCCACCAATCCCGGCACGCTCGATACCACACAGAGCTATGGCGGAGCATCGCACAGCTCCGGCGATCTTTTCGGGCAGAACTGGGAACAGGATACGGTGGGAGTCACCTACTACGGAGCGCATAACGATATTGCGGGGGGCGTGGCCATTACTCCTGGAACCCCGATTACCTTTGTCATCAAATATGAACTCAACGGGGAGGGCCTCGATGGGGACACCGTGAAATTCTGGGTGAACCCGGCGCTGGGAACAGGAATCGAAGGGCCCCCGGATTTGGCTGAGAATGATCCGGGTGACTGGCTCTGGAACCCTGCGGCGATCACGAGCGACGACCTGCGGTTCCGGAGGGGCAACGATTCCGAAAACCATATCGAATTCTCCAATGTGACCATATATGACGGCGGGGACAGCCCGTTCGCAGTCATCCCGGAGCCCTCGGGGGCCATCCTGGGCGGGCTCGGCCTGCTCGCATTCCTGTATCGAAGACGGGGGTGATTGGAGCCGGAGGGATTCCGGTATCTGTATGGGATTCGGGGAGCACACGCGCCCTTGCGTAGCGGAGCGCCGGCTATAGAGCCCCTGAACAATTATGCATCCGTTTGAAATCAGGCGGATGGAGAAATGAGAAGGGGAGCGCCGCCGTCCCGGCGGCGCTCCCCA
>CAZVSA010000120.1:11129-11654 GCA_964629955.1 uncultured Luteolibacter sp.
ATGAAGGCGGGGAAGTTTTCCACGGTGATTTTCCAAACGGCTTCCATGCCGAGTTCGGGGAAGGCGACGACTTCCTGGGATTTGATGTGATCCTGGGCGAGAAGGGCGGCGGGGCCTCCGGCGGAGCCGAGGTAGAAGCCGCCGTGTTTTTTGCAGGCGTCGGTGACTTGTTGGGAGCGGTTGCCTTTGGCGAGCATGACCATGGAGCCGCCGCGGGATTGGAAGAGATCGACGTAGCCGTCCATGCGGCCGGCGGTGGTGGGGCCGAAGGAGCCGCTGGGCATTCCGGCGGGGGTTTTGGCGGGACCGGCGTAGTAGACGGGATATTTTTTGAAGTAGTCCGGGAGGTCGCCTTCCTGTTCGAGGATTTCCTTGAGTTTGGCGTGGGCGGAGTCGCGGGCGACGATGATGGTGCCGGTGAGGGAGAGGGCGGTGGTGACGGGGTATTTGGAGAGGGTGGCGAGCGTTTGTTCCATGCCCAGGTCGAGGTCGATGGAGACGCCTTTGAATTTCCAGTCGCGGTAT
>CAZVSA010000121.1:0-10472 GCA_964629955.1 uncultured Luteolibacter sp.
TCTGGAAACCACGCGCTGGCTCGCTGAGGAGTGCGCGGGGTGCGGATGCGGTTTTCTCGACGCGCCGTTCACCGGAAGCAAGGACGCGGCGGGCGGGGGAAATCTGGTTTATTATATCGGCGGCGATTCCGCTTTGGCGGACCGGGTGGCGCCGTATCTGGCGGTCACTTCGCGGGGGCTTCTTCCATGCGGGGGCATCGGCGCGGCGACGGTGATCAAGCTGGCGACGAATTTGATTTCCGCGTGCACGGTGCAGGCGCTCGCGGAAGCGCTGGCGATCAGCACGCGACATGGCGTGGCCGCGGATTGTCTGCTGGAGGCGGTATCGCTGAACGCTCATTCCTCGGTGCTGGCTTCGATGAAGCTGCCGATGATGGCGGCGGGAAATTTTGAAACGCATTTCTCTCTCTCGAACATGGAGAAGGACAGCCGCTATGCGCTGGCACTCGCGGAGGAGGCGGGGCTTCATGCTCCGGCGATCGCCGTGGTTTCCAGGAGGATGGAGGAGTTGTCGCGGCAGGGCATGGGGGATCTGGATTTCTCGGCGCTGGCGAAACCTTATCTTGATCCGGCGTGAACGTGTTGCAGCGGGTTGAGCTGGGAGAGCCTTCGATCCTGGAATTCCGGGGGGCGGATGCGGTCCGTTATCTGAACGGGCAGCTCACGCAGGATGTGAGAAAGGTGGTGGAGGGGAAGGTTTGCCTGCCCTCGTGCGTGACCGATGCGAAGGGGCGGTTGCAGTTCCGGGTGAGTTTGCTGGGGATGGGGGAAAATGTGTTGTGGGTGGCGGGAAGGCCGGAGGATAGGGAGGAGCTTGAGGCGCGTCTGACCCGCTATCTCATCGCGGATGATGTGGAAACGGAGGATCTAACAGGTCATTTCCGGTTGTTGCATTTTCTTGGTTCGCCGGGTGATGCGCCGGGAGGGGTGATCGCGCGCGAGTCGTCCCGCTACGGTGTCGCGGGGACGGATTGGTGGATTCCGGCGGGGGCGGCGATCGATGTTCCGGATTCGATTTTGGCGGACGGGAATGCGCTGGAGGCTTTGCGAATTGCGAACGGAGTTCCTGCCTGGGGTTCCGAGCTTGAGTCCGGGATGCTGCCTCCGGAGGCGGGGCTGGACCGGACGGACATTTCCTACGCGAAGGGTTGTTACATCGGGCAGGAGGTGATTTCGCGCATCAAGTCGGCGGGCAAGGTGAACCGTTCTCTCATGCGGTTTTGGGTTCCCGATGTTCCGGAGGCCGTGCCGGGGGAAATCGTGGATCCGGATGGAAAGGCGGCGGGTTCGATCACCAGTATTGCGCGGCTTGCCGTGGATGGGAAAAAAATGGCGCTGGGCTATCTCAAGCGGACGGCCGTGAGGGAGGGGTTGAGGTTGGGGGGAGTGGAGATCGTTGAACATCGAACATCGAACGTCCAACATTGAACATCGAAGTGGAAGAGGCGGAATTCGGAGTTTTCCCCAATAACGAATAACCAATAACTTTTTGGCCTTCTTGCAAACCGCCGTCGTGGATCGTAAGAAGCCGCGCATGCCGGTGCTGTTGGCGATCGAATCTTCCTGTGACGAAACGGCGGTCGCGCTCGTGCGCGGGGTGGAGGGCTCCGCCGCGGAGGTGCTGGCCTCGCGGATTTCCTCGCAGATCGACCTGCACCGCGAGCATGGCGGAGTGGTGCCCGAACTGGCTTCGCGCAACCACTCGCTGCTCCTGCGGGGAATCGTGGAGGATGCGCTGGAGGATGCGGGAGTGAAAATTTCCGACATCGACGCGTTCGCAGCCACGACCGGTCCGGGCCTTGCGTCGTCCCTTCTTGTTGGCAGCACGGCGGCGAAGGCGATGGCCTGCGCCACGGGCAAACCTTTTCTCGGGATCAATCATCTGGAAGGACATTTGTTGTCTCCGTTCATCGGGCGTTCTTCCGTGCCGCCGCATGTGGCGCTGATCGTTTCCGGGGGGCATACGCTGCTGCTGGATGTGGAGGCCGCTGGAAATTACCGGAAACTCGGAGGCACGCGGGACGACGCGGCGGGCGAGGCCTACGACAAGGTTGGAAAAATGCTGGGCCTTCCCTATCCCGGCGGGCCGGAGATTGAGAAAGCCGCATTGGCGGGAAACCCGGCGGCATACGATTTTCCCCGGTCCATGCGGAACGATCCGCATCTGGATTTTTCCTTTTCGGGGTTGAAAACGGCGGTCCTCTACACGCTGCAACGCGAGGGCGGGAATGCCCCGGTTGCGGACATCGCGGCTTCGTTCCAGGCCGCGGTGGTGGACATCCTCGTTGGCAAGACGATGCGGGCGGCTGGAAAAACCGGGCGGAAGCGGATCGCGGTTTCCGGAGGCGTCAGTCTGAACCGCGCCTTGCGGGGCGCTTTTGCGGAAGCATGCGGGAGGGAAGGGATCGAACTGGAGGTGGCGGACCCCGCGTTTTGCGCGGACAATGCGGCGATGATCGCGTTCGCCGCGTTGCTCCGGCACATGGCGGGGCAAAGCTCCCGTCTGGACGCGGACATTCATCCGAATTTGCCTCTGGTCTAACAGGGCGGGCGGGGCGAGCCTTTTTGCAAATGAACTACCGGACGCTGGTTTTCGATTTCGACGGCACGATCGCCGATACCCTGGGCGAAACGTTCCGGATCTTCAACGAGATCGCCCCGGAACTCGGCATCAGGACGGTGAGGGAGGAGGAACTCGGCGATCTGCGCCATCTGTCGCTGCGGCAGTTGCTCAATCATCTGGAAATTCCGAAACGCCGGGTGCCCGCCTTGATCGCCCGCGGGACGGGGATGATGCGAGGAAACATCCGGAACCTTCCGTTGATCGGGGGCATCGGCGAGGTACTCGTCGAAATGCGCCGCAATGTGGAAAGTTTCGGCATTCTGACATCGAACACGACGCCCAACGTGGACCTGTTTCTCAGGGCCCACGGGTTGCGCGATCTGTTCGATTTCGTTTCCTCCACCTCCAAGCTGACGGGGAAGGCGAAGCATTTGCGGGCGATCCGAAAGACGTTTTCCCTCCGGTCCGAGGAGATGCTCTACATCGGGGATGAGTTGCGGGACGTGAAGGCGTCGAGGAAAGCGGGCATCCCGGTCGCCGCGGTGACCTGGGGGTTCAATTCGCGCGAATCCCTCGCCGCGCAGAAGCCGGATTACGTGTTCGACCACCCCGCGGAATTCCTCCAACTCCTGCCAAGAATTCCGGCGAATTGACAGCCGGGGCGCGGAGCATCCACTCTGCACTCATGCCGGACGAGAAAGAGATCACCGCCGAGGAGGAAACCGAAGAAGCCGGTGTGGCGAAACAGGAGTCGCCCGATGCCGCCGCGAAGCAACCGCCGGTTGCGGTCATGGTTCTGTCCTTTGCGGTCGTCGTGCTGCTGTTGTTGCTGCTGGCGATGAACCTGCGCAAACCGCAAACCCCCGTGGAGGTGGATCTGCCCGGCCTGAAGGCGGAAGTTGAGGCGCACCGCTCCGCGGTAAACCGCGAGCTGGTGGCGATGGGGCTTTCCCCGATCCAGGGGGGATCGGAATCTCTCGATGAAATCGCCGGGCGGTTGAAAAAAGACAGTGAAACGCTGGTCGCGCTGGCCGGGCGGTTCCAGCAGATGTTGATCGAAAAGGATTCCGAGGTGACGGCGAAGGGCGGCGAGCTGCTCCAGTCCGAGAAACTCCGCCAGAATCTTGCGGTGGAAGTGGCCCGCCTGCATGGCGAATTGCAGGCGGCGAGAAGCGGGAGCCAGGAGGTCGAGCTGATGCGCACCGGGTTGGCAGGACTGCGCGAGCAGAACGCGCGGCTCGAACAAATGCTCAGCGATGCCCGGCAGGAGTTGCAGACCTACGCCGGTGGCGGTTCGGTGGAAGACCGCCAGGTTTTGCAGCGCCAACTGGAGGAGGCGAACCGGGCCCGTGACTTTTTCGAGAAGCGAGTGAAGGAGTTGGAGGGGGAATGAACATCGAACGTTGAAGGGAAGAAGGGTCTGAAAGTCTCAAGGTCTGAAAGTCCTCCATCACCCACCCACTCCCGGATCCAAACTCTTCCGACCTTCAGACTTTAAGACCTTCGACCTTCAGACTCTTCCCCCCATAAAACCCATTTGATGGATGAGACTCGAAAACAAAGTGATATTGGTGACGGGAAGCTGCACGGGGATCGGCAGGGCGATCGCCCGGAGGTGTGCCGCGGAAGGAGCGAAAGTGCTCATTCATGGATTGGAGCCTGATCTGGGGGAGGAACTCCTCGCGGAGCTGGGTGACGGGCGGGCGGCGTTGTGCATCGAAGACCTCACCAACGAGGGAGCCGCCGGGAAGCTGGTCAGCCGGGCCGTGGCCGCGTTCGGCAAACTGGACGCGGTGGTGAACAACGCGGCGATGGTCGTGGCCTCCGATCTGCATGCCACCGATGCCGCGTTTTTCCAGAGAATGCTGGAGGTGAACACGGTGGTTCCGTTTCTGCTGATCAAGGAAGCTTTGCCATATCTAACGGAATCGCGCGGATGCGTGTTGAACATCGGAAGCGTGAACGCATGGAGCGGGGAGCCGAATCTCCTGCCCTACAGCGTTTCCAAAGGCGCGCTCATGACGCTCACCCGGAACCTCGGCGACACGTTGATGAGGGAGAACCAGGTGCGCGTGAACCAGATCAATCCCGGCTGGGTGCTCACCGAGAACGAGGCGGCGAGAAAACGCCAGCATGGTCTTTCCGGGGATTGGTATAAGTCTCTCCCCCGGGAATACGCTCCGTCCGGGCGGATTCTCCGGCCGGAGGAGATCGCGGCGGCGGCGGTGTACTGGCTGGCCGATGAGAGCGGCCCGGTCAGCGGGCAGGTTGTGGATCTCGAACAGTATCCGTTCATCGGGCGCAATCCTCCGAAGGATGCCAGCACCATTCCCGGGTAAGATGGGGAACATCGAATGGAAGAGGTTATTCGTTATTTGTTATTCGTTATTGGGGGAAGACTCCCCGCTCTTGGCTCTTGGCCCGAGGATGCCGCCGGCACGGCGATGGCCTCGCAGACCTGCCTCCAGCCGGGGAAGTTCCATTTGTTGGGAAAGCCGCGGCATTGTTCCGGTTTCACGGGATGAATCCGGCACGAATTGCCATCGAGCATGATGCATTCGTGGTTTTCCTTTTCCAACAGGGAGAGGCCCCGGCGGTTGGTGCGAAGCCGGGTGAAGGTGTCGATGAAGTCCGCTTCCGTCATTCCGAGGAACGCGGCGATGCCGGGAATTTCGTCTTCCTCCAGCCTGACGTCTCCCGGCCATTTGCAGCAGGCGGTGCAGCGCTGGCAGACGTAGGTGACGGCGGGGTCGAGGGCGACCGAGCGGTTTCCCGGGCTGCCGTGGTGGTTGGCGCCGTTCATTCGAGGCGCTGGTAGTGGTGGTTCACCCGGGCGATGAATGCCCGCCATTTCGCTCCGGGGCGTCCGTTGTCCATGAGGAAATGAGGGCAGTTTTTGTTCGGAGGATTTCTTCCCTTGCGCGGCCAGTGGTAGTGGGGGACCACGTTTCGGAGAGGGATGTTGTGCCGTTTCATCAGTATGGCGGAGAGCCTGGCGGTGCGTTCGAGGGTGGCGGCGCGATTGCTCCCGCGATGCTCGCACATTTCGATGCCGATGGAGGTGCGGTTGCCGGGGCCGTTGAAATCGGCGTGCTCGCCCTGTTCGTTGACGGGCATGTGCTGGATGGCCACGCGGTCATCCGTGGTGTAGTGCCAGATGAGGTAGCCGATGCGGTTGCCGCCGGGCCGCTTCGGGGAGCGGAGCGCGCCGCGTTTGAGGGCGAGCGAATGGCGCGCCGCGTCCGCGGTGTAGTTTTGCGTGCTGTGGATGGTGATGTAGCGGGGGGTCATCGGGCGGACGACTTTTCTGCCGTGGGTGCCGCGGGCCACCATGTCGACCGTGAGGTTGATTTCCCGCATCATGGCCGAGTGGGAAACCCGGTTGCCGCCGGATGCAGGGGAAGGGGCGGGCCGGTTGACGGCCGCGGACCATGGATCGGGTCCGCCGCCGGGCGGGCCGATCGGCCGGCACTGGAGGCAGACGATTCCCAGCAAGGCCAGCGGCAGGATCCATCGGAGAGAGTTCATGGCCTTTGTGATAGCATGACGGCGGGTGATCGGGAAACGCGATTTCCACCGGACGGGATGTTCGGATGGTTGGAAAAAGCGCTCCGGATTCCTCGTATGGTGGCGGTCTATGTTTCATCGTGCTTCCTCGGTCCGCCGCCTGTTCTCCGCTTGTCTGTTTTTCGCCGCGTTGGTGGTTTCATCCGCCCGGGAGACATCGTTCCGGATCGATCCCGCCGGTTCCCATGATGTGGAACTGGAGGATCTGGGAAACGGGGAATGGGAGGTCCGCACCACAGGGACGGATCCTTACTTTTATGTGAGAAGCGAGGACGGGGCGATCGATCTGGAGGTCCAACCCACCTTTGAACTCGAATACTTCAGCACCACCGGGATCGGGCGGATGCTGGTTTTCGTCGGCCTCGCGATCGACGTGCCCCGGATGGTCACCGTTCCGGACATCGGGCGCAGGGAGGCATGGGGTCCCCTTGCGGTGGACATGACCGGCACCCTAGCGCCGCCTTCCGATCCGGTGACTTCGCTGAGGGTGACCATCGGGCAGGGGCCGGGAATCGTGGCCCGCCTGCGTTCCCTCCGAGCACGACCGGCAACGGAGCAGGAAAAGCAGATCAGCACGAACCGGGAAATCCTTCTGGAAGACGACCGGAAACACGCGGATCGCCTGCGGTCTTATCTGGACCGGGAGTTTCCCCACCGGATCACATCCGTATCCGCGGATTCCGGGAAAATCACCATCCGCGGAGAACTGGGGGCGGAACGGAAGAACCTTCGCCTGGCGGAAGTGCCGATGTGGGAGGACATCACGCGATTGGAAAATCCGGCGTCCCTGCATGAGATCGACGCGAACGGGCAGGGCGGATTTTCCATCACGGTGGAACGCTCCGCGGCAAAGGACCGGGAAATCCTTTTGTCCGGCTGGGCCGTGGTCGAGGGCGGGGAGGGGGATTGGCAGCCCGTTTCCGCGATGCGATACGTTGAGCAACAGCGTCCGCGCGCGGAGCTGCCACCGGCCGGGACCCGTCCGCTCAAGGGAATCGGCGGATGCCCTTTCGATCACCCGGACATGCAGGAACTCGGAATCGAGTCGGTCACGCTCAATATCATTCTCAACGGCTTCCTGTCTTCCGAGCCCGGCCCGGGAAGGACTCCCTATCCGTTCGCGGGACGCACCTGGTATGTCAACGAGGAGCCGGTGGCCCGGTTCGACAGGGACATGCTCATCGCGGCGGAAAACAATTGGATGGTTTCCGCGATCATCCTGATGCCGCCTGTCCGCCAGGCTCCGGAGGGTGCCTGGATCCGGGAGGCGGCCCACCCGCATGCGGACCCGGGCGGCATTTTCGTGCTGCCGGATTTCACCAGCAGGGAAGGGGTGAACGCCTACGCGGCCGTGATGAATTTCGTCATCGAGCGATACAGCCGGCCCGATGGAAAATACGGCCGGGTTCATCACTGGATTCTCCACAACGAGATCAACAACGCGTTCTTCTGGGCCACCGCCGGAAACAAAACCGTCACCACCTATCTCGATCTCTATCAGAAATCCATGCGGGTGGCATGGCTCCTGACGGGGCAATACGATCACCATTCAAAGCCGTTCATTTCGCTGGACCACGGCTGGACGAACAAGCCGGACGTCAGGAGCTATGCCGGGCGGGAATTGATGGATCTATTGGTGGAGTTCAGCAAAAAAGAAGGGGATTTTCCGTGGGGGATCGCGTTCCATCCCTACCCTCAGGACATCGCCAATCCCCGGACCTGGGAGGACTCCGCCGCGCATCACCGGTTCGACACGCCGTTTCTGACATACCGGAACATCGAGGTCCTCGATGCATGGGTGCGCCAGCCTTCCGTGGCGTTCCAGGGGAGGCCCCGCGAGATCCAGCTCACGGAGCAAGGGCTGAACTCGCCGGATTACAGCGGGAAATCCCTGACGGAACAAGCCGCCGGAATGGCATATGTATGGGAAAAGATCAAACCCTTGGAAACCATCACCGCGTTCCAATATCATCTTTGGGCGGATGCCCGGGAGGAAGGCGGCCTCCGCCTGGGGTTGAGGAAATTCGGCGATTACCGGGATGATCCGCATGGCATCAAACCGATCTGGGAGGTGTACCGGGCGATCGGCACGGATAAATGGGAAGAGGCGATCGGGTTCGCGAAGCCGGTGCTTGGCATCGAATCCTGGGACGAGGTCCGCTACACGGGGGAAATCGTCCGTTAGAGCATTTCCAATCATGGCATGATCGGAAAAGGGAGCGCGGGCATTCCGCCAAAAGTGTTCCGGGAATCGCGGCGGCAACGCCGGAGCGGGTTTTCCGGTAGGGACGGACCGCCGGGCCGTCCCACTTTTTCCCGATCCGCCATGGATCACGCCCCAACCATTCCCGCTTCCCCGCCGATGGAAGCCCCACCCGCCGCGGAGAGAGAGTCACGGAGCGCCCGGCGGTCTCGCCCTACCTGCTAGAATCATTCCCGGAACACTTTTGGCATCCTGTCCGCACTTTCCCTCAATGCGTTGGCCGGGATCGGAGGATGTTTGCTAGGGATCCCAGAGCGTGTTTGTATCGAAGTCCCAGCCTTGCTTTACCGTATCTCCCGAGCTCCCGTTGGGATTGATCTTTACGGTTTTTATGCCGAAACGCTTCGGCATCAGGTTGATATGGGTGAAAAGGTTGTCCCCGTCGCTGCCGGACTGTGAAAAATCGGAGATGATGACATCCCGCATGTCCAGTTCGAAAACCAGGAGGAGTCCGTCCCCGATATTCATCAATCCGACGATTTTCACCTCGTCCTGATTCGCTCCCGTCGCCGTGCGGAGGAACAGATGGGGAAGCACGGCGGAATCATGAGGGATGATGCAATTGATTCCGGAAAAGGACACGTGCGCCCCTGTTACCGGGGGGCGCGATGCGGAGAATGAGAAAGAGACGAGTTCCGTATAATTTTGGTACTCATGGATCAATGATGAACCATTGATACCCGGAAACTTGATCAAATAGCGGATTTCCGCGCGCAGGATGCCCGTCCCCCCGAGAAGAAGGAAGGTGACGAGGAGCAGGAAGTATTGACGGATTTTCATATGCGTGAGTGGTGTCAGGCGATTGCGGTTACGGTTCTGCGGGGAGGGAGGCATCCTCGATGACGATGCGCCCGAAGCGGCGGCTGCCATTCCCGGGATTCGGGTCAATGGCTTCAAAAAGGGCGCGGTTCCTTTCCCCGTCGATGAGGATCGGAAAAACGTTGGTCCCCTCCGCCCTGTCCCAATGCAGGAGGTCGGAGGAAAATTCGCCCGCATAGCGGAGCCCCGCGTTCAGGCGTCCGCCGAAGGTCAGATTCAGGCGTCCGGGACCGCCGCGCGGGCTGACGCGGGGGGAAAAGGCGAAATCGCCGGCCTGAAGGTCGGGGCGCAGAGGATCTTTGCCGAAGGCATAGGCCTCCAGCAGGCTCAGACCGCCCACGTCTCGCGAGGGATCGGCATTCGCCCCGTGCAGCCCGTAGGAGGCGACCCAGTCCAGAAAAGGCTGGCGGGGAATGTGGTCGATCTCCACTTTTACCGGCGTTGCCGAAAGGGAGGGTTGCGCCAGGGAGAGCATCAGGTAGCGCGCGTTGGCAGGCACCGCGACGAGGGTGCTCTCACCGATGGCGAAATCCTCGGGAATGTTCGTAGGCGTGGGGAAGGGGCCTTCCGTCGTCTCTCTGGTGTAATATCCCCGCCCGGCCGGCAGCGGCGCGGGCAGCCGCCGCAACGTGCTGCCGTCGTGGATGACCTCGGTTTGCGTGAAAACCCCGAGGACCGGGTTCATTTGCGTTGTGCCGGGGATCAGGGAAAGGCCCCGCCGCCCGAAGCGGATGTAGTCGCCCCCGCGGAGGCCGGGAAAAAGCTCCAGGAGATCGAAGGCGTTGTCATTGTCCAGCGTCGCCTGCTCCGTCGCGGGCACCGGGCGCGGCGGGCGCAGCCCGAGGTGCAGATAGGTATGGGTCGTCGAGACGTCCGCCATAAAGGTCGCGGCAACCGGCAGGCCGAGGCCCTCCGGGTCTCCGGAAGGGAGGGTGAACCGGGGATTGTCGATGACGAAGGAGTTCTCCGCCGCCTCGCCGGGGTTCAGTGGAGCCGTATAGACGCCCACGACGCCGATGCGCGCCGCGGGATCGACCGCGCCGAGGAACACGGGTCCGCCGTCCGCGACGGACCTCTGCACGGTGTAGAGGTATTGGCCGGTGCCATAGGCGAAAAAGTGAACCCAGCAAGTGGCTCCGGCATTGTGGAGATGCTCCAGCACGAATCCGAATCCCTGTATCGGACGGTCGAAATAAACATGCAACGGCCTGAGTACGCCCGGAGTCCTTCTGGCCAATTCCGGCCCCAGTCCGTTGCATG
>CAZVSA010000121.1:10482-11528 GCA_964629955.1 uncultured Luteolibacter sp.
GATCCGGGCCACGGCCTGAGTACGCCCGGATCGTTGAAGATGGTCACCGTGGAATCGGGAGTGCCCCAGGGTTTCACCGGTATGCCGCCATCGGACGGCGTGAAGCCGTGCAGGTCCGGAATTTCCGTGTTGTGGACGGTTGAAAAATCGCTCCATTGGACGATCGCATCCGCCCGCAGGTTCGCGGGATCGTCGATGACGAGGTGATCCGCCCCCGCCTGTGCGGCGAGGAGAAGCAGGACGCCGGAGAATCGCACTGGCAGTGAGCTGGGCCGGGACATGATTCGGGGGGATGCGGGAATCAAAATCCCGGGACAATCCATGCCAGCTAGGGATTCCGGGATCTTTCTGTCAAGAACCCTTTTCCGGCATTCCTTCCCGGGTTTCCGCACCAGGACCGGGGAGAGGCGGATTGGCAAAGCACAATCGAAGTGCGGCGGTTGCCGGCCCGTCCGCAGGCCCGCGCGCTTTCCCGAAATGAGGCGGTCCCGACCTGTCGCATCAGGGCTCCCTCATTTTGGGAGTGGTTGGAAAGGGATTGGATTGCGGAAAATAATGCTTGTCACCCGGCAGGGCGCTTGCCTTCCTACCCATGTCCGCTCCGGCGGACGAGGAAGTAAGAAAGCCTCTCACAAAGCGGTCGGCATCGACCGCGACGATGCCGCCAAACCGATCAAGCAGGTCGGGGAGGCGGCGGCAATGTCCAAGCCGCCGCCCTCGGGAGACGGCCAAAGGCCGTCGCGGTCGACTTTGTGCGGCTTTCTTACCTCCCCGTCCACTGGGAAGGATCTTACCGTCTTTTTTCATCCCCCCTCTTTCCCGTCTTTCACTTTGTGAATCTTCAACCCCCGCCCCCCATCCTCTTCTTCAAGTGGCTGCCACGGCCTGCGACGAGACGTCGCAGCCACCTTTCCTTCCAAAGCCCTCTCCCATAGCTCCCCAAATGAACCGCCCAACCTCTCCCCGCCCATGAAACCCCATCCCATCTCCGCCCTCCTTCTTTCCCTCGCGCTGACGCTCCCCGCCCTTGCCGAACCCGCCCGCAC
>CAZVSA010000122.1:0-8629 GCA_964629955.1 uncultured Luteolibacter sp.
CATCCGAATATCGCCCGCGTCTTCGATGCCGGCGCGACCGCCGCCGGGCGGCCCTATTTCGTGATGGAGCGGGTGAGCGGGGAGAGGATCACCGCGTGCTGCGACCGGGAAAAGCTCGGCATCACCGCGCGCATCCGCCTTTTCATCCAGGTCTGCCATGCGATCCAGCACGCTCATCAGAAGGGAATCATCCACCGCGACATCAAACCCTCCAACGTCCTTGTCGCCTTCCACGACGGCGTGCCGGTGCCGAAGGTCATCGACTTCGGCATCGCCAAGGCCGCCGGGCGTTCCGGCCAACACCGCACGCCGTGGACGGGACAGGACCAGCTCATGGGCACCCCGCCCTACATGAGCCCCGAGCAGGTGGACATGAGCGGGCTCGATGTGGACACCCGCAGCGACATTTACAGTCTCGGCGCGCTGCTCCACGAACTGCTGACCGGCCGGGCTCCCTTCGACGGGGATGCCCTAGCCGCCGCCGGGATTTCGGAAATGCGCCGCACCCTGCTTGAGCGGGAACCTCCGCCGATGTCCCGAATGCTCGCCGATCTCCCCGCGGGGGAAAGGGAACCCATCGCCGCCCTGCGCGGGGAGGAGCCCGCCCGCCTGGTTTCCCGCCTGCGCGGGGATCTCGACTGGATCGTCGCCAAAGCCATGGCCAAGGACCGGAGCCGCCGCTACCAGACGGTCAACAACCTGGCCGCGGAGCTTCGCCGTTTCCTCCATAACGAGCCGGTCCGGGCCCGCCCGCCGGGCCGCCTCTACCTGCTGGACAAATTCGTCCGCCGCAACCGCGCCGCCTGCATTTCCGCAGCGGCGATCGCACTTTCCCTCGCGGGCGGTTTCGGTGTTTCCACCCGGCTCTACCTGCTCGAGCGCGAGGCCCGCGCCGAGCAAGCGCGGCTGGGCCACGAGGCCAAGGCCGCCCGCGCCGAAGAGTTCCGCTTGCGCGCCCAGGCCCAGGCCCGGGCGAACATTTCCCAGGTCGCCGTGTTGCTCAGCGAGGACAGGATCGAGGAAGCCGACGCCCTGCTGCGGGAAAATCCACTGGAGACCATCGAGCCCTCGCTCGAAGCCGCCTGGGTCTTCCGCTCGCTGGGCAACTGGAATGCCATCCACGGGCGCTGGGCGCAGGCGGTGCAATGTTACGTGCTGCTCAACCAGGCCAACCGCCTCGACGATCCGGTCAATGTCGTCGAAGATACCGACCTCCTGGCCACGGCTCCCGCCCTGCTCGAATACGGCGACCGCCGCGGCTACGAAGCTTTCCGCCGGGACGCGCTGGACCGCTACCTGCCGGCCCGCAATTCCCTGGCGGCGGAGCATTTGCTGAAAATCTGCCTGCTGACCCCCGCGGATGCCGCATTCATGGAGCGCCTGCGGGACGCCGCGGAAGTCTGCGCCCGCGGCATCCCCACCGAATCGGGACGAGCGATTTATCCCCACTGGGAGGCGCTTTCGACGACTCTCTACCATCACCGCCTCGGGAAGGTGGAGGAAACCCTGGAATGGGGGGAAAAATGCCTCGCCTACCCCGATGACACGGGAAGCCGGGCCGCCGCCGCGCTCTGCCTCACCGCGATGGCCCGGCACCGGGCCGGACATGCGGACGAGGCATCGAAGGATCTCGACGAAGCCCGCCGCCTGATCGCCGCCGCGAGCCAGGCCGCCCGGGAACACCATGAGCGGGGAAGCTGGTTTTCCTGGGTGATCGCCCGCATCCTGCTGCGGGAGGCGGAGCTTGAGGTCGAGAAAGCGCTCCGGTAGCGGAGATCGGATTTCAACGACCGGGCAGCGGTGGCGGCTTGCGGGTGAGAAAGGACCGCCAATCCACCTTCGCGGTGACGAACATCAGCAGAGCCAGCGTGATGACGGCGAGCACGGTGAGGGTGATGCCGGTGAGCCCGTCGATGAAAAACGAAGCGCTGAAGACGACGAGGTAGAGCAGTTGCGCGGGCAGAGCGATGGCGAGCAGACGTTTTCCGCCGACGGCTTGCAGGTATCCGCAAACGAGAAGCACGGAGGTGACGGTGGCCATGGCAAAGGCGGCGGGCAGCGCGACGAGATCCGCCAGATAGGAGAAGAGCAGGTGGAAGGCGAAGAAACCCGCGGAGATGAAAAAGACGTGTATGGGATGCAGGGGAATGCCTTTGAGCCCGCCGATGAGCAGCACGATGGTCACGAAAAACAACAGCGAGACGGGCGCGAAGTAGGCGATGCGGGCGGCCACCGGACCGGCGTTGAGTTGCTTGGGCATGTCCATGCCGATGTTCGGCGCGGCGAGGATGTCGGGATAGTCCCAGACCATGGTGCCGCCGTCGGTGGTGAACTCGCGCTTGCCGGGCGAGGCGGTGCCGACGGGGAAATTGATTTCGGAAAAATTCGTCCGCATCGTCAGCTCGAATCCGGACAGGCGGCGGTTGTCCGGGAACTGATAGAGCCACGTGTCCGTGCCGCGCGTTTGATAGCGGGTGTGCAGCGTGATCGATCCGGCGGCGGGCAGAAGCACGGCGCGGGTGATGATGCCGGAAGCTCCCGGTGCCGCGGGGGTGGCGCTGTCGTCATCGCCGAGCCGGAACTCGAAGCCTGTTAGACCGGCGGAGGATTCGGGCAGCGGGAAATTGAGATAGAGCGTTTGCGGAATCCGTGTGGGGTTGGTGAAAACATGCTCCGCGGTGACAGCCACGTCGTAGGTGCGGTGCCAGATCAAGCCGCGGCGCTTGGGATCGTATTTCAAATCCACGTCCACCTTCGACGAGGCGGGCAGCAGTTGCGCGCGGCCATTCGGCGCGTTCGGCGTCTCGAACCATGCCATCGGGTGGCTTTGGCTGAGCGGCGGCCCCCAGACGCCGGAAACCTCTTGTTTCATGGCATGGGTGGAGCCGGTCGTGCGCTGTTCCAAAGCGGTGGCGAGGATGAACCAGGCGATGGCGGCACATGCAACGATGGCGGCGGCGGCGAGAAGATGGGTGATTTTCATGAAGGTGTGCTCGGGAAAGATTGGGATCGGCTCAGCGGTGGATGTCCGCGCGTTGATAGAAGACGTGGACTTCAGGCCGCTCGTCGCGGCAGAGGTTTTTGGTGAGGTGGATTCTTGAGGCGCTGGATTTATCTGTTGGAGTGCCGCGTTTGAGGTTGCCGTGGGTTTCCGCCTGATAACCGACGGGCAATTCCAGGGACCACGCCAGCGCGTGGATGAACACCGGGGTTTTCGGCAACGCGAGCTTCAAGACGCCTTCGACGGGATCGAGTCCGGTCACGCTGCCGGTGAAGGAAATCCTGACGACGCCGGGCGCGCCGCCGGCGGGCAGGCTGAGTTTCAGCAGGCCGTCACCGAGGTCCACGGGTGACACGCTCTTTTGCGAGACCTCGCACGAGAGCAGTTTCATACCTTCGGGGGTGTCGATTGTCAGATCGAATGGTCCCTTGTGATCGATGCTCAGCAGGCCGGTGGCGAGCATGGCTCCATCCGGTTCGATTTTGAGCGACCAATCCGCCTTGGTGATGACGCCTTCCGCGGTATCCGCCACGGGAATGGGAGTGACGGCCAGCCCGGCGCTGGTGTCCGCTTCGAGGAACTGGCAGAGGTTTCCATGGAGCGGCCCGATGAAATCCGCAGGCAGGCCTAACGGCTGGCGCGGCGGGGAAAGTTGTTCCGCCGCGTAGGCCAGCAACGGATTGGTGGCCACCATGAAGCGGGTGCGGGTGTCCTCGCCGCCGGGCGCCTGAAGCTGCCAAATGCGGTCGAGCGGTCCCAGCGGCATCCGGTAGGAAAGCAGAACCCGGCGGTCCAGCACGCCGCGCGTCCCCCAGTTGAGCGCGAGCGATTGGCTGCGGTTTTCCCCGCGAACGATGGAATGCGAGACCAGATCCGCCCCGTTGACGGTGATTTCCCGCGCATCCCGCGGCAGCGGCAGCAACGCGGAAACTCCGGAGCCGGATGCCGCCGAGGAGCGCGCGACAAGCTGATAGAAAAGCGCGTCTTCCTCCGGCATCACCAGCGCCTGATGCTGCCAGCTCCATTCGGATGGCTCCGGCGGGCTGAGCGCGGCCCGGGTTTCCTGATCATCGAGCAGGCGGACATGAAGATTGCGGATCGAGGCGGGAAGGGGGTGGCGTTGATTTCCGCCGAGGGTTTCCAGATGGTTGCCATGGCTGATTTGAAACGAACGACCGTCCGCCAGTTCGCCGGTTTCAAGAATGAGCGACGGGCAGGGCGGCAAGGCCAAAGTGAAGCCGTCTCCACCGGCGGATGGCAGCAGCCGCAGAGTGATCGTCCGGCTGCCGATGCCGTCCGCTACGAGGTGGAGGGAATCCTCTCTGGCTACGATAATCGCATCTTCCGGCTCGGATTTTTCCAAAGCGATGTCACCGCCGATGAGCGGGATGAACGTCGTTTCTCCGCCGAAGCTGGTGGCCCGGCAGGTTGCCTCGATGAACGGTTGTCCGTTCCCCATGCCGAGCCGGAGATGGATGGCCAGCAATGCGGGCGGCGGGGTGGCGGGTTTGCGTTCGGTTGATTTCCCTGCATTGGCGAGGAGTTCTTTCAGCTCGCGGTAGGGCAGGCGGACTTCCGCGTCATCGAGGGTTTGCGCGGCGAGCGGGAAGGAGGCGAGCAGGGCGAGTCCGGGCAGGAGAAAACGTGGAGTCATGCCGCGGACGATGCGCGATGATCTTGAAGAAAGGATGAAGACCGGGTGAAGCCGCCGTGTTTTTTGCATGAAACGCGGACATTGTGCTTTGCCTCGCCGGACAGTGACTATGACAACCACGATGACGTTGCGGCCTATCTCCGCAACAATGGTTAGAAAAAGCCCCCCTTTCCCCTCACCAGGGCGGCAGGCCGAGCATTTCCGGCAAGGCGGTACGCGGACGCCAGGTGAGAATTTCCGGATCCCGCTCCGTAACCAGAACGGTATGCTCGAAATGGGCGGATGCCCGCCGGTCCTCGGTGATCACGGTCCAGCCATCATCCAGGATGCGGACCCCGGGAGATCCCGCGTTGACCATCGGTTCGATGGCCAGCGTCATGCCGGGCGCGAGGATCGGAGATTTTCCGTGAGGGCGGTAATTCGGAACCTGCGGTTCCTCGTGAAGGCGGCGGCCCACACCGTGTCCCACGAACTCGCGGACAATGAAAAAGCCCCGCGGCTTGGCGAATTCCTCCACCGATCCGCAAAGATCAGCCAAGCGGACTCCCGCACGCGCGCGGTCGATCGCCTCAAAGAGGGATTGCTCCGTCACCGCAAGCAGCCGCTTGGTTTCCAACGGAATGTCCCCGGCGGCGACGGTGACCGCGTTGTCACCGATGAAACCTCCCTTGGTGATGCCGACATCGATCTTGACGATGTCCCCCGGGAGAATTTTCCGGAGTCCGCCGATGCCGTGAACGACCTCCTCGTTCACCGAAATGCAGATCTGTCCCTTGAAGCCGCGATAGCCGAGAAACGCGCTCTTGCAGTCGCGCTCCTTCATCAATTCCCCCGCAAGGCGGTCGATTTCACCCGTCGTCGTCCCCGGTTGCACCTCCCTGGCGAGAGCCTGGAGAATCTCCGACGCAATGGCGCCCGCAATCCGCATGCGTTCGATTTCACGCGGAGATTTGATGGGAATTCGAGGTCTGCGGGACACCGGATTTGGAAAAGGACAGGTTAGAAATTTTTGCGGAAAATCCGGAGAAGACCGGTGGCGACATCATCCTGCGGAGCGGACGCATCGCAAGAGCGAAGAACACCCTTAGACGCATAATATTCGATCACAGGGTGGGTATGGGTGAGAAATTCGTCGTAACGGTTGCGGAAATTTTCCTCATCGTCATCGGAACGAGGACCGGACGGAGTTCCGCACTCCGGGCAGCGATCCCCTTCCTCCAACTGGGATTTCCGGCCGGACCAACGGCAGGCCGGGCACTCCACACGATTGAGAATGCGCTCCAGAAGCTCTTCGCGGGGGACTTCCAGGAACAACGCCGCATCGAGTTTCGAGCCATGGCGGGCAAGCCAATCGTCAAGAAAACGCGCCTGCGGAATGCTGCGGGGAAATCCGTCGAGAACCCATCCCCCGCCGCGGCCTTCCAGCCATTCTTCCAGAATCCGGCACATCAGGTCGTCCGGCAGATAGCCCCCGCGCTCCAAAATCGGAGCCGCCTGTTTGCCAAGCTCGGTTCCTCCGCCCACTTCCTCCCGGAGCAATGCACCGGTGCTGAGATAATCAAGACCGAGAGCCGATGCGAGCCTGCGCCCCTGGGTGCCCTTTCCCGATGCGGGGGGCCCGAGCAAAACAACCCGGAACGGTGTTTCCTCGGGCACGGTCCGCTCGGGTTACTGGTTGTAGATGTAGGCCGTGATCCCGACCACGATCAGAGCGGCAATGATCGTCCAGAGGTAGACAATGGCCGTGCGTGGAGCCGCGCCCGTGTTCCGGGAGAGGCGGTCGTAGCGGCCCTTGAGTTTCCCTTTCCGCAGGAAGCCGTCGTAGTGCTTCTGCAGGAGCTGGGTCTCCACCTGGCGCATCACATCGAGCACCACGCCGACCATGATCAGCAGCGAGGTACCGCCGAAGAACTGGAGAACCATGGAACCGGGCGGCAGCCCGACCAGAGCGCCCACCCCGAGAGGCAGCACGAAAAGAATGGCCAGGAAAATCGCACCGGCGAAGGTGAGCCTCGTCATGGTGTAGTCGAGGAAATCCGCGGTCGGCTTGCCGGGGCGGACACCGGGAATGTAACCCCCGTTTCTCTTGAGATCCTCGGCGATCTGCGAGGGCTGGAACATCATCGCGACCCAGAAGTAGGAGAAGAGGAAAATCCCGACGCCACCGAGCACGTAGTACCAGGTTCCCCCGCCAACCAGCTCGCCATACAGCTTCGTGGCCCACGGCTGCCCCTGGAAGAACCACTGGAGCATCATCGGCGGAAGAGAGAGAACCGCGGAGGCGAAGATGATCGGCATCACACCGGCATAGTTGACCTTGAGGGGAAGATACTGGGTCTGTCCGCCGAATTGTTTGCGCCCGACCACCCGCTTGGCATACTGCACGGCGATCCTTCGCTGGGCCTGGGTGATGGAAATCGTGGCCGCGATGACGATCAACAGCAGGGCGATCATCACCACCATCATGATCGAATTGAACGCGTTGCCGCCATCGGAGGGATTGACGAAGTAATTCCACGCTTGGATCAAAGCGCCCGGAAGCGCCGAGATGATGTTGACGGTGATGATGATGGAAATCCCGTTTCCGATTCCCTTCTCGGTGATCTGATCGCCGATCCACATCAGCAGGACGGTTCCGGCGACAATGGTGAGCACCGTCAGGGCCACCCAGGCCATCGATTGGTCGGGCACCAGAATCCCGAAATTCTCCACCCCCTGCATGTAGGGGATGTTCTCCGGCGATTTGAGCGACTGTGCGACGAAATAGCCCTGCACCAGGGCGATGACCATCGTGATGTAGCGCGTGTATTGGGTGATTTTCTGGCGCCCGCCATCCTGCCTTGCGAGGCGGGAGAGCTTCGGCACCACCGCCGTCATGAGCTGCATCATGATCGACGCGGAGATGTACGGCATGATCCCCAGCGCGAAGATCCCCGCCTGGGTGAGACCGCCCCCGGAGAACACCATGAGCAGCGCGTTGATGCCGCCCATCGGATCCGTCGGGTCCTGTTTCTGCACGCTGTCCAGCCATGCCTTGATGACCGTGGCATCCACACCGGGCAGCGTGATGTGCACCCCGAGACGGATGATTACGATCAAAGCCAGGGTGAAAAGAATCCGATCCCGCAGTTCGGGGATCTTCCAAGTGTTCGCAAACGCGGAAATCATGATGGGAGAATGAAGGGAATGACGCGCGGGTTATAACCACGACGAGGAAGCGCGCAAGCGCCTCCTCGCCGGAAAAACAGGATGTGAAGCGGCAACGGCCTCAAGCGGTGGGTGCTTGGACCGAACCGCCGGCTTTTTCGATCTTTTCGCGGGCGGAGGCGCTGGCATTGCCGACCACGAGGGTCAGCGCCTTGGTCAGGTCGCCATTGCCGAGCACCTTGATCTTGTCGGTGCGGCCGTTGATGAGCCCGGCCTTGCGGAGGGCTTCCTCATCGACGGTGGCTCCGGCTTCAAAACGGTCTTCGAGATCGCCGACATTTACGGTGCCGACCACATCGCGGAAGTCGTAGTTGTTGAAGCCGCGCTTGGGCAGACGGCGGTGAAGGGGCATCTGGCCGCCTTCAAAACCGACGCGGGTGCCGCTGCCGGATCTCGCCTTCTGGCCTTTGTTGCCTTTGCACGCGGTCTTGCCGTGGCCGGAGCTTTCGCCGCAGCCGAGGCGCTTCACGCGGCGCTTGGCACCGGGATTCGGGTTGTAGGAATTGAGATTCATGGAATTTGAATGTGGTTATTCGTTAGAAGTTATTTGTTAAAAGTTATTAGTTGGAAGTCATTGAGCGGATGGATGATCTCCTGATAACCAATAACTTTTAACCAATAACCAATAACTTTTAACCTAAATCGCCTTTTCTTTTTTCTTCTTGCCGCGGGATCCGAGGACCTGGTCGCGGGTGCGGAGCTGGGAAAGCGCCTTGAGGGTTGCCTTGACGACGTTGGCGTGGTTGGAGGAGCCCATGGACTTCGCG
>CAZVSA010000122.1:8639-11446 GCA_964629955.1 uncultured Luteolibacter sp.
TCGCGAGGACGTCACGGATTCCGACCGCCTCGCAGACGGCGCGGACGCCGCCGCCGGCGATGATGCCGGTTCCCGGAGACGCGGGCTTGAGAAGCACCTTGCCGCCGCCGAATTCGGCGTAGATTTCGTGAGGGATGGTGCCATCCACGATGCTCATGGGCTTGAGCACCTTGCGGGCACCTTCGCTGGCTTTCTTGATGGCATCGGCCACTTCGTTCGCCTTGCCGAAGCCGAGGCCGACTTTTCCTTCCTTGTTGCCCGAGACAACAAGCGCGGAGAAGCTGAAACGACGACCGCCTTTGACGACCTTGGCGCAGCGGTTGATGAAAACCACCTTCTCGGAGAGTTCCTTCCCATCGGAGTCGGTGGGAGCCTGGCGCTCTTCACGGCGCGGGCCGCCGCGGCCGCGGTTGCCACCGCCGCCATAGCCGCCGCCGCCATACCCTCCGCCGCCGCGGTGTCCGCCGCCGGAGTAGGGTTGCTGCTGATTCGGCGGGGATGCCGGGGCCGGGGCCGGGGCCGGTGTGGGCTCGGGAGAGGCGTTGTCGGGAATTGTTACCATGATGGCTGTCTGGTATAAATGTCGTTAGAATTGGAGGCCGGCTTCACGGGCGGCATCGGCCAGGGCTTTGACTTTGCCGTGGTAGAGGTGACCACCGCGGTCGAAGACCACGGCGCTGATGTTGGACGCCTGGGCGCGTTCGGCAAGCAGCTTGCCTACCTTTTGCGCGCTGTCGACGTTGGAGGAAGCGGTCTCGAACGATTTGTCCAGCGTGGAGGCGCTGCAAAGGGTGCGGCCGGCCGCGTCGTCGATGACCTGGGCGTAGATGTGTTGGTTGGAGTAGTGGACGGCCAGACGGGGACGTTCCGCGGTGCCGGAGACTTTGCGGCGGATGCGGTCGTGGATGCGTCGGCGGATCGACTTGCGGTTGATGGTGCTCATGGTGCCGTGATGATTGGTTATTTGCCGACGCTCTTGCCTTCCTTGCGGCGGATTTTCTCACCGGCGTAGCGGACGCCCTTGCCTTTGTACGGCTCCGGCGGGTAGTAGCCGCGGACCTCGGCGGCGAACTGGCCGACAAGTTGTTTGTCGATACCCTCGACCTTGATCTTGGTGTTCTCCGCAACGGTGACGTTGAGACCGGAGGGGATCGGGTGGAGGAGCGGGTGGGAACGCCCGAGGGAAAGATCCAGATCGCTGCCCTTGACGGCGGCACGGAGGCCGACGCCATGGATTTCCAGATCCTTCACAAATCCCTGCGAGACGCCGGTGATCATGTTGTTGATCAGGCTCCGGGCGGTTCCGTGGAGCGCTTTCTGCTCGCGCAGTTCGCTGGCACGGGAGACCACGACGGAACCATCCTCGTTTCTGAGGGTGATGCCGGCCGGCAGGGTGAAGTCGAGTTTGCCCTTGGGGCCTTCGACAATGATGGTGCTGCCGTCGATTTTGACGGCGACTTTCTCAGGGAGAGTGATTGGCTTGAGTCCGACTCGTGACATGGTGATGGTTTCCTTTCGCGAGTTGAGGGTTTACCAGACGTTGGCGAGGAGTTCGCCACCGAGGTTTTGTTTCCTGGCGGAGCCTCCGGACATGACACCTTTCGAGGTGGAAAGGATGGAGATGCCGAGGCCGGACATGACGCGCGGGACTTCGTTCGCGCCGACGTAGTGGCGGCGGCCGGGCCTGGAGACGCGCTTGAGATCGGTGAGGACGGAGCGGCCGTCAACGAACTTGGGCTTGAGCTTCAGTTCGGTGCGCGTGCCGGTGACGACTTCGTAATTCCAGAGGTAGCCTTCTTCCTGAAGAATGCGGGCGATGTCCGCCTTGATCTTGGAATAGGGGGCGGTGAATTCCTCGTTGCCGGCGCGGCAGGCGTTCTTGAAGCGCGTGAGAAAATCGGAGATTGGGTCGGTGAGTACTGCCATGACGGAAGTTTCCTTTTGGGTGATCGGTTAGTTGGCAGCGGCGGCTTCGTTGGCCTTTTTGATGTCGCGGAACGGCATGCCGAGTTCGGTGAGGAGTTCGCGCCCTTCACCGTCGGTGTTGGCGGAGGTTACGAAGATGAGGTCGAAGCCGATGGTGCGCTTGACCTGATCGATCTCGATCTCGGGGAAGATGGTCTGATCGACGATGCCGACGGCATAGTTGCCGCGCCCGTCGAACGATTTGGACGAAATCCCGCGGAAGTCGCGGATGTTCGGCGAGGTGATGTTGATGAAGCGATAAAGGAACTCCCACATCCGGGCTCCCCGGAGTGTGACGCGCGCGCCGATGGCCTCGCCTTCGCGGAGCTTGAAGTTCGCGACGGACTTCTTCGAGTAGGTGATGGAGGGGCGCTGGCCGGTGATTCTGGCGATTTCGTTGACGGCGTCATCGACGGCGACCTTGCGGTCGGGGGCTTTGCCCATGCAGGAGGTGACCACGATCTTTTCAAGACGTGGAACCTGATGGAGGTTGGCGTAGCCAAGCTTCTTGGTGAGGCTTGGCACGACCGTTTCCTTGTAGTGTTGCTGGAGTGCTGGGGTGCTCATGTTGTTTTGCGGGTCAGCGCGGGTTTCATGTTGCGCTTAAGCGCGGGCGGAAGCGGCTTGCTTCAGCCCACTTTCTTTACGTTGGAGATGTGGACGGGCGCGTCGACGGTTTTGATGCCGCCATCCGGATCCTTTTCGGACCGGCGGGTGGCTTTCTGGACGGTACGGCCGCCCTCGACGATGACCTGGCCCTTGGCGGCGTTCACCTGGGTGACGGTTCCGCGCTTGCCTTTGTGGTTGCCGGCGATGATTTCGACTTGGTCGCCCTTTTTGAC
>CAZVSA010000123.1:0-11428 GCA_964629955.1 uncultured Luteolibacter sp.
ACTATGAACAGCGCGAGCGAATCAGGGGTTAGCAAAGAAATTGGAAAGGAGGGTGGCATGAGCTCCTTGACCATCATTGCCGAAAGGGATGGCAGCACCATCGTCCGGCTGCCTGTCCCGGCGCGCGGCCGCGTCTCGCTCCATTGCTCCGCATTCTTCAGGCGACACAGCGAGCGAATCTGGGATTCGGACGTACCGGCCACCTGTTCCTGATCAGATACCTGCTCAAGAATAGAACGAAACCCATGCGCGGCGCGGCGGCTTTTAAAGAAAATTACCAATTCTTTTAATTTTTGATCGACCTTTTAAAGGGTGCTTTTCTTCTTTCGTCGAAATTAAAGAAATTTGCCGTTTCCTTAAATTCCATGCAGCGCGGACTCACAGGCTACTACGTTCCCATCTCCACCGCAGGGGAAGTCGCCCGCGCCTTTGTCCCCCACCCGCTGCCACCGGACCCGCCGGTGAATGTCGATGGCGAACTCGGCACCCTGCTTGACACCGCTTCCACCGCTCTTGGCCGCCTTGATGGCATCTCCTCGCTCCTGCCCGATCCCCGGCTCTTCCTCTACACTTACATCCGCAAGGAAGCCGTCCTCTCCTCCCAGATCGAGGGCACTCAATCCTCCCTCTCCGACCTGCTCCGCCATGAGATCGACGGCACCCCCGCCGCTCTCGGCAGCGACGTCACCGAGGTCTCCTGCTACGTGGATGCCATGGAACACGGCCTTCAGCTCCTCTCCGACGGTCAGCCGCTTTCGCTGCGGATGATCCGGGAAATCCACACCCGCCTCCTTGCCCATGGACGTGGCTCCGGCAAGCAACCCGGCGAATTCAAGCGCTCCCAGAACTGGCTCGGCGGCACCCGCCCGGGAAACGCCCGCTTCGTCCCCCCTCCGCCCGAACTCACCCTCGACTGCATGGGCGCTCTGGAAAAATTCCTCCACAACGATCCCGTCACCACCCGCCCCCTGCTCAAGGCCGCGCTCGCCCATGTCCAGTTCGAGACCATCCACCCCTTCCTCGATGGCAATGGCCGCCTCGGCCGCCTGCTCATCACCTTCATCCTCTGTGCCGGGGGCGTCCTCAGCCAGCCGCTCCTCTACCTTTCCCTCCACTTCAAGCGCCACCGGGAAACCTACTACGAACTCCTTCAGGACGTCCGGCTGAATGGCGATTGGGAAAAATGGCTCACCTTTTTCCTCACCGGCGTCATCGAGACCTCGCGTGAAGCCTTTTCCAGCGCCCGCCTCCTCCTCGATCTCTTCCAGGAGGACCGCCTCCGCCTCCAATCCGAGGCCGCCTCCGTCCTCCGTCTCCATGAAGCCCTGCAAACTCATCCCGTCCTCTCCTCCAGCGCCGCCTGTGGTCTCATCAAAGCCAGCGCCCCCACCGTCAACGCCGCCTTCAAGAAACTCACCTCCCTCGGCGTCGTCCACGAAATGACCGGTGGCAACTACGGCCGTCTCTACGCCTACACCCGCTACCTCGAAGTTCTCAACGAGGGCGGCGAGCCGCTCTGAATCCTCACAGTCGCCTCTGCGGCCACCTCGCCGGCAATCATGACAATCGCCTCGCAATCTGGAAAATCCGTTATTTGATCACCCCATCCGCCCCTTTTCCTTTGTTCCGGTTTGCGGGTGTTTTATCCGCCTTCATGTGATTTGAAGATCCCCGACGCGCAGCCCGGCGATTTTGTGGATCTCCCGCATTGCGGTGGCAAACTCCTCCGCACCGTCGTTCTCCAAACGACGGCGGAAGGATGTTAGAATCCCGGCCTTGTCCGTTTTTCGCACGCAAATGATGAACGGGAATCCGAAACGATCGCGGTAGGCTTCATTCAGGGACGAGAATTCTCCGAACTCCCCCTCCGTCAGCCGGTCCAGCCCCACGCCGCTTTGTTCCCGGCGGGACGCCTCCGTCAGATCCCCCGCCACGGCCAGTTTTCCGGCGAGATCCGGGTGCGAACGGATCAATGCCAGTTTTTCCGTGTCGTCCGCCGCATCGACCGCCTCCCTCATGCGGTCCGATAACTGCTCAACATCGGAAAAAGGCCGCAAATCCGCCACCTGCTCCGCCACCCAGGGGGAATGCTCGTAGATCCCACCGAACCGTTCCACGAACTCCGATTTCCTCATCGCATTCACCGCCTCAAGTGTCATCATCCCCCACCTATCCATCATTCATGGCCACCCTGCAAAGCAATCGTTACGGCAAGTGCCGCGTCCGTTTTCTGAAAGTCATCCGCCATGAAGACGGACGGCACGAGGTTTGCGAAATCGAAGCGGACGTGCTTCTCCGGGGCGATCTTTCCGGTTCTTATCTTTCAAGCGACAACAGCTCCGTGGTGCCTACCGATACGGTGAAAAACACGCTGCACGTCCTCGCCCACGACCACCTGGAAACGTGCCGGAATTCCTTCGCGCGGGTGATCGGGAAACATTTTCTCGGGAAATATAGCCATCTCGACGGCGTGGAAATCGAACTTCGCGAACGCTCCTGGCAGCGCATGAGCTTCGACGGACAGGAGCACCCGCATTCCTTCACGCACGATGCGAACGGCACGCCCTTCACCCGCGCAACCTTCCGCCGCGGGCAGGAGGAAACGCTTTCCAGCGGAATCCGGAACCACCTTCTGCTCAAATCCACCGGCTCCGCGTTCCTTGATTATCCGGTGTGCGAGTTCACCACCCTGCCACCGGCTTCCGACCGGATTCTGTCCACCCGTGCGAGCGCGGAGTGGGAGTTTTCCGACTACGGCACGGACTTCACCGGCGCCGGTTCCGCGGTGCTGGCGGCGATCCACGATGTGTTCGCAAATACCCACAGCCCCTCGGTGCAGCGCACGCTTTTCCAAATGGGAGAGGCCGCCCTCGCCGCCGCTCCGGCGATCCGGTCCATCCGCTTGACCCTGCCGAACGTCCACTTCCTCCCTCTCGATCTCACGAAATGCGGCCGCCCCGGCCAATCACAGGTGTTTCTGCCCACGGACGAACCTCATGGACAGATCGAAGCCACCATCACCCGCGATTGATCGGATGAAGCGGTCGATCTGGAACCTGCTGCAACGCCTGGAGGAAGAAGGGAAAGACTGCGTGGTCGTCACGGTGACCGGCTCCCGCGGCAGCGTGCCCGCGGAACCCGGCAACAAAGCGGTTTTCACTTCCAGCGGCCTGCACGAAGGCACCGTGGGCGGTGGAAAAGTCGAAGTGCGGGCCGGAGAGCTTGCCTCGGATCTTCTCCGGAATCCCGCGTCATCCGCCTGCGAAACCCGCTGCTGGAATCTCCGCCATGACATCGGAATGACCTGCGGCGGGGAAATCACCCTGTTGTTCGAGGTGCATCGCGCGTCGCCCCCGTGGCGGATCGTGATTTTCGGGGCGGGCCACGTCAGCCAGGCATTGGTGCCGGTGCTTTCCCGGCTGGCGTGCCATCTCACCGTGATCGACACCCGGGCGGATTGGCTGCAAAAGCTGCCACGGGAGGACCGCCTGAAATGCCTGCTGGTGGAGAAGTTTGAAGACGGGGTTGCGGCGGTGCCGCCGGATGCCGCGGTGGCATCGATCACCCACGGCCACTCCAGCGATTTTCCGGTGCTGCGCGATCTTCTGTCACGGGAACAGCCGCCTCCGTTTCTGGGGGTGATCGGCAGCCTTTCCAAACGGGCGACCCTGCTCAGGGAACTGCGCGAAGCGGGCATCCCCGAAGAAACAAGCGCCAGGCTCGTTTGCCCGCTCGGCCTGCCGATCGGAGGGAATTCCCCTCAGGAAATCGCCATCAGCATCGCCGCCCAACTGCTGCAGGCACGCGACTCGTGAAAGAATCTTCACGTTTCGTAAAGTTTGAGCTTGCATGTCGTCTGCGGTGGTATATCACCTGCGGCCCGAAATTATGGCTAAGAAAAGTTGGATCGCCCGCAACGCGCGCAAACAGAAGACCGTCGAGAAATACGCCGAACTCCGCCTCAAGCTCAAAGCTGAAAAGGACTACGTGGGCCTCTCGATGCTCCCCCGCGATGCAAGCCCCACCCGCCTCGTGAACCGTTGCATGGTCAGCGGCCGCCGTCGCGCGTTCCTCCGCCGTTTCCGCCTTTCGCGGATCAGTTTCCGCGAACTTGCTTCCGCCGGGATGCTTCCTGGTGTAACCAAGTCGAGTTGGTGAGCCGGCACGGTGTCGGCTTCCTTTGACGCGGGGTGGAACCGCCCGCCTCCGCGTCCTTCAAATGCCCATATACGAATACCTTTCCGAAGCCCCCGAGGATCCCGAGCATTCGTGCCGGATTTGTTCCCGCGGCTTTGAACTCAGGCGCCCGATCGACCGGGCTCCGCTTGAGGTTTGCCCGTTGTGCAAGCATCCGGTGAAAAAAATCATTTCACGGATCAGCACTCCCCAGGTGACGAAACCTCTCTCGGTGACGGACGCCAAAAAGGCGGGCTTCACCGTGCTCGAGAAGCGCGATCAAGGTGTTTATGAGAAACTCTGATCAAGTTCCATGACGGCCTTTTTTCTCAGTTTCGATTTCCTCGCCGTATCCCCGACCCCTCCCACGGAGTTCCCGTCGTTGTGGAAATCGTTGATCTACCTGATCGGGATCGCGTTCTTCCTCCTGCTGAACGCGTTCTTCGTGGCATCGGAGTTCGCCATCGTGAAAGTACGCCCCAGCCAGTTGGAGGCGGAGGCGAAGCAACAGCCCGGCAAGACCAAAACGGCGCTGCACGTCGTCAACCACCTAGACGGCTACCTGTCGGCGAACCAGCTGGGGATCACCATCGCCTCGCTGGCATTGGGCTTTCTGGGAGAGCCTTTCGTGGAAGCGCTCATCTCCCCCCTGCTGCTGCTGACGGGGATGTCCGTATGGTGGGTAAAGTTCATTTCCTTCGCGCTGGCCATCGTTTCCTTCACCTTCCTGCACGTCGTCATCGGCGAGCTGATGCCGAAATCGATCGCGATCCGGCGCTCGGTGCCGACCACCCTGGCGCTGGCGAAACCCCTGCACGCTTTTTACACCTCCGCCCATTGGGCGATCGTCGTTCTCAATGGCACGGCGAACTGGCTGCTCAAGCGCCTTTTCAACATCGATCCGGTGACGGAGAGCGACCACGCCCACTCCGCGGAGGAGCTGGCCCTGCTGGTCACACAGAGCGGCAAGTCGATGGAAGTCACCGAGACGGAGCGCGGCATCCTGATCAACGCGCTCAATCTGAACGAACTTTGGGTGCGGGATGTGATGACGCCCCGCAACCAGGTGGTGTTCCTCGATGCGGACCAGCCGTTCGAGAAAACGCTGGAAGTGGCGATGACCAGCAAGCACACGCGTTTCCCTCTGGTGAAAGGGCACCTCGACCACGCGATGGGCCTGATCCACATCAAGGACATTTTCAAACTGATCGACGATCCGGACCCGGATCTCATGCGGATCAAGCGCGATCTGAAAATCGTCCCGGACACCATGCCGCTGGACAGTCTGCTGCAATTTTTCCTCCGCGAGCACGCGCACCTCGCGATGGCCGTGGATGAATTCGGCACGCCGGTGGGATTGGTGTTCCTCGACAACGTGATGGAGGAACTGGTCGGAGACATTCAGGACGAATTCGACAACGAACGCTCGGCCTTCACCCGGGTGAATGACGGGGAGTTCGTGATCGAAGGCTCGATGACGCTCAATGATCTGGCCGGCCACGTGCCGGAGCTTTTCCTCGAAAGCGGAGAAGTGACCACCGCCGGCGGCTACCTCACCCAGCAGCTCGGGCGTTTCCCGGAAGTGGGGGAAACACTGGAAATCCTGGGATACGAAGCGCGGGTGACGAGCACCGACGGAAGACGCGTCGGGCAAATCCATTTCCGCCAACTACAGAAAGCTCGGTCGGACGAGGAGGAAACCGCCGGTTCCGCGGTTTGAAACAGGAGCCGGGCGGCAACCCGAATCAAGGAGCGTGGGCGTCCCCGCCCACATCTCCGCACTCCCCTCATCCGATGCTCACGCAAGCGAAAAAACCTCCCTGATTTTTCCGACGATGCCGCGCCGTTCCGCGGGAAGATGGTCTCTCCAGCCCGCCAGATGATCGGCCAAACCAGCCGAGGGATCGCGCCGCACCAGATTGAACGCGGTGATCGCCTCCCAGGAGGCCGGATTCTCCTCGAAACAGGGCAGCAACCGCAAAGCGATCCGGTTGTTCTTTTCCCGCTGGGTCGCGTTCTCCCTCAAAGACGGTTCCTCACGGCGGAACCAATCGGCGAAATCCCCTTCATCCGGATAAAGTTCGCGGGTTTGGTTGATGCGATCTTCCGCGTAATCATGAAGTTTGTCCGCGTAATCGTTCCAGTTCGGATAGGGAGCCTGTTTCCGCCACGTGCGGGCCATCGCCCGCAGCGTGAACAACGAAGCGGTTTCGCACAGTGATTCCTCAAGCCAATGGTTCGGCTTCCTTCCTTTCAGCCAGGTGGCCCGCCAATCATTGCTGTGCCCCGCCAGCGCGTGGCAGAACTCATGGGAAAACTGATACGTGTATTGCGCCCAGTAATTCCCGCCGCAGTCCAACCCGATCGCCACCCGCTGGTCCGCCGTATGTTCGTGCAAAGTGATGGGATTCCCCGGATGGTGGAAAATCATAAATCCGCGCACCTGCCAGCGGGTCCCGGGACAATGACGCCAGACCTCGTTCGCGGCGGATGCCAACACCGCGCGGATGTCTTCGTGCCTTGCTCCGCCAAACTCCCCTTGGATTTTGAAATCCAGATTTCTTCCGGCCCGCTCCCCGGTGGCGCCGCCCACTCCATGCAATACGAATGCCGGGGACGCGGCGCATGCGAGGGTCAGAAACTGGCGGCGGCTGGACATTTTTCAGGAAAACCCGGAAGTCAAGGAATCGGAAACCCGGAACAGCCGCAAGCATTCGTTGCCGGACAAGCTCCGCCAGACATCGCATTCCCCCGGAACTCCTTCCATCCGCAAATCCGCCTCACGGCATCAGCTCATCCACCCCGATCCCGTCTTCCTGCCCGTCCAGGGGAAGCGGCGGCGGCGCTCCGTCGAGGAAACGATAGTGCTCCAATCCTTCAAACAAGCCCCTCAGCCCCGGCTCGCTGCAATGCCACAGCCGCGCCCGGGGGCGGATGAGTTTCACCTGCGGATCAGCGGACGACGACACGGCGGCAAGAGCCCGCCCCCTCACCGCGGCCCCGTCGTTGCCATAGCATGCGAAGTAGAAAACCGACCCCGGATCGATCCCCCACTTGTGCATCAGGTAACGGAGCGCCACGTCCTTTCCCGATCGCACGGGCAGCACATCGATAAAGCAACCGGACGTCACCAGGACCTTCGCCGCCACCCCCGCCTCGCGCAGAATTCTCTGGATCTCACGCCGCACGGGGGATCCGCCCTTTCCGCGGAAGTACGAGACTTTTAGTGGATGCTGCCTGTCACGGGGCTGGGGCGAGAGACCCTCCACATTCTCCAAAGCGGCCACCACCTCGCGCCTGCGCCAGTTGGCCTGCACCTGGCGGGCCCACACTTCATCTCGCACCCCCGCCCTTCCATAATGAATTTCGGCGCCAAGATCGGAGATCAGGAACGCCGGCCTTGGCATGTCCAGCCGCTCGATCACATCCCTCGCCTCCGCATACGACAGCCCGGTGACCATCCCGAAGCCCGTCTCTCCGGCTGAAAACAGATTCTTCCAGGCATCGACGACCTCCGGATCCTCCTCTTCCAGACGGGGCGGGGCGTCCATGACGATCCAGCGCTCGCAATGCGCGAGCTGCACACGGGAGCCCCCGGTGGATGGGCGGGGCCGGGGCGAAATCAACGGGGAAATCTCCGCGAGGTATCTTTCCACATGGCGCTCCCATGAATAATGTCTCCTCACCTCCCTCGATCCTTCCGCCGCCAGCTTTTCCTGCCGCTCCGGAACTCTCAGGATGTTCCCGACCGCCCGGCCGATCGCCTCCGGGTTCATCGGATCCACCAGCTCTCCGTTGTGGCAATTCGCGAGAATGTCGCGCGGTCCCCCGTCGTGAGTCGCCACCACCGGCAACCCGGCCGCAGCAGCCTCCAGCAGGGTAAGGCCGAAGGGCTCCGTGAACGCCGGATTCACGAACACACCGCCACGAGCCGCCGCCCAGCGGTAAATCTCCGGCACCTCGGCCGAGCCATGGTGTTTCGGATACGCGCAAACTCCGTAAAGATCGTGATCGTCGATCAAACGCAGCAATTCCTGCCACACCCTTCTCCCTCCCCCGGACAACTGATCCAGAGTTTCCCGATTGCCTGCCACGATCACCAGATTCGCGTGTTCGCGGAGCCAGGAATTCCCTCCAAACGCCTTCACCAACCCTCCGAGATTCTTGCGCTCGTCCGCCCTCGCGATCGCGAGCACCGGCGGCTTCCCCGGATGTTTCAGAAAACGCTCCATCATCTCCTCCACCAGCCGCAATGCCTCCCCATTGCCATCGCCGTCGAATCTGCCGAGGTCCACCCCCGGCGGAATCACCCTCATCCGCTCGGCGCCATACTGATCATATAGCGCATATTGCTCCTCCACCTCCTGGCGCGTGCTCGTGCATACCACCGCCGCCGCATCGAGACTCAGCTCCTCCGCCTCGATGCGTGCCTGGAGATTATACTTTCCCTCGATCTCGTCCCCGTTCAGGCCGCTCTCGATCAAGCGGAGCCTCTTCACCCGCCCGAGCGAATGCCCGGTGAAAACGAACGGCACCCCGAGAACCGCCGCAACCTGCCGCCCGACATATCCCGCATCGGCGTAATGCGAATGGATCAAATCCGGCACCCGCTTCTCGCGCCTCAGCCAGGCCAGGGTCCCGTCCACAAAGGCATCCAGATAGCGCCACAGCGCCTCCTTCCGCAGATAACGCCGCGGACCGGCCTCGATCCGCCTGATCTCCGCGCCATTCCCGAGATCCTCCCTCTCCGCCGCATAGTCATCCGACACCTTGCGATCGGGCACCCTCCTTGTCACAAGCGACACCCGGCGGACCCTCTCATGCCGCGCCAGCGCCTTCACAAGCTCCAGCACATAGAGGCATTGCCCTCCGGTATCCGAGTCGCGCCCCAGCTCCAGATTCTCCCCGCGGATCAAGCCGTGCAGCGAGAGATGCAAGATATCCAATTGTCTTTCCATTTGCCTGATGGTTCCGGAAGACCTCATGCCTCCCGGCCCCGTGCGGAACCCTTCACATCCCTATTCATCCATCACTTCATGATACGCGGCGAGAAATTCCGATGCCGACCACGCCTGAAACACCTTGCCCATCGGCCTGCCGGTCCTGCCGTGGCACCATTCGTTGAACTCCCACTCCCTCGCCACCCCCTGTTGGTTCAACTCGGCGAGCTTCAGCAATTCCTTCCTCGCGATGTCCCTCAAACCAAGCCGCTGGATGAACCTCACCCAATGGCCACCGCACCACGGCCAAATCCCGCCGTTGTGATAATGATCGGGCAGGTTGAGCAAATTCACCGTGTAGTAGCTGCGCCAGTCCGGATCTCCGGCATGCACCGGGGGATAAAGATTTCTAACAGGAAATGGATCGTTCACCCCCACGCCCCACAGAAAACGGAAAACCTTTTTCGCCTTCTCCACATCCATCACATTCGCAAGAAACGCCATCAGGTTCGCGATCACGTCGCAGCGCCAATCGAAGGAAAACGGCGTCACCTGCGCCAGGAGATACCTTGAATCGCCGATCGCCCGCTGCATATCGGCGAAACTCGTCCCCGTCTCCGTCACCGGCTGGCTGGTGCTCGGCCAGAAGCGCTTCATGATCGCCCTCTTGATCCTCTCCGCCCTCAGCAGATAGCCGCTCGCGGCGTCCCGCTCGCCCAGCAAATCCTTGCAGCGGCCATATGCGATCGTCGCCCGGTACCAAAGCACCTCGTCGAACAGGACATTGTAACTGCGGTTGAAAAGATCCATCCAATCCCCCGCCTCGGGAATCTCCAGCAATCCATCCTGATTGCTGTCATGGGCTTCCAGCCAGCTCATGATTGCCGCGATCTCGTTGCGGAACTCGCGCAAAAACCCCACCTCCCTGGTCTTTTCCACGTATCCGTGCAGCGCGATCAACACCCACATCCCGCTGTCGATGGCCGCGATGCCGCCCACTCCGGAATAGTCGGGCACTCCCGTCGCGATGTGCACGTTGGCGGGCACCTGCCCGGAGGGAGCCAGATGGGAAAGCAGAGTTCTGAGAGTGTTCCGCTGGCAGTCCCGGTAGCGGTCGCCCGGCACCGAAAGGCTTCCTGTGATCGCCATCGCCCCGTCCCTTCCCCACACCGAGTTGTAATTCTCGTCCACCCCCGTCACGTCATTGTCCGCGATCGAGCAGGCGCTGAACCCGTGGGGCGTGACACAGCGGTCGAGCGATTCCAGCGCTTTCTGATAGGCCAGCTCGATGAACGCCGCCTCGCTTCCCGCCGTGTCCGGAGGGGTATGAAAAAGCCGCACGATCTCCGGATCGTGGCGCTGCTCCTCAAGCGGCACGGCACAGGAAACCACCTCCCCGATCAAACCGTGATGGAGCATCCCGTCCAGCACGCCCGCCGCGCACGAACCCCGCGCATGATAGGCCCCGCTGCCGAGCACCGCTTCCAGCAGCTCGGGCTCGGCGTTCTCCACCACGATTCCCCGCACGCCGGGCAGGAGAAACATCGAGGAATCGTTGCCCGTATCCCCCGCCACCAGCGCCTCGTCCACGCCGATCCCCAGCTTCCGGCACAACCAGCGCAAAGCGTTCCCCTTGTTCGCCGGCACCGGAAGGATATCCAGATCCCGCGAGGAGGAATACACCACCTGCGCCCCCACGCCCGCCTGCCGCAGGGCCTCCTTCAGATTCTCGATTTCCTCCGCTTCCGCATCGTTCCAGAACCAACTCCGCTTCCACTCGTGCTGCTGGTGGGGAGGCTGGGGAACCGCATGAGGAAAACCCTGCATCACTTCCCCGATTTTTTCCCCGTCCCACTCCTCATCCAGAATCGAGGAAAATTCCCTCAACGCCGCCGCCGATCTCCCCTCATGGATCGCCGTGCCCACACCGGTAATGTAGTAATCCGGTTCGGGCAGTCCTCCCCGGGCCACGACGCGACGCGCATCCTTGTGCAAGCGCCCCGTGTTGTACACCAAAATCACCCCATCCAACGTCCGCCATGTACAGGTGAAATCCGCCGTCGAGTCGGGCTTGCCCAAAAGCGTCCCATCCAGATCGCAACAGAGCACCCTTGCTTCCTTTCCTCCGCTCATTCCCTCCAATCTAGCGGATCTTTCCCGCCAGTCCAGGCAAAGACCTCCACAGGAACACCGGCAGGATCATACAGCGGCGATCTAACCTGCATTTCTCACACTGGCATCAGGCAAGCATGAAAGACCATGGTTGCGCCGCGGCCCGATGGCGGAGCCATCGCAGCCACGGCAGCCGGGGG
>CAZVSA010000124.1:0-11387 GCA_964629955.1 uncultured Luteolibacter sp.
CCATCACCTCTTCGGAAACTCTCGCCGCAGTCTCCTTCCCGGCCAGGCGCTCCACCAGCGACAACCCGAAATCCAATGCCGTCCCCGCACCCCTGGAGGTGATGAGATTTCCATCCACCACCACCCTCTCATCCGGAAATTCCCCGAGTTCCCCATGCGTGGAAAAATGCGCGGTGAAACGCCTTCCCTCCAGCAATCCCGCATCCCTGAGGACAAGGGGTGCCGCGCAAATCGCCGCCACATCCTTCCCCGCCCGCACAAATTTCCCCACCAGTTCCGCGGCCCGCCCGTCCACACGAAGCACCCCCACTCCGGGACCACCCGGCAGAAAAAGCAGATCGAACTCCTCCCCCTCCACCTCCGCCAATGCCGCATCCGCCATCACACGAATCCCGCACCGCCCCTTCGCCACCCCGCCATCCAGCACCGCGATCACCACCTCCACCCCCGCCCTGCGCAGAAGGTCCACCGGAGTCACCATTTCGATTTCCTCGAAACCGTCCGTCAGCAGGCAAAGCACTCGTTTTTTCATCGCTCCACCCTCCCCCCGCTCCGCTCTCAACGCAAGCCCACCGCACGCCGCACGCGGGCCAGCACCTTCGCCGCCTCCTCCCTCGCACGAGCGGCTCCCGCCGCCAACACGCCGTCCACGTATCCCGCATCCGCCAGAATCTCCTCCCGGCGGGCACGCATCGGAGCGAAGAAATCCCAATACGCCTCCGCCAGGCGTTTCTTGAAATCGCCGTATCCGATCCCTCCCCGCTCATGATCCGCGACCATCGCCGCGTAATCCGCCTCACCCGCAAAAAGCTTGTAAAGCGCCAGGATCGTCGATCCCTCCACCGGCTTCGGCTCCTCCACCGGAGTCGAGTCCGTCTGGATCTTCATCACCATTTTCTTCAGCTTCTTCTCCTCGCCGAAGATCGGCAGGATATTGTCGTAGCTCTTGCTCATTTTCCTGCCGTCGAGCCCGATGATCACCCCGGTATCCTCGCGGATGATCGGCTCGGGAACCGTCAACACCCCTTCGCCGTATTGGCCGTTGAATTTCCCGGCGAGATCGCGGGCAACCTCCAGATGCTGTTTCTGGTCCTTTCCCACCGGCACCTGGTTGGAATCGTAAAGAAGAATGTCCGCCGCCATCAGCACCGGATAGGCGAACAACGCATGATTCGGGGAAATCCCGTTCGCGATCTTGTCCTTGTACGAATGGCATTTCTCCAACAAGCTCATGGGACACACCGTGGAGAGCAGCCAGGCCAGCTCGTTCACCTCCGGCACCGCGCTCTGGCGGAAAAACACCGCGCGCCCGGGATCCAGCCCGCAGGCCAGGAAATCGACAGCCAGCTCCCGCACGTTCGCCTCCAGTTCCGCCGCATTCCGCACCGAGGTCATCGCATGATAATCCGCGATGAAATAATATGCCTCCCCCTCATCCTGCAAACGCACCGCCGGCTCCATGCTGCCGAAATAATTGCCGACGTGGAGTTTGCCGCTGGGTTGCAGGCCGGTGAGAATTCGCATGGCGCGGAGCATGGATTCGTCCCTCCGCGACGGTCAAGCCCCGCCCCCGTGGACAGGGATGACGCATCAAACTCATTTCACCCGCAAAGCCGCGAAGAGAGCGAATTCAGGATCGAAACGCGGAGGCGCGGAGATCGCGGAGAGGACCGCGGAGGTGTCTTCTTCACCAATAACGAATCACAAATAACCAATAACCTCTTCCCTGCCTTTGCGGTGAATCCATTGGTTTTTTGATGCGTCGGCCCGCCCCCCCGCGGATTGTTTTCGCGATTTACCACCCACCTCCCGATCCCCACTCTCCCGCCATGGAATCCAGCGAACCATCGCCAAGCTCCGGGAATACCAAAATCCGCGTCGCCTGCGTGCCCTGGCAGGTGAGAAAAATCTCTTCGTTCGCAGACTTCGCCGAACAAGCCGGCTACTTCGTGGAGACCGCCTCCGAAGATTACGGCGCGGAGTTCATTCTCTTTCCCGAGTTCTTCTCCGTCCAGCTCCTCTCCTCCCTGCCCCCGATGGAATCCCGGGAAGGCATCCGCCACCTCTCCACCCTCACCCCCCGCTTCCGCGAACTGATGTCCTCCCTCTCCCGCCGGTGGAAAATTCACATCATCGCCGGCTCCCATCCCGTCGCCCGCCCGGATGGAAAGCTGCAAAACGAAGCCATGGTTTTTCGCCCGGACGGCACATTCGTCTCCCAACCAAAGCTGCACATCACCCCGTCGGAAACCACCTGGTGGGGCATCACCGGCGGCGATTCCCTCCTCGTCATCCAAACCCCGAAGGCAAAAATCGGCGTTCTGATCTGCTACGACGTGGAATTCCCCGAAGCCGCCAGATACCTCGCCGAACAGGGCGTGGAAATCCTCTTCGTCCCCTACTGCACCGACAACCGCCAGGGCTACCTGCGCGTCACCCGCTGCGCCGCCGCCCGCGCCATCGAAAACGAATTCTACGTGGCCACCGCGGGCATCACCGGCAATCTCCCCGGCGTCCCCGCCATGAACATCCACTACGGCCGCGCCGCCGTTTACACCCCCTCCGATTTCCTCTTCGCCCGCGACGGCATCCAGGCCATCTCCGATCCCAACGTGGAAACCATGCTCATCGCCGATCTCGACATCTCGAATCTCCACCGCAGCCGGGAAACAGGCTCCGTCACCCCTCTCAAAAACCTCCGGCGGGATTTGTTCGACCTCCGGACCAACCTCGGACCTGCGGAGGATGCCGGTTAGAGCATTTTCATCATAGTATCATCAAAAAGGGAACGCGGGCAGGATGCTCTCGCTCCCTTTTTCGCCGTGAAAAACAGCCCCACAAAAAAGGCGCCCGGCTGGAAAACCGGACGCCCATGATGAATCGATTGGTTGCGGATTGTTCGATCAGCGGGAGTAAAGCTCGACGATGAGCTGCTCGTTGACGAGCGGGTCGATGTCGGAACGCTCGGGAACCCTGGAAACGGTGGCTTCCAGCTTCTCCTTCTCCACCGTGAGCCAATCCACCAGCGGAGACGCCTGGGTGAGATCGGTCATGCGGACCACGAGCTGTTGCGAGGAAGGCTTGCTCACCACTTTGATCACATCGCCGGGCTTCACCTGATAGCTAGGAATATCGACGGAGCGATCATTCACCAGCACATGGCCGTGATTGACGATCTGGCGGGCCGCCTGGCGGGTGTTGGCGAATCCGGCGCGGTAAACGACGTTGTCGAGGCGCTGCTCCAGCAATTGCAGGAGAATCACACCGGTCACGCCGCGACGGCGGGCCGCTTCCTCGTAGTAACCGCGGAACTGCTTCTCAAGAACGCCATATTGGAAGCGCAGCTTCTGCTTCTCGCCCAAGGCGACGGAGTATTCGCTCTTCTTCTTCCGTCCCGCGCGCACGCCGTGCTGCCCCGGTGGGAAGTTGCGGCGCTCGAACGCCTTGGAGGGACCAAAAAGGGAGACGCCGAAGCGGCGGCTGATCTTGGTGCGTGGACCTGTGTAACGTGCCATGATGGAATTTTCTGAAAAAGTTGGATTACACGCGGCGGGCCTTCTTCGGGCGGCAGCCGTTGTGAGGAATGGGGGTCACATCACGGATCGAGAGGATCTCCAGACCAAGCCCCTGAACGGCGCGGACGGCGGACTCGCGACCGGAGCCGGGGCCCTTCACGCGGACGTCCACTTCCTGGAGGCCGTGCCCCATCGTCTGGCGGCAGGCATCCTGGGAAACCACCTGCGCCGCATAAGCGGTGCTCTTGCGAGAACCCTTGAAGCCCATCTTGCCGGCACTGGACCAGCCGATGGAATTCCCGTTCGGGTCCGTCACGCTGACGATGGTGTTGTTGAAGGTGGCGGTCACGTGAACGATTCCGCGCTGAACATTCTTGGAGCCCTTCGCCTTGTGGATCTTGATTTCCTCCTCACCTCCGCCGATTTCGGCGAAAATGTCGCGCTTCGCTTCCTTTTTCGGAGCGCCTTCCACAACGGCGGCTTCCACAGCAGCCGGTGCGGCGGCTTCCGCGGCCGGAGCGGTTGAAACGGGGGATTCCGGAGCCGCGGCGGGCTCTACCACCGGTTCCACGGCGGCTTCTTGATTGATTTCGTCAGACATGATGGAAAATGATTATTTCTTGACGCCCACGGTCTTCTTCTTGCCCTTGCGGGTGCGGGCATTGGTGCGGGTGCGCTGGCCGCGGACGGGCAGGCCGCGCTTGTGGCGGATTCCACGGTAGCAGTTGATGGAGGTCAGACGCTTCAACTGCCCCTGGCGCTCACGGCGGAGATCACCCTCCACAATGATCGCTTCGGCTTGAATCACCTGCGAGATTTTGACGAGCTGGTCCTCGGTGAGCTGGCCGGTGCGGATGTTCGGATCGATGCCGGCGTGCTCGAGAATCTTGGCGGCCGTGGAACGACCGATGCCATACATGTAAGGCAGCGACGCCTCAATGCGCTTCTCGTTGGGAATTTCAATACCTAGAATACGTGCCATGGTGTGCGTGATTTCGCGTGGCCGCGGGGCATGCCGGAACGCTCCGGCTTTTCCGCGGGGCGGGTGATTTAGCAGCTGACCGCCCTCTGGCAAGCGGGAAATGGAAATTTTCTCGGTTTCCATCAATATAGGGGGATCAGCCCGCTCCCTGCGGCCGGTCCTGGCAAAATGTCCCTCCCCGCCGTATCCCTCCTCGACAAAACAGACCCGCCTCCTAGCGTCGCTTGGCATACTCGAACCACTTCTCCATGGAACCCATCCCCGATTCTTCCCACCAGCTCCCGCCCGATGACGTCGCCGCCATCGATGAACTCGGAAAAACCTACCAGAGCTTCCGCGCGGAACTCGGGAAAGTGATCGTCGGCCAGGAAGACGTCATCGAGCAGCTCGCCATCTGCCTTTTCGCCAAGGGCCATGCCCTGCTCATGGGAGTCCCCGGCCTGGCGAAGACCCTGCTGGTTTCCTCCGTGGCCCAGACATTCGATCTCTCCTTCAACCGCATCCAGTTCACTCCGGACCTCATGCCCGCCGACATCACCGGCACCGACATCATCCAGGAATCCGGCGCGGGCGGGCGCAGGGAGTTTGAATTCATCCGCGGCCCCGTCTTCGCCAACATCGTCCTCGCCGACGAAATCAACCGCGCTCCGGCGAAGACCCAATCCGCCATGCTGGAGGCCATGCAGGAAAACATGGTCACGGTTCTCGGGAAAACCTACCCGCTCCAGCCCCCGTTCTTCGTTCTCGCCACCCAGAACCCCATCGAGCAGGAAGGCACCTACCCCCTTCCCGAAGCGCAGCTCGACCGCTTCATGTTTCTCATCGAAGTCGATTACCCCTCCGCGGAGGAGGAGAAACGCATCGCCCGGGAAACCACCGGCAGCGCCCGCCAGGCGCTTTCCCGGCTTTTGAGCGGTGAAAAGGTGCTCGCCTATCAACAGCTCGTCCGCCGCGTCCCCGTGCCCGACCACCTCTACGACTATGCGGTGGAGATCGTCCGGAAAACCCGCCCCGGCCAGCCCGAATCCCCCCAGTGGCTCAAGGAAACCGTCGGCTGGGGAGCAGGCCCCCGCGCCGTCCAGTATCTCATCCTCGGCGCCAAATCCCGCGCCGCCCTCCGCGGCTCCTACATGGCCTCGCTGGAAGACCTCGAAGCCGTCGCATCCCCCGTCCTCACCCACCGCGTCATCACCAACTTCTCCGCCGAGTCCCAGGGCATGACCTCCAAGAAAATCGTCCAAAGACTCATCGCCGAAATGCGCGAGGAATGATACCTTCCGCCATGGCCATGGTCAAAACGATCCGGAAATTCTCATCATTTGAAGAACAGCGCCTCGCCCACATCGAAGACTGGCAGAAACTCGATTCCGCCACCCGCTTCGCGGAGGCGTGGGGACTCGTCATCCAATACCACCAACTGAAAAACATTGAGCCAACTGAACCAAGACTTCAAAGAACTGTTACAGCTGTTCGCAGAGCACTCCGTTGAATACCTGATCGCCGGTGGTTACGCAGTGATCCACCACACCCAGCCGCGCTATACCAAGGATCTCGATCTTTGGATCAAGCCCTCACCGGACAACGCGAAACTTCTCGCTGTGGCATTTCAAAAATTCGGCGTTCCACTTGTCGAAGTCACCTTGGAGGATTTTGAAAGCGACGGCCTGCAATTCACCATCGGCATCCAGCCGAACGCGATCGACTTCCTCACCACCATTCCAGGTCTCACCTTCGCGGAAGCATGGAAAAACCGGGTCACGGATGACACTCTCGGCTTCCCCGCATTTTATATCAATCTCGACGACATGATTGTGGCAAAAACCGTCGCAGGGCGTCCTACCGATCTTGCGGACATCGAAGAACTCCAGCGCGCGAAAAAAATCAAATCCCGCGAATGAAATACGACTTCCTCGACAACACCCTCCTCTCCCGCCTCGGCTCGCTCCCCATCGAGTCGCGCACTCCCATGATGGGCAACGTCGCCGGCAAGCATCGCTCCCCCCACCGCGGCTCCTCCGTCGAATTCGCGGAATACCGCAAGTATGTCCCCGGCGACGACACACGCCGCCTCGATTGGAAGGCATTCGCCCGCTCGGACCGTTTTTACATCAAGGAATTCGAGGCCGACACCAACCTCCGCGCCTATTTCGTCGTGGATGCCTCCGGCTCCATGAACTTCACGGGGAATGGCGAATCGAAAATCCAATACGCCCGTCGCATCGCCGCCTCGCTCGCCTACCTCCTCGTCAACCAAGGCGACGCCGCCGGCCTCTCCATCTGCACCGACAAGCTCCACCTCGAAGTCCCCCCCAGCCGCCGCGCCGCCCACCTCGAACGCTTTTTCTCCACCCTCGGAAAACTGGAACCCTCCGGTGAAACCGGCCTCATCGACGCCCTTCACACCATCGCGGAGAAAATCGGCCAGCGCGCCTTCGTCGTCATTCTCTCCGACTTTTTCACCGATCCCGCCGCCCTCGGCGACGCCCTCCAGCACCTCCGCTACCGCAAGCACGACATCTCCGTCTTCCATCTCATGGATCCTCTGGAAATCGGTTTCGAGTTCGATCGCCCCCATCGCTTCGTCGATCTGGAGGACGGCACCGCCATCGTCGCCGAACCCAATCTCATCGCCGACGAATACAAAACCGCGCTGCGCGAATTCCTTTCCGCCGTCCGCGCCAAATGCCACGATGCGAACGCAGACTATCAACTCGTCACCACCGACACTCCGCTCGAACCCCTCCTCCGGGAATTCCTCACGGCCCGCTTGCCCAAATCAAAGCACTAAATCTTAAGTATTAAATTCTAAACGGAAGAAATGGCGGATGGAGTGGAATATGATCTCGAAGAACGCACGTTCCGGTTCGCTCTGGAAGTCAGGCGCTCCATTGCAAACCACAAGTGGACCCGCGAACAATGGACGGATGTCGATCAGCTCCTGCGTTCCTCCGGCTCCGTCGCCGCCAATTATATCGAAGCCAACAACGCCGTCTCCAAACGCGATTTTCTCCTCCGCATCCGCATTTCAAAAAAAGAAGCCAGCGAATCCCGCCTCTGGCTCCGCCTTCCAGGAGAAACCACCTCCGGCTCCGACCTCAAACAAACCCTCCGTCACCTCTACAAGGAATCCGACGAACCCGCCCGCATCCTCGCCACCATCCTCCGCAACTCCCAAAAATAGCTCCACCGCGTCTTCTTCCGTTTAGAATTTAATATTTAAAATTTAGTGCTTTTCCTCTCCCCAACCCTGCTCTGGTTTCTCGCTGCGGCCGCCGTCCCCATCGCGATCCACCTGCTCAACCGCCGCCGCCACAAAACCATGCCCTGGGCGGCCATGCAGTTCCTGCTGAAGGCCACCCGCGAATCCCGGGGGAAGAAGAAACTCCGCCACATCCTCATTCTCACATGCCGCGCCCTGGGCCTTGCCGCGCTGGCCTTCGCCGCCGCCCGCCCGGTGGCATCCGGCCTCATCGGCTGGGGGGGCGGCAGCATCGACACCGTCGTTCTCATTCTGGACCGTTCCGCATCGATGGAGATCCGCCCCGGCGACGGCCTCGATTCCCGGCGGCAGTCCGTTCTGGAAAAAGTCCGCGATGTCATCGCCGACCTCGGATCGCCCCGCCTCATCCTGATCGACAGCGCCAGCGGCCAGCCCCAGGACGTGCCATCGCCCGACATCCTCGCCGATCTCTCCGCCACCGGCCCCACCGATACCATCGCCGATTTCCCCGGCCTCCTCGCGCGCGCCGCGGAATTTCTCTCCGAAACCCCGGGCCGCTCCGAAATCTGGATCGCATCCGATCTGCAAACCTCAAACTGGCGGCCCGGTGACGAACGATGGGCCGCCGCACGCGCCAGCCTCGCCTCCCTCCCGCAGGCACCCGCCCTCCGCGTCCTGGCCCTCACCGGCCCGACCGCCCCCAACACCTCCATCCAGCTCCTCGGCTCGCGCCGCACCGGAGATGACCTCCTGATCGATCTGGAAATCCACCGCGCCGGGGAATCCCGCGGCACGGCGAGCCTCCCCCTCACCACTCATCTAAATGGCACCAGCACCGTCGAAACCCTCACCCTCCCGGGACAATCGCTGCGCCTCCAGAAACTCATCCCCATTCCCGCCGGCGCGGAAAGCGGCTATGGCTGGCTCTCCATTCCCGCCGATGGAAACCTGCGCGACAATGCGGCCTTCTTCGCATACGGCCCCGCCCTGCCCGTCCGCTCGCTCGTGGTCTCCCCGGAAGGAGAATCCTCCGCCTACCTCACCCTTGCCGCCGCCCCGCCCGGTTTCGGAAACCAGAACGCCGAACGGATCGATCCCGCACATTTCGCAGCCACCTCCACCCACGATGTCTCCGCCATCCTGTGGGCGGCCCCCCTTCCCACCGGGGCCTCCGCGGACGCCCTCACCCGTTTTCTCACCTCCGGCGGGCACGTCCTGTTCTGCCCTCCCGGCCTTCCCTCCGAATCCTCCTTCCTCGATCTCACCTGGTCCCCGGTGGAGGAAACCGAAGCAGGCAGGCTCTACAAACTCCAGGAATGGAACCGCGCCGACGGCCCTCTCCGCGACGGGATCGACGGCACTCCCATCCCCGCCGACCGCCTCGACGCCATCCGCAGGCAGGTTCCCGCCGGGGACGCCACGCCCCTCGCCCGCTGGAACGATGGCGAACCCTTCCTCACCCGGAAAATCGTGGATCGCGGCACCGCCTGGTTCATGGGGTCGATTCCCGATTACACATGGTCGAACCTCGGCGACGCCGATGTCCTCCTGCCCGTCGTCCAGCGGATCGTCACTGCGGGTTCCGAACGCCTCGATGCCGTCCACCTCGCGGCCGCGGGCAGCGAAGCCAGCCGCCCCATGCCCGGAGAAACCAGAACCCGCATCGACGACTACGGCACTCCCGACCCCGCGAACGCCGCGTACGAAGCGGGCATTTTCCGCCTCGGCGAGCGCCTGATCGCAATCAACCGCCCCTTGGACGAGGACCACCCGGAAGTCCTCTCCCGCGAGGAACTCGACTCCGTCCTCAGCGGCACCGGCCACACCCTCCTCGATCAAGCTGGCCAAGCCGCCGACCCCTCGCTCTCCCGCGACGTGTGGCGCGCCTTCCTCATCGCCGTCCTCTTCTTCCTCATCGCCGAAGCCCTCCTCTGCCTGCCGAAAAAATCCACCATCCAGGTCATTCCCGACAAGACTCCCGCCTGATTTCCACGGCATCATCCACAACCACCCGCCTTTCTTGCTTCATCTCACTCCAACCCCGTTCACCCTCTGGTTCGGCATCGCCGCCCTCCTCCTCGTAGCAGGGCTCTGCATCGTTTCCTGGAAACGCTCCCCCCACCCGGCGCGCACCGGAGTGCTCGAGTTCCTCCGTTTCCTGGCCGCCGCCGTGGTCGTCCTCCTCCTCTGGCAACCCGAGTGGCGCACCATCCTCAATCCCGATTCCAAACCAAAAATCGCCATCCTCTGGGACGACTCCGGATCGATGACCACCATCGACGCCACCCTCCCCGCCTCCCTCGACCCCGCCAGCGGCATCGTCTCCCGCGCCGAGTGGGTGAAAAAAGCCCTCTCCTCCGATCTCTGGGCCCCTCTCGAAGCCGGCGGCACCAACGACATCCTCTCCATCCCCTTCGCCTCCCCCGCACCCGAAGGCGAACTCTCCGGCAGCGATCTCGAAAGCCCGCTTTCCGACCTCCTCGAAAAGGAAACCAATCTCCGCGCCGTCGTCATGCTCAGCGACGGAGACTTCAACCTCGGCCAGCCCCCCGTCGCCGCCGCCCAGAAAATGCGCCTCCGCGGCGTCCCGCTCTTCGCCATCCCCGTCGGCAGCGAAACCCGCCTCCCCGACCTCGACCTCCTCTCCGTCACCGCACCCACCTACGGCATCGTCGGCGAAAACGTGCAGATCCCCTTCACCATCCGCTCCTCCCTCAGCCGCGAGGTCCGCACCATCGTCCGCCTGCGCGACGAATCCGGCCGCGAACGCACCAAGGACATCATCCTCCCCCCCAATGCCGAAACCTACGACTCCATCCTCTGGCGTCTGGAAAAAGAAGGCTCCTCCACCCTCGAACTCTCCATCCCCGTCGCCGATGGCGAACTCATCGCCTCCAACAACTCGCGCGAGTTCACCATTGCCGGAAGGCCCGAGCGCATCCGCGTCCTCGTCATCGACTCCCTGCCCCGCTGGGAATTCCGCTTCCTCAGAAACGCCCTCTCCCGCGATCCCGGGGTGGAACTCTCCACCCTCCTCTTCCACCCCCAGCTCGGCCCCGGCGGCGGCGAGGACTACATCAGCGAATTCCCCGCCGACCTCGAAGACCTCGCGCAATACGACGTCATCTTCCTTGGAGATGTCGGCGTCGGCAGCGATCAACTCACCGCCGAACAATGCGGGCTGATCCGCGGGCTGGTGGAAAACCAGGCCTCCGGCGTCGTCTTCCTCCCCGGCCCCCAGGGAAACCAATTCACCCTGCTCGACACCGAACTGGCCGACCTCATCCCCGTAATTTTCGATGAAGACCGCAAAACCGGCTTCCCCGAGCCCGTCGCCGCCCCGCTCAACCTCACCAGCGAAGGACGCTCCTCCCTCCTCACCATGCTCGGCGACAACGAGGACGAAAACCCCGAGATCTGGCGCCGCCTCCCCGGATTCCACTGGCACGCCCCCGTCATCCGCGCCAAAGGCGGCACCGAAGTCCTCGCCGTTCACGGAAACCGCCGCGGCGGCCAATACGGCCCCGTCCCCCTCCTCGTCACCAAGGCGGCAGGAAACGGCAAAGTCCTCTTCATGGGGATCGACTCCGCATGGCGCTGGCGGCGCGGCGTCGAGGACCTCTATCACTACCGCTTCTGGGGCCAGGTCGCCCGCTGGATGTCCTACCAG
>CAZVSA010000125.1:0-11357 GCA_964629955.1 uncultured Luteolibacter sp.
GCCGCCGATGTCAGAGAAGTTCGACGAAATTCCCTCAGATCCGCTCACCCGGCAACCGGCCTGAGTGGTCCCCGTCGCGCGGAATGCCTGCGAGTTCTCGAACGCCTGATTGGTGCGGATGCGGTGCCGGGCTGGTTGAAGCTGCGGCAGCCCGCTCTTGGCGATGAGACCGGCGCTCAGTTGCTCCAGAACGATCCTTCCCGGCTTCTCCGCCACCTGCGGATGCTGGATGCCCAGCTCTCCGGCGAGGATGACGAGGATCTTGCCTCGCCCCTCCTGGATCGTCCGCCAAGGCGGAGGAGCGAGAAGGCGACAGCCGGTGTGTTAGCGGTTCTGGACGAGCTGGAGAGGAGGGCAGGATGAGCAAGGCCCCTTTCATTCCTGCCTGGCTTGACGATGCTGGTCTATCTGCCGCCGAGATGCGGACATACATTCACCTTTGCAGAAGTGCTGACAATAACACCGGCATCGCGTGGCCGTCTTATGCCCGGATGACCTCGATTACCGGCCTGGGGAAATCCACAGTCCGGCGCTGCATCGAATCTCTGGAAAAGAAGGGAATGATCCGTTCCATGGGAAAACCGTTCGGGGGATCATGCCGGTATCGCATCGCCACAATAGTTCCACCAGAGGGACAATTGTGCGTCTCCAATAGTTCCACTACGGGGACGAATGACGGGCAATCAATAGTTCCACCACAGGACCGCAATAGTCCTCTAGATGGAACTTCAATAGTTCCACCAGAGGGACAGGAAGGTTCCCCAAGTAAGGTTCCCCAAGTAAGGGTATCCAATAATTCTCCCTCGAAACGGAAATCTCGTGATCAGGAGTTGTCGGACGATCAGACGAAATTCGCCAATTGGTTCAAGGACACCTTGCCGAAAGATCAACAAGACCACCTCCCGGCAAATTGGCTGCGGGTTTTCGGCAAGGCCCACGACGAGCTTGTCAGGCTCGACAAGCGGTCACCGGACGAAATCAGAGCGATTTGCCAATGGGCAAGGACAGACAGCTTCTGGACGAACCATTTCCGCAGCCCCGCAAAACTTCGGAAGCGGGACCCACAAGGGACCCTCTACTACGACGTTTTCGCCGAGAGGATGAAAGCGGAGGCCTCGCGGAAGGATGGGACTCACCATGGGAATCAGACCTCCGCCAACAAGCCCGCCCCAAAAACCCTCGATCTGTCCCGCCGAATCTATTCCCAACCAACAACCCTTTCCTAACAATGAACACTCCCGAAAACACTCCCAAAATCGTTTCCACCGTCTGCAAGTGCGGACAATCCTACGAATCCGAAATCTTCGACTGGTCGGATTTGGGCGAGCCGGAACGTCGGATGTTGCTGAGCCCGCGGTGCCCTGATTGCCAGGCCAAAAAGGAAGCCGAGCAGGAAGCCGAGCGAATCAAGGCCGAAGAGGCTGCACGCCAGGAACGCATGGACCGTGCGAGTTCGCGGATCGCGACAATCACTCCGGATCGCTTCCGGAGAACATCTAAAACGCATCCAACGTTCAATATCGAGCTCTGGAAGCGTGTCGCCGCATGGCAGCCGACTCCCGAAAAACCGTGGCTCGGCCTCGTCGGGGCAACCGGCACGTCGAAGAGCCGCTGTGGCTTTCTCCGGCTGCGCGAGGCTGCGCTGTCCGGTGCGAACGAAGGGAGGCCGGTTTCCATCGAAGCTGTCACCGGCTACAAATTCGGCCCGCTGGTGCTGGACCAGTTCCAGCAAGGGAGTGATGGCGGGGCAGGGGAGCGGCTTCATACGCTGAAGTCCGCCGATTGGCTGGTCTTCGATGAGATAGGAAAAACCAGAAGCTCGCCCGCGATTCTGGCGGAATTCTTCGGTCTGATCGATCATCGTCACGCGCATAACCGCCCCATGGTCTGGACTTCGAACACGGCGCCGGAGGTGTTCGCTGCCGGATATGGAGACGAATACGCGGAGCCGCTGGCCGGACGGATTGTTGAGTGTTCAACCATCATCACGACATGAGCGAGGGACACGTCCGCATCCTCCTGAGCAAAGCCGCCAGCGACGCGCTCACGGCTTCGGGCGAGAATTGCTTCTCCATCGTCCACCGTGTGATGCGTGGCGTGGAGGAACCGGAAACCGCGGGCAGGTGGGCGATTTCCCTGATCCCTGCCGAGATGAAGCTCGTGGACGATGCGGTTGCCGTGCTGGAAGGGCGGAAAAGGGCGGTGAAGGTGAGCACTACGCGCGCGCGCCCGCGCGCGACGAGGCGGCCGGTCGAAGACGAGGGGCCCGGGGAGGGGGCGGAGCCGTGAAAGCCGTCCAGATGCCGTTGCCGTTGAAGTTCGAAACGCGGCGCCTGCTGCGGTGCTCGATGCCGAGGCCGGAAAACGATCTGCACCACCTGCATTTTGATCCGAAAAAGGGCTGGGTGTGCCGGTTGACGGTGTCGGTCGAGAGGAATGGAAAATTTGCGGGGAAGCGAGTGAAGCTTCCCCCATGGGGGAAGATCCCGGAGGCGATGGCCATTGCGAAGCGGGATGCGGTGATCGCGGGATACAGGAAGCTCGGGCTTCGGGTGGAAACCCGGATACTGGTTCGCGGAGTGCGGAGGGATTCGGCGGGGGAGTGATGCCGCGGACGGGGCCACTTCCGATTCTGGAGATGGCCGGGCGTTCGTGGCAGGGTGTCGGGATGATCACAACTGTTGCCGGAATGCATGGCCTGACATGGGATCGGGCCAAGGAGCGATGGAAATTGCGGGTGACTCTGGACCGCGGGCGCAAGCTTGTTGGCAAGCGGGTGGGGCTTTATCTTCAGCGGGGCCTGGACGAGCAAACCGCGATGGAGTGCAGGAATGCTCTCGTCGAGGGAATCGAGGCGCTGGGCTTGCAGGTGAAATTCCGTCCTGTGAGCAGGCGGGGAGACAGGGGGGCCACTGTGCCGCAGTGACAGCGCCGCGGGCGGAGGGGATGATGGCGTGACATGAAAACCACCCTACAAGACCCCGAAGCCTGACCTGCCATGGATACGACCATCAGAGAAACCATAGGGCACTGCATTGCACGCCACCAGGACATGGAGGGCCAAGCCTTGGAGGTGAAGCGCTCCGGCGAGAATCTTGAGAGCTGCAAGCAGGATCTCGCCGCGCTGGAAGCCGATACGGGAACCGCTCCCATGGAGCTGGTGAAGCTCCGCCGTGACGCCACCGACCGTCTGGAGGCCTGCCAGATCACGCATGACCGGGAATCCTCGGCGCTTTCGGGTGCGCGGGCGTCCCTGCTTTCCATGGTCAAGGATGCGCTGGCGGAGACGCGGCGGGAATTGAACCGCCTGGCCAGCGAACATGAAGGTCGTGTGAAAGCCATCATCGCCTCGGCAATCGGCGAGGAGAGGGCGCGGGAGTTCATGGCCAAAAAAGAGGTGGAGTCGCTGGCGGCCAAGGCTGAGGGCGTGGCGGATCGCCGCAGCATCGCCACCCAAATGGGTGGGATGAACAATCTGGGGCAGTTGGATGCCTCCGGAATTGGCAATGCGATTTCCCTGCTGGGCAAGTCGCTGGGCTTTCTCAACCCCGAAACCACAACCGAACAGCCATGAGCGCGATCACAGCTTTCACGGGAGCGCCTCCCGCAGAGATTGTCTACATCCCGGAGGGTAGCCACCGCATCTTTCCGACCGTCAACGGAAAGCCTGATTCGATCACGGTGCGGCTGCATCCGGAGTCCGGGCCGTCCATCGCCGCGGCACTGGACAGCCAGTTGCAAAGCCTGCGGGCGTCCAACGTGAGGCCCTTCCTGGACTTCGACCACAAGCGGCAGGCGGCAAGCGGGATTCCGACCTCCTTCCGCTATGAGCCGGGGCAGGGAATCATGCTTTCGGTGGAATGGACCGCGCTGGGGCGGGCCGCCATCGAGGGCAGATCCCACAGCTATTTCAGCCCGGAATTCCTCATCGGTGAGGATGGTTCGCCGGCGGACTTGCCTCTCCGCGGGCCGATTGGTGGCTTGGTCAACAATCCCGCTTTCCGCGAGATCCCGCGCCTTGCCGCAAGCCATTCGGGGAAACCGCCCGGCGAGATCCTGATGGAAGCCGCCGAGCGGTTGGTTCTGGCCGGAGAGACCGACAACATCGGGGAGGGCTTGTCGCGCGTGTGTGCGGCCAACCCCGAGCTTTATGCGGACTATTGCAGATCGCTCGATGAGCGGGAGGCAGTCCGTGTGCAGGCAGCGACGGCTCCGGAGTCCAACGCCGAGGCCTTGCAAAGGATCGAGGCGAAGGCGGGCGAGCTTGTTGCCGCTGGCAGGGCTTCCACGCATGGCCAAGCCATTGTCATGGCCTGTGAAGCGCATCCGGAGCTTTACGCGGCCTATTTCGAAACCCTCGCGAAGCAATAACCCCGCCAAGATCATGTCTGAGAAAGAAGTCACAATCCAGATCGCCTCCCCGGCGACGTCCGCCACGGTGGTGATCTGGGAGCTACAGGGAGTCAGAAAGAGCCGATGAGCGCCTCCTGGTCAATCAATGGACAGTCTCCCGAAAGCCTCGGCGTGGAGGTCATCCCGCCGTCCCTGCAATTGTGGGGCCCGTCCTCCATGGCGCTGCGCCTGGTGCGGGCGTTCGATGCTGCGGAGGTGCTTTCCTACGGAGATCCCGTTACGCTGACAAAATCCGGCGTGACGATTTTCGCGGGGAAGGTGACGAGCGTTCCGAAGGGCGGCTCGGCCGAGAGGGAGGGCCACACCATCATCGTCGAGGATGCATGGGCGGAGCTGGAGAAAACCACCTACCAGGAAGATTGGTCCATCGGCTCCACCGGCACCGTCTGGCTGCCGAGGGCCATCCTCGGCCTCGCGCCGAACGGAACGGCAAGGAGCACCACCCAGCAGGTGGCCGCGGCGATCAATTACGCCGCCTCCATGGACGTGGACATCCAGGCAGGCTCGATCAGCGGCGGAATACCCCTTTGGCACTCCGAGGCCGAAAACATGACCGTGGCGGAAGTGATCCGCCAAAGCCTGCGGCTCACTCCCCATCTCATCCCGTGGATCGACTACACGACGAGTCCGCCGAGCTTCAACGTGACGCCGCAGGGCAGCCTCGCCGCCCGACACTTCCCCGTGGATGGCAGCGGCAATGTGACGAACTTCGAGGTCGTCAAGCGCGATGACCTGCACCCGGAGGCGGTGAGGATCGTGTTCACGACGGCGACGAATGTGGACGGAGAGGTTTACCGGAGCGCCGCGGTGGACAAATACCCTACCGGCGGTCCCAACGGCGGTCCGCGCGTCCTTGGTGCGACGATCGAGCTGGCGGGCGGCCAGATGCAGTTCCAAAAACAACGGATCAAGGTGGAAGCCCTGCCCACCGATCAGGAAGCCGCCAAAGCCTGGCTTAAAAAACACATTCCCGCCCTCAAGGACGTTCCGAACGGCCATTTCAATGTCACCAAATGGGACCGGGCCCTCGCCGACGACGGTGGGACCAACCCCAACCCGATCAACCCCTTGGCCCAGAAGCCAAGCGTTGCGAATGTGGGGCAGCTCCCCAACGTGCTGCTCAATGGAAGCATCGAGGACTGGATGCAAGTGCGGGTGGGGGTGGTGCATGTGGATTTCGCGGTCGAACCCACATCTTCCGCAACCGACGCCACAAGGAAGGCGATTCAGGCAGCCCCCCGCGGCTGGAAAGGGACATGCACCAATGCCACCACCGGGCGCTACAAAGGCGTCACCCAATGGATCAACGCCTCCGCCGCCCCACAAGGACTGGCGGAGGCGGTTTACAACTCGATCAACGGCGCGTGGAAATACGAAGGCCGGGTCACGGTCAAGGCGCTTGATTTCCCCACCGAAAGACTGATCGCCACGCGGCTGAATCTCATCGGCGGGCTCGGAGCGTGGACTACCATGGACGCCTTGGTCCACGGCGTGGACTACGATGTGGAGCGCGGCGAGGCCACGCTCACCTTTGGCCCCTCGCCGGATCTCGGTCCGGCGGATTTCCTCGAACTCCAGAAGGTTTTGCAAAACCGCCGGCCGAGATGGATGAGCGGCATCGAGCGCACAAGCAACAAGCTCGGCGCGGAGGCCGCCGCAGGAAGCCGCGGTGACACCGTGGGGGGATTCGACATGCCGGGCGGCGGGTTCATCGGAGGCGGAGGCGGGGATGGAGAGGGCGGCGGCCCATTGCACGCGACGCTGCGGAACGACGGGACATCCGGCTCGCCATCCTGGAAGGTGGTGGTCTCCCCCGGGATGGTGAACGGGAAGGAGGCGGCGGAGAAGGTGCTGAATTATCCGGGCGGGAAACAATACCTGCATTTCAAAGGGAAGCTGACGCCAACCGTCGCACACCTGGGAGGAGGTTATGCGACGGTTGGCTCGGGCGGCGCGGTGAGCAATGTCGAATTCGTCCTGAACAGCAATGAGAACGTGGATGAGGATTTTCCAAGCCTCGACGGCTCGGACGTGACGGCGGGGAATTTCGATGCGATCTGGGCCATCGTGGAGATGGATGGCTCGACCCCGAAGTTTTCAGTGCCGAGCGGGATGGGCCACGCCCGGGTTGTTTTCATGCCGCCCGATTTGTATGTGATTTTCCGGAGCTGAGCCATGGCACTGATTTTTCCACGCCCTCCGCATGAAGGACCGCCGTTCGGGAGTTCCGGCACCATTGGTGGCGGACTTCCGGTGACCGAGGAATACATCGTCGATGGGGATTTGTTCCCGAACTTCCCGATGATGGTGACGTCCGGACCGATTCTCGTGAGATCGATCTCCGCGTGGGCCGTCCGCTACGGATATGAACGCGGAGGAAAGCTCTACAGAAAGCGGGTGATCACATCGACCATCGATGTGACCTGGGAGGGGGAAGGCGATCCGCCCACTCCATCGAGCTACAGCGGGACCCAGGTTTCCACCGAGGAGTGGGAGCGGGGTTACACCATCGAAACCAGCAAGGGGACCGGCACGGGCGAGGATGATTTCGACTTCGATGAAGACCCCCCCCTCACGCCCCCGAGCATCTCCTGGGACGGCTTCACCGAAACATCCACAGCCACCAGCGTGACCCTCACGAGGAATCCAGTCTCTTTCTCCGATTGGTCCGGATCATGGACAACCAAGACCGAGTGGGTGGATGAGGTGGATTCCATCACCGATGTGCTCGGGGAGATGATGGGATTCGTAGCCGGGCACGAGTGGGCGGAGGATGATTTCACGGCCGGGGGCACGCTTGCCTCGGAGGTATCGATCGACGGAGACAGCGCCTCCGTGAGCGAGGCTTATTACGCGCTCTCGACGATCTCCGGAGGACGCCGGCCGGTCGCGTGGGGAGAGACTTTGGAGTCGTCATTCGGCGAGGAGGATCCGGTATTCAGATCGGCGGAATTCGGGACGGTGGCCGACCTGGAATCGTCATGGAGCTTCCCGGCATGGCGGGCGGAAAAAAAGGTTCTGCGAACCGATTGGCAGCACATCAGCGCGTGGGAGAAGGGCGGAGGATCGCCGGGGTCGGTGTGGGTTTCCCCGAAGCCGCTTTTCGGTCACCGGCCGGGCAACCGCAGCTTCGTCCTGCTCGGCCAGGGGGTATGGGTGCAGGAGTGGGTCGGCACCTTCGACAAAGGCTGATGCAAGGGGTGTGCGGGAGCGCTGCAAGCGCGGATCAGAAGGCGGGGAAAACGATCAATTTTCTAAAGTGTCCGTGGATTTTTCTAAAGTGCGGCGGCGGGTTACCCTAGTTCGGGGACTCCTTGGTTGGCGATTTTCCGGGCTTGAACCACGGAATCACGGGAGACGTTTAGCAGCTTCGCCGCTTCTGGCTGAGTAACTGTCGGAATTCCGACACTTTCCGGCGGGCGGTGTGCACTTAGTCCTGCCAGCTTGCTCGCCACCATCGCGCGCTGTGGCTCGGTCAGGTGGCGGCGGTGAAGGTTGTGGGAGATGACGAATCCCAGCGGATCGTCCCCATCGTATGCCACGAGGAGCGGCTCCACACCCGCGATCTCGCAGGCTCCGGCAGGCCTGTCTAGTCACACCGAAGGAAGCTTCTCAAGAGCCCTCGCCAGCGTTTCGCGCTCGGTGTGGGTGTATTTCGCGTGAACGTCGGGAGAATCATGGCCGACGATCCGGCGGCGGATTTCCTCGCTCACATCGAGGTTGGCAAGGTTGCTGGTGAGGCTGTGCCGCAGGGAATGGAACGATCTCGCGAACTGGGCCCGGCGACCGGCGGTCGCGGCCCGCAACTCCCGGCGGTCTACTTCCGCCAGTTTCATGATTTCGATGAATTGCGCGGAGAGACCCTGATTTCCCCGGGTCTTCGCCGCGTATTGAGTGGGGAACAGCGGGCCGTTCCGATTCTCTTCATGGACGTCGAGAAACGACAGAAGCCGGGGATGCAGCGGTACCTCCAGTTTCTTCCTCTTCCGCTCGGTTTTCGCCGGGATGAATGTCGCAACCTTTCGGTCAAGATCGATGTCCGGCCACCTCAACCGCGCACAATCCCCAAGCCTTGCTCCGACATAGAACCCCACGAGGATGATCCCCTGCCAGTCCCGGGCTTTCGCTGCCCTCAGCTCGTGATCGAAGCGGCCGCGAGGAAACAAGACGTCCTGCCATGCCGGATCTCCCGCCGCCTCCACCAACCGCGCCACCTCGGCGACGGTGAACACATCCCGTTGAGTGGAGTCATCCTCAGGCAGCTTTTCAAGGGGGGCGAAGGGGCTCGCAAGCAGAAGCCCCTCACGCACCGCAGCCCGGAACATGGCTGCCACGTCGCCGGAATAGTGATTCGTCGTCTTTGCCGTCCTTGCCGGTACCGCCTCTTTTTTGGAGATCCTCGGCCAGCCCTTACGGATCTGATCCCGGAAAGACCGGGCATCGGCCTTGGTGATGCCTTCCAGCCGTCCGTCCGCTTTGTCGCCCAGCCAATTCAGGAACGCCGTGATGTGTGCGCGGTAGCGGGTGATCGTTGCGGGCTTCCGGCCTTCCTTCATCGCCAGATAATCACCCGCCCATGACCGGACGGTGTAGAACCGCAGTTTCTCACCAGTCGAAGCCTCGGTGATTTTTGCCAGAAGCTCGCGAGCGCGGCCCTCTGACAGCTCTCCCTTCGCTGCCGCTGCGGCAGCCTCCGAAAGGATTGTGTAGGCCTTGGATGCCTCTTCCGGGTGCGAAACCAGTCCCTTTTTCTCCAGCTCTTCCAATCGGATTGCCTCCACCATCGCCTCCGACCGCTTCCGCTTCTTGGTCGATTTCTTCAGGCGGCGCACAGAGCCGTCCGGCTGTGTCACATCGAATGCTGCGAACCAGAAGGGGGAATTCTCTCGCTTGATCAGGGTAGCCATTTTGGGAACGAAAGTGGGAACGTCCGGTATGCCTCACGCTGCCTCACGCCGTTCCCACTTTCAAGAATTTACCACAACTGATTGATTTTCATTATGAATGGGGCGAATCGCAGGTTCGAACCCTGCAGCGCGCACCATTTTTGATTTTCAGTGATTTGTGCCAAATTCTTAAATTAAGCTGACTTTTGTTTTGGATGCGTGGCGTTTGCTTGATCCATCATCCAGCTTCGACCGATCAAGCGGAGCACCGCGCGGGCAATGGCGGAGAACACGCTGGGCGACGCCGTCTTGAGCACTTCCGAGGCGGCGATCTGGTAGAAAGCGATGGCCTTGGTGGCGTCATTGGCGGTGAGATAGAGCGCGAGGGGCGGATAGCCTCCACGTCAGGGGGGCGCTGCGACGATGAATATAATGATCAAACGGGCGAAACATGGCGATCGCAGGTGTCGACCACTCCCTTTCCAGCTTCCGCAGGGAATGGAATGGAAGGATTCAGTGGAAGCGGCCGGGTGACGTGGTGTGATTTGCCAGCGGTGAACCGGCGCCTGTGATCAGGTCGCTGATGATCCGCCCGGTGACGGGACCGAGACTCAGGCCCATCATCGCATGGCCGGTGGCGATGAAGAGATTGTCCGCGACCGGCGCCCTGCCAATGTAGGGAACTCCATCGGGGGATACCGGACGCAGCCCGGCCCACGGGGTGATGCCCTCGAAATCGGATTCGCTGAACCCGGGAAAGTAGCGGTTCACGGAGCCGATGATGCCCCGCACGCGTTCGGGATTGATGGTGGGCTCGAAGGAGCCGATTTCCATCGTTCCCGCGAAACGGAGCGCGCCATTCATCGGGGTCACGGCGACTTTCGCCTCGCTGAGGATGGAGCAGAGGTTCGGGAGCTGCCGCGGCGAGCCGAGAGTCAGGGAGTATCCTTTGCCCGGTTGCATCGGGAGACGCATGCCGAGATGTTTCAGCAGGCGCGGAGATTCCGAACCGCCGGCGATGACGAAGTGTTTGCCCTCCCAGCGATCCATCGGGCCGGACACCGCGACGATCGAACCGTCCTTTCTTTCGATGGCGGTGACTTCGGCGTGGTCGATGATCCGGCCTCCGAGGGCGAGCACGCGTTTGCGGAGCGAGCGCATGAAAGCCGCGGGATCCATGTGGCAGTCATCCGGAAAATAGACGGAACCCGCAATGTCCATCGTGATTCCGCGATCGAGCGCGGCGGTGGCGGCCGGGTCGAGCACCTCGGCCCTCAGCCCGAGATGATGGGCTGCTTCCGCAACTTCGGATTCCTCATCGAGCCCTTTCGCGGTCTTGCAAAGCATGAGAAGACCTTTTTGGCGGAGGCCGAAATCCTCCTCTTGCTGTAGCTCCGTGAACAACGCCCGGCTATCGAGATTCAGATCGCGGATGACGGGTGAGGTTTCCGCGACGTGAGCCGCGGTGGAGTGGCGGTGGAACAACCATCCCCAGCGGATGAGTTCCATGCTTGGCCGCGGCCTGACGTAAAAGGGGCTCCGGGGGTTGAACATCCAGCGAAGTCCTTTGGCGATCATGCCAGGAGCGGCGAGCGGTGTGAAATGGCTTGGCACCACCATGCCGGCGTTGCCCATGGAGCAATTTCCGGTGCTTTCATCGCCGCGGTCGAGGACTACCACGGGAGTTCCCGATTTCAGCAGATAGTAGGCGGTGCACAGGCCCATCACGCCCGCCCCCACGATGATTGTCTGATCTTTGCCGCCGGCCATCACCAGCCATGGTAGCGCGTCCGTCTTGTGCGAAAAGGGACCGCCGGGTGAGGATCGGGCACGTGGCGACGGTGGGGATGCCTCCCGCCGCCTGCGATGAGCATGTGAAAAGGAGCTGAACCTTCAGCATTCGACCACGTTCACGGCAAGACCGCCGCGGGAGGTTTCCTTGTATTTGGATTTCATGTCGCGGCCGGTGTCGCGCATCGTCCGGATCACCTTGTCGAGTGAGACGTGGTGCGTGCCATCGCCCGCCATCGCGAGGCGCGCGGCGTTGATGGCTTTCAC
>CAZVSA010000126.1:0-11306 GCA_964629955.1 uncultured Luteolibacter sp.
CAGGCGGCGGGCAGAATGCCCGCGCCACGTGGGCCGGGCATTCTGCCCGGCTTCCCGATCGTAGGGAAAATCACGGACTCCCCAGTAAATAAGGTCTTTGCGGATTCACATCCTTCTTGCGCCATCATTACAAAGCAGCTTCTCGCGTTGGCCGGATTTCTTGCCGCGGCGCTTACGGGCCGGATCTTCCGGTTGTTATCCGGAGCCGTGAGTCTCGCATATTTTGCTCACGAATTCCGGCCTTGGAAGTAGTTGAACGGATCGGCGGAATCTCTGACCGTCGCTGGTTGCTGGTGGCTTTTCACGGGATTCCTTTCCGCCATTTGCTTTCTCATGGGCAAAAAACGGAAGGCCATGAGACCGCTGCAAACCGCCGGTCATTTCAGGACTTGCCTCCGCCCCTCCCGGCATCGAATCTCCCGTCCGCATGAGCCGTTTAGAAGGAAAAGTTCTGGTCGCCCAGGGAGGCGGCCCCACCCCTGTCATCAACCAAAGCATCGTCGGTGTCGCCCTGGAGGCCCGGAAATTCAGCCAGGTGAGCTGCATTTACGGAGCCGTGCATGGCGTGCGGGGGATCATTGACGAGAATTTCGTCGATCTCACCCGGGAGACCACGCACAACCTCGAACAGGTGGCCGACACTCCGTCCTCCGGGCTTCTCTCCACCCGCGACAAGCCGGACGAGGAATACTGCCAGCGGATGTTCAAGGTGATGCAGGCCCACGATATCCGCTATTTCTTCTACGTCGGCGGGAACGATTCGTCGGACACCGTCCGCATCGTCAACGAACAGGCGAAGGAGGCGAACTACGAGCTGCGGGCCATTCACATTCCCAAGACGATCGACAACGATCTGATGGAAAACGACCACTGTCCGGGTTTCGGTTCCGCGGCCCGTTACGTGGCGCAGGCTTTCATGGGCGTGAATCTGGACAACCGGGCGCTTCAGGGGGTTTACATCGGTGTCGTCATGGGCCGCCACGCGGGGTTCCTCACCGCGTCCTCGGCCCTCGGGCGCAAGTATTTCGACGATGGCCCGCACCTGATTTATGTTCCCGAGCGCGCCTTCGACAAAGACAGGTTCCTGGCGGATGTGGACAGGGTGTACTCCAGGCACGGACTCTGCACGATCGCCGTTTCCGAGGGGGTTTCCGATGCCGACGGCACTCCGATGATCTCGAAACTTCTGGGCACCGAAGAGCGTGATTCCCATGGAAACATCCAGCTTTCCGGGACCGGTGCGCTCGGTGATCTTCTTTCCAACACCGTCAAGGAGGGGTTGGGAATCAAGCGGGTTCGTTCGGACACTTTCGGATACCTCCAGCGCTGCTTCATGGGAGTGAGGTCCGACCGCGATGCCCGCGAGGCCCGCGAGGTGGGGGAAAAGGCCGTCCAATACGCGATGTGGGACAACGTGGATGGATCGGTGGTCATCCGCCGTCCCGTGCTCGATTACAGTGTCGATTACGATCTTGTTCCGCTGGAGAAGGTGGCGGGGAAAACCCGGCACATGCCCGACAATTTCATCAACGAAGATGGCAACGGCGTTACGCAGGATTTCCTCAACTACTGCCGTCCTTTGCTGGGAGGAGGACTGCCGGAAGCCCATCGCCTCCGCGCTCCGGCGGTTGGGAAGATCCTCAACAAGTGAATCTGATGCGGCGGACATTGTGTCCGCCGCGCTGATCCCGGGCAGGGCGGGTTCGCCCTGCCCTTTGAAAGGGCTTTGAGCTGGCGGGATTGACGAAAGCATCGTCCGGCACCAGCTTCCCGGCGTGCAAGCAGCCGTGAATTATAAGGTGGGGAATGAAAAGCTGGTGAAGGTGATGGACCGTGCATCGGGTCACCTGCGGGGTTTGCTGGAGCGGCAGGGCAGGGCGGATGGCGCGTTGCGGATCGCGGTGATCGGGGGCGGCTGCTCGGGGCTGCAATACAAAATGGATCTGGTGGACGGCCCGCGGGACCGGGACATTCTCGTGCCGAGCAATGGGGTGAATGTGGTGATCGATCCGAAAAGCGCGCTTTTCGTGAGTGGAAGCGAGCTGGATTACTCGGATGATCTCCAGCAGGGGGGGTTCAAGGTGAGCAATCCGAACGCGATCGTGACCTGCTCATGCGGGGAGAGCTTCGCGGCCTGAAAAGGAGCGGGCGTTTTCCCGGAATTTCATGCCAGCCATGCGGCGGCCTGTTTCGCGAAGTAGGTGAGGATGATGTCCGCTCCGGCGCGCTTGATGCCTGCGAGGGATTCCAGCACGACGGTTTTTTCATCCAGCCATCCGCCTGCGGACGCGCTCTTGAGCATGAGATACTCGCCGCTTACCTGATAGGCGGCCACGGGCAGGGTGGTGGCATCCCGCGCGCGGCAGATGATGTCCAGATAAGGTCCGGCGGGTTTCACCATGACCATGTCCGCGCCTTCCGCCTCGTCGAGAAGCACTTCCCGGACGGCTTCCCGGGCGTTCGCGGGGTCCATCTGATAGGTTTTCTTGTTGCCTTCCTTTGGTGCGGAATCCAGCGCCCCGCGGAAGGGGCCGTAGAAGCCCGATGCATACTTCGCGCTGTAGCTGAGTATGGAGACATCGCTGAAGCCTTCGGCGTCGAGGGCGTGGCGGATCGCCGCCACCCGCCCGTCCATCATGTCCGAGGGCGATACGATGTCCGCTCCCGCCCGCGCGTGGCAGATCGCCTGACGGCAAAGAACCCCGACGGTTTCATCATTGAGAATTTGCATTCCGCCGTTTCCGGTTTTGCTCACGATGCCGTCGTGTCCGTCGGAGTTGTAGGGATCGAGCGCGACATCGGTGATCACACACAATTCCGGGTGGGCGGATTTGAGCGCGCGGATGGCGCGGGGCACCAGGCCTTCCTCGTTGTAGGATTCCTCCCCGCCGGAGGTTTTGAGGGGTTCTTCGATTTTCGGAAACAACACCACTGCGGGAATTCCCAGTGAGAATGCTTCTCCGGCTTCGCGGATCAATCCTTCCAGCGACCAGCGGGTGACGCCGGGCATGGAAGGGATCGGGGTGTCTTCCTGATCTTCATGGAAGAACAACGGCAGGACGAAATCCGAGGGGGAGAGCGAGGTTTCCCGCACCAGCGAGCGGATTGCGGGGCTGCGGCGGTTGCGGCGGGGGCGGATGGGAAGGTTCATGGCAAACGGGTGTTGGGCGGAGGCGGGAATCCGGTTTTCACCCGGCGATGGCAACGGCATTGGCGGCGGCGTAATCGCGGGCGTGGCTGAGGCTGATGCTGAGTTCGGTGATGCCGTTTGTCTTGGCGAAGTTCGCGGCCGCGCCGTGCAGGACGAGTTTGGGAGCGCCCTGGGGATCGCGGACGATTTCCAGATCCAGCCAGCCGGCATCTCCGCCGATTCCGGTGCCAAGGGATTTGGAGGCGGCTTCCTTGGCGGCGAACCGCGCCGCGAAGTGAAGGGCCGGATGCTTCTGGGCGTGGCAGTATGCCCGCTCGGCTTCAGTGAACAAGCGTTCGAGAAACGGTTCGCCGTGGCGCTCGATGGCGGAGGTGATCCGCTCCACTTCCACCACGTCGATTCCGATTCCGAAGATGCGCATGGTGTCAGTGCGGATAAGGAGCCATACGTTCTTTCATTTCGCGCACCGCGGTGGTCATTCCCACGCGGATGGCACGGGCTACGATGCTGTGGCCGATGTTCAGCTCGGTGAGGTGGGGGATTTCGAGAATCCGCGCGATGTTCGTGTAGTTGATTCCATGGCCGGCGTTCACCTGGAGCGAGGCTGCGTGCGCGGCTTTCGCGGCGGTTTTGAGCGATTCCAGCTCCTCGTCGGCGGCGGAGTCCGTGGCGTTGGCGAACGCGCCGGTGTGGAGTTCCACCATGTCGGCACAGGTTTCTCCGGATGCCTCGATTTGCTTGAGGTCGGGATCGATGAAAAGGCTCACGCGGATGCCGGCATCCTGCAATCGGGCGACCACCATCCGGGTCCGGTCGAAGGTGCCGAGAACGTTCAGGCCGCCTTCGGTTGTGATTTCCTGCCTTGCTTCGGGCACGAGGCAGACGAAATCGGGTTTCAGCCTGAGGGCGATGGATACCATTTCCTCCGTCACGCCCATTTCGAGATTCAATGGGAGCGGCACTTCCGCGCGAATCCGGTAGGCGTCGGCATCCTGCATGTGGCGGCGGTCTCCGCGGACGTGAATGGTCAGGGAATCCGCGCCTCCGGCGAGTGCGTCCTGCCCGGCATCCAGCGGGGAGGGTTCGGCGCAAGGGGATTCCGGCATCCGGGCATAGCGCGCCTGGCGCAGTGTGGCGACATGGTCGATATTGACTCCGAGCAGCAAGGGCATGGGACGGAGGTAGCGGCAGAGGGAGGGTTCTGCAAGAGCGGGGTTGGGAAGAAGTGCCGGGTGATCAGTGAGCAGTGATCAGTGGAAGATTTTTGGTTCGGAACGGGTTGGGTGTAAGGGTCGCCGGAGCGGGGGCGATGGCGACCGGTGATCGCCACCACGATGCGTGTGCCCGCCGAATTTTTCTCAGGGCGGGGCCAGCAGGGTCAAGGGCCACACGGGGATGTTTCGCAGCACCGTGAATGCGATGATGATTCCGGCAAGAGCCCATGCGCCCTTCGAGCCGATCGCCAGCCGCCAGCGCGGCGGTTTGCCCCGCACCCAGCCGAGAGTCTCCAGGCCAACCCCAAGCAGGGCGACGGGAAACAAAGCCATGCCCACGGGATTGAAGCGGAACGCCTCGCCGATCCTGCCGTGTAATGCCGCGTAGGTGGCGCGGGTCATCCCGCAACCCGCGCAATCCAGACCGGTCGCCTGGCGGAACACGCAACCGGGCAGCCAGGGCACCGCGGCGGGCCCGCCCTGGCGCAGCAGAAAGGCGGAAAATGTCAGCAGCAGGACGACGAGGGAGACGCCGAGTGCCCGGTTCGCATGCATTTTTTATCAGTTTAGGTTGCCGGAGACTCCGGCCAGGAAAACAAGCCCAAAGACCAGAAGATTCACGACCAAGCCGCTGCCAAACGCGACCCAGCACCATGTTTTCGCGGATTTGGAAGCGGCCAGCGCCCCCTGGATGTCGCCGCGCATCTGTAGACCGTCGACCTTCGCCGCATAAACGATGGCGGGAATGCCGAACGGAACGCAGCACAAAAGCGTCACCAGAATGGACTGCCAGAGATAATTGGGAATTCTCCGGCCATCGTATCCCGGAGCGGAGACCTGGGTGGAGACCGGAGGAGAGTAGGGGGATTGGCCCGGGCCGGAGGGAGCGTTTTCCACGGTTTGGGCCTGCTGCGGAACCACTCTCAAGGCTTCCACCCGGGAGGAGGGGATCCAGTCGTTCATGCCCTCTTTCCAAACGAGGTCGGCCGCCGTCACCTCGCCGGAGGCAAGTTTCGCTTTCAGTTCACTTTCCGGGACGGGGCCTTGTTGCACACCGGCTTTTGAATAATACCATTGCATGGGGTGATGTTGGATTGGTTGGGAAAAAATCAGAGACTGGCAAAGAAACCGACCAAGAGCAGGGCGATGACCGCGAGGATGCAGAGAACCGAGAGATATCCGGTGATCAGTCCGGCAATCGCCATTCCGCGTCCGCCGACGGGGGTGGGGGAGTGCTTGATGGAATGGAGTGCCATGTGCCCGAAGACCACGCCCGGAATGCCTGGCAAAATCGTGCAGGTGATCAATCCGAGGATTCCCAGAACCAGGCTCGCGACCGCCATTCCGGAAGTCGGCACCACCATTCCCACGGGATAATACGGGCTCGGCGATGTCCTGATGATTCCGCCCTCCGCCTGCACCTCCGCCAGGCTGCGCCAACCGGGCATTCCTTCCCGCCAAATCAGCGTGGAGGGGAGCAATCGCTGTGTCTGAACCAGCTCCAAAAGCTGAGGATCATCCACAGGGCCGTGCCGCACACCATTCTCCCCATAGAACCACTGCGCCATACCCCCGCAGTGTTTCCAACGCGGGTGCTCCCTGCAATCCCGAAAACCCGAGACGGAAAAGCCCTCCGTGGTCACCCTTGAAAACAGTTGCCTCGCCTCCGGGCGCCGGTAATCTCGCCGGTATCATGATCGTCACTCCCAAGATTCGCGGCTTCATTTGCACCACCGCCCATCCCGATGGCTGCGCCAGGCATGTGGCGGATCAGATTTCGGTCGTAAAAAGCCGGGGTCCCATTTCCGGCGGTCCCAAAAAGGTGCTCGTGATCGGGTCCTCCACCGGCTACGGCCTTTCGTCCCGGATCGCCGCCGCCTTTGGCTCGGGAGCGGCCACCTATGGCGTCTTTTTCGAGCGCCCCGGCACCGCGGATCGGACCGGCACCGCAGGTTGGTACAATACCGCCGCTTTTGAAAAGGAAGCCGCCTCCGCCGGGCTCCACGCCCGGTCTTTCAATGGCGATGCTTTTTCCGATGAGGTGAAGGCGCAGGTGATTTCCGCGCTCAGGGAGGATCCCGGCCAGGTGGATCTCGTCATATACAGCCTGGCCTCCCCGCGCCGCACCCATCCCAAAACCGGCGAGGTGTTGAAATCCGTGCTCAAACCGGTCGGGGAAAGTTATACGAACAAAAATCTCAATACCACGACCGGCGTGGTGGATGAAGTCACCATTCAGCCCGCCGAAGGCGACGACGTCGCCCAAACCGTGGCCGTGATGGGCGGGGAGGATTGGGAAATGTGGATCGACGCGCTGCTGGAAGCCGGGGTTCTGGCCGAAGGCGCCCGGACCGTCGCGTATTCCTACATCGGCCCCTCCGTCACCTGGCCGATTTATAAAAACGGAACCATCGGCCGCGCCAAGGAAGACCTGGAGCGCGTCCAGCGAATCCTCGACGGAAAGCTGGCCCCGCTTGGAGGGAAGGCATGGGTATCGGTGAACAAAGCTCTCGTCACGCAGGCCAGCTCCGCCATTCCGGTTGTTCCATTGTATATCTCCCTTTTGTATAAGGCGATGAAGGCGGAGGGCACCCACGAGGACACCATCGAGCAGATGGACCGCCTTTTCCGCGATCGTCTTTATAGTGGAAATCCGTCGCCCGATGAAGCGGGCCGCATCCGTGTGGATGATTGGGAAATGGCTCCCGCCCTTCAGGAACTCGTCGGAAAACGCTGGGAGGAAGTCACCACGGAAAATCTTTCCGAATTGGGGGATTTCGAGGGATACCAATCGAGTTTTCTCCGCCTCTTCGGTTTCGGGCTCGAAGGCGTGGATTACGAGGCGGATGCCGATACGGCCCTGGGGATTCCCTCGCTATCCTGACGCCCTATGTAGCGGCGATCATTGGTCGCCGCGGGATGAGGGCGGCGGGAGGGGGCGACCGATGATCGCCTCTACATCCCCGCTACGGAAATTCTCTCCGCGAGCGCCCGCTCCAGTTTTGCCCCGGACCAACGCCGGATTTCGTCGTTTTCCGGGAAATCGAGGCGTATGTCCGGCTGGTTTTCCGATGAAAGGGAAAATCCGAATTCCTCCATGGCCACATCCTTGTTTGCATACAGGGCGGCCACTTTGTAATCCGGCAGTTTTGCCAGCGCGTCGTGAATCCGGTTGTAATCCCCCCAATATCCCCGGTGAAACCCGCGGTTTTCGGAAGAGTCCCACCGCATCCATAAAAGAGGGAGGAGCGCCAGGGCAACGAGCAGCGGAGCCATGCGGATCAACCAAGCCGGTTTCATGATAGGAAAGAGTGAAAATGCATGTGTATGGCGTCAACAAGCAAACAACGCATGAAACCGGATGAGCCGGAGGCGTTCAGACGGAAATGATACGATGAACTTCGCCTGTCCGGGGGTTATTCGTTGAATGTCAGGAAAAAGGCGCGTATCGACCATTGGCATGACGTTGCGTCTCCGTTTCTTTTCGCTGTTCTTCGGCTTTTTATTCCTGCTGTGCGCGGCGGGGCATGCCTCCGTGGTGATCAATGAGTTCGTGTCTTCCAACGGCTCCACCCTGGCGGATGAGGACGGTGCGTTCGAGGATTGGATTGAGCTGCACAACACCGGCGGCGAGGCGGTCGATCTGAGCAACTGGGGTCTCTCGGACAACGATGGCAATCCGTTCAAGTGGCGCTTCCCCGAGGGCACTACCATCGACGCCGGGGGCTATCTCCTCGTCTGGGCTTCCGGCAAGGACCGCGAACCGGGGGAAATCCTGCCCGGAATCATGCGCGAAGTGTGGGACGGAATCACGGGAACGAATGTTTCCGCCCTCACCAGCCACCCGGATTACATTGCGAACAACCCGACCAGCCGCAACCGCGTCACGGACTTTTTCGAGGCCCCGCAGAATATCGCCGAGTTTTACGGCCAGCGCATGCACGGCATCCTCGTGGCTCCCGACACCGGCAACTACCGCTTCTGGATCTCCAGCGACGATCACAGCGTGCTGCTCCTGAGTCCTAATGAAAACCCCCTCGATGCGGTCCCCATCGCCAGCCTGTCGGGGGCCACCGGCTTCCGTACGTGGAACAACTCCAGCCAGCAATCCGCCCTCATTCATCTGGAGGCCGGTCAGCGTTACTACATCTCCGCCATCATGAAGGAACACACCGGCGGCGACCACCTTACCGTGCGCTGGCAGCCTCCCGGCGGGCCGATCGAGGAGCCCATGTCCGCCCATCACATCCTCAGCTCCGTCACCGGGCAGTTGCACACGAATTTCCGCATCTCCGCCGACGGCGAACCGCTGCTGCTCACCAACCCCGGCGGGCAAACCGTCGATTCCGCACCGCCGGTTTCCGTGCCGCGCGATGTTTCCTACGGTCGCCAGCCGGACGGCGGAGCGAGCTGGCACTACTTCGCCGCGACCACACCGGGGGCGGCCAACACCTCCCCCCCGGTGGAAATGCCGCCCGCCGTGACCATCAGCGAGCCGCGCGGTTTCAAGACCGAGCCGTTCCACGTCACCCTCACCGCCGATCCTTCCGCTCCCATCCGCTACACCCTCGACGGCAGCGAACCCGGCCCCGGTTCTCCCCTCTATGCCGCTCCCATCCACATCACCGGCACCACCACCCTGCGCGTTTCCGCCGCCTCGCCCGGCATGATCCAGCTCCCTCCCGAAACCGTCACCTATCTTTTCCTCGATGACATCCTCGCGCAGGGCTCCTCCACGCCACCCGGGTGGCCCGCCAACGGCGCGGTCAACAACCACGCGATGGAATACGGAATGCGGCAGGAAATCGTAAACGGCGACAACGCGCGCCTGCGCGAAGGCATGGCCGCCATCCCCTCGATCTCGCTCGTCACCGATCTCGACAATCTTTTCGCTCCCGGAACCGGCATCTATTCCCACTCCAACCAAAGCCACAGCTGGGAGCGCCCGGTATCGGTCGAACTCATCGACCCCTCGGGAAATTCATCGAAGGAATTTCAGATCGATGCCGGGCTACGCCTGCGCGGCGCGTTCAGCCGCAGTGTGAGCAATCCGAAACACTCCCTCCGCCTCCTCTTCCGTTCCGCCTACGGGGACAACCAATTGAATTTCCCCCTGTTCGATGACGAAGGCCCCTCGGAATACCGAAAGGTGGACCTGCGAACCGCCCAGAACTACTCGTGGGCTTTCCAAAACAGCAACAACGCCACCTTCATCCGCGAAGTATTTTCGCGCGACAGCCAGCGCGACATGGGCATGCCCTACACCCGCAGCCGACACTACCACCTCTACATCAACGGCCAATACTGGGGACTCTACATGACCCAGGAGCGCGGCGATGCGGACTGGGCCACCACCTACCTCGGCGGTGAAAGTGATGATTGGGACACCATCAAGACCAGCCAGCCGGGCTACACCACCCAGCCCGCCGACGGCAACATCAACGCCTTCAACAATCTGCACGAAATCGCCGTCAACCAGGGATTCACCGGCCCCAACGCCAGCAACTACTGGCGCGCCCGCGGGCTCAACCCGGACGGCACGCCGAACCCGGTCTACCCGGTGTACCTCGATCAGGACAATCTCATCAACTACATGATCGTCAGCCACTACACCGGCGATCCCGACAGCCCGGTCTCGGATTGGGGCGGTTTCCCCAACAACATGTACGGCCTTTTCAACCGCAACAACCCCGGCGGTTTCAAATGGCTCCGCCACGATGCCGAGCACTCGCTGGGATCGCACGGCGGCTACGGGGTGAACGCCGATACCACCGCGGTCGGAACGAATCTCACCGGCAGGACCCAGTTCAACCCCGCCATCCTCCACTGGCGGCTCGCGGAGCATCCCGAATACAGCATGCGCGTCGCGGATCTTTTCCACAAACATCTTTTGGGCAACGGCGTCCTCACTCCGCAAAACGCCAAGGCCCGCGTCCAGAGCCGCATGGATGAAATCGACCTCGCCGTCATCGGCGAGTCCGCCCGCTGGGGCCACGGGCGCACCCGCGACGCCCACTGGCTGCCCGCCTGCAATGCCCTCCTCGGCTACCTCGACCAGCGCCGCGACATCGTGGTCTCCCAATACCGCAACCGCGGCTGGTATCCCTCCATCGACGCGCCGCTCGCCTCGGTTTCCGGAGAATTCACCCACATCAGCTCCGAGACTCCATTCTACTACATGACCGACGGCAGCGATCCGCGCCTGCCCGGCGGCGGCATCCACCCCGACGCCCAGCTCGTCAACGCCCCCTCCGGCGGCGGCCCGGTTTCCCTCATCGGGCGCGGTTCGGAGTGGAGTTATTTCGACCACGGCTCCGAGCCACCCGAAACCGGCGGCCTCACCTGGCTCGATCCCGATTACCCGGATTCCTCCTGGTCCGCAGGCGATGCCGTTCTCGGTTTCGGCGGAGCCGCCCCCGCCAGCCCCGTGACCACCACGACCAAACGCTACGTCACCGGTGAATCGGGGACGCAGGTTACCACCACCTACTTCCGCCACAAGTTCACCCTCGAATCGGCCGGGGACATCACCGGGCTCGCCATGGAAATCCTGCGCGACGACGGCGCCGTCCTCTATCTCAACGGCGTCGAAATCCTCCGCGAAAACATGCCCGGCGGCACCATCAACTATGAAACCTGGGCCTCTTCCATCGTCGGTGGAAACGACCAGAACACCTACTTCGTCCGCCTCTCCGATGCCGTCCACCTGCTCCAGCCCGGCGAAAACGTGCTCGCCGCATCCGTCCACCAGGTCAACTCCGGCAGCTCCGACAAATACTTCGATTTCTCCCTCACCGGGACCACCCAACCCTACAGCACCACCCTGCCGGTCCACCAGACCGTCGCCCTCAACGCCCGCGCCTACCACAACGGCGAATGGAGCGCCCTCACCGAATTCTCGTCGCTCTCCGAACTGCCGGAAGGCAGCCCCATCCACCAAT
>CAZVSA010000127.1:0-11106 GCA_964629955.1 uncultured Luteolibacter sp.
GCGGGCCGCATTTGACCATGGTCTGGCGGTAGGCGGCTTTCGCGGCGATTTCAAGGTCACCCTCACCGACGGCGGTTTCCACGCCGTGGACTCCTCCTCCATCGCCTTTGAAATCGCCGCGAAAGCCGCCTACCGCCAGACCATGGTCAAATGCGGCCCGCAGGTGCTTGAGCCCATGATGAAACTCGACGTCTTCGCCCCCGAAGAAAAAGTCGGCGATGTCATCGGCGATCTCAACCGCCGCCGCGGCATGATCCAGGGCCAGGAGCCGACACCCGGCGGCATCCGCGTCAAGGCAGAGGCCCCGCTGTCCGCCATGTTCGGCTACATCGGAGACCTCCGCACCATGACCTCCGGCCGCGGCCAGTTCTCCATGGAGTTCAGCCACTACGCCCCTTGCCCGAAAAACGTCTCCGACGATGTCATCGCCAAGGCCAAGGCCCGCGAGGAAGCGCTTCGCAAGTAATCAACGTGGCGGCGATCACCGATCGCCGCTTCTTTCCTCTTCAAAACCCGCCGCTCCTCACAGGACGGCGGGTTTTTTCTTCCAACGGTAAGGAGGGCGATGCCCGCGCCACAATTTCCCCTCCCCCGTCCCGCCGGTTTGCTCACTTGAAGGCAACCGGCGGGCCGAGCACCTCCCGCATTACGAAGGCACTACGGACTTCGCCGCGGTTTTTCATGCGGTTCTTCAAGCGGTTGGACGAGGGAACGACCGGGGCTGTTGGCAACGCCGCCGGGCGCGGCACGCTTCTGGAGCTTTCCCATCTCTCGGCCTTGATTTTGCGTGCCTCTGCCAGGCGATTCTGGAGCTGCTCCTGCCGCTGGAGTTCCCGCTCGCTGGCGAATGCCGGTGCCCTTTGTGGCGGCGGCGGAAGAGGCGGAGGCGTTGTCGTGGTGGGGAAAAAGACGGAAGGAACCGATGGCCTCTCTTCTCCGTCCCGCCCGGGTTCCTCTCCGAAATCGAAATCCGGGCCGAAGATCTCCTCATAATCCACCGGCCTCTGCTGTTCCTCCTTCGCCTGACGCTCGGCTTCCTTCGCCTGCCGGAAAAGGTTGACGAAATAGGCGATCGCCCCGCCGATGATGAGGACGATCTGGAAGTTGTCTGCGATGAAGTCCCCCATGGCGAAACCGGATCAGGTGTTGTCGGACTTGGCGATGCTCCCGCGCATGTCGGTGTCTGACTGGATGTTCTCCATCTTGTAGTAATCCATCACCCCGAGGCGGCCGTTGCGGAAGGCCTCGGCCAGAGCGAGCGGAACCTGGGCTTCGGCCTCGACGACCTTCGCCTTCATTTCCGCCACGCGGGCGACCATTTCCTGCTCCAGCGCGACGGCGGCGGCGCGGCGGATTTCCGCCTGGCCCTGGGCCATGTTCTTGTTCGCTTCGGCCTGCGCTTCCTGGAGCTGCGCGCCCACGTTCTCGCCCACGTCCACGTCCGCGATGTCGATCGAAAGGATCTCGAACGCGGTGCCAACGTCCAATCCGCGGGAAAGCACGACCTTGGAAATGCTGTCGGGAGATTCGAGCACGACCTTGTAGGTTTCCGCCGAGCCGATGGTGGTGACGATGCCTTCCCCCACGCGGGCGATGATGGTTTCCTCCTTCGCGCCGCCGACGAAGCGGTCCAGATTGGTGCGGACGGTGACCCGCGCGCGGACTTTCACCTGGATGCCGTCCTTGGCCACGCCGTCGATGGTGGAGCGGCCGGAAGCGGGATTGGGGCAGTCGATGACCTTGGGGTCGACCGATGTGCGGACAGCCTCCACCACGCTTTTTCCTGAGCCTTTCGTGGCGAGGTCGATGGCGCAGGCGCGGTTCCAGTCCAGGGTGATGCCCGCTTTTTGCGCGGCGATGAGCGCCTGGATGGTGGGCAGGACGTTGCCGCCGGCGAGGAAGTGCGCCTCGATGTCATCGATGGGAATTTCGATGCCGGCCTTCTTTGCGGTGATCCTGGCATCCACCACCGCTCCGTAGGGCACCTGCCGCAGGCGCATCGCCACCAGATCGGTGAAGCCGACGTAGGCGCCCGCCAGCCAGGCGCGCAGCCAGACGCTGAAGAAGGAAAGGATGATGCCCAGCAGAAGCAGGCCGAGGATGCCGAGGACGATGAGGATGATGTAGGTGGGATTCATGAGGTGGTGTGGGAGCGTTTTGTGACAATGATACGGAAATTATCTGCGCCGGTGACCACCAGCGGGGTGCCGGCGGGGACTTGGCCGGATTGACAGAATGCCTCGTAGCGGCGGCCTTCCACGGAAACATAACCGCTCGGCGACAGCATCGTAATCGCCTCCGCGGTTTTGCCAACAAGAGTTCTGGCGCTTTCGTCCACCGCCTGGCTCACGGCTTTGATTTCCTTGGTCAGGAAGGCGCGGCGGCCGATCGCCGTGTTCGGCAGGATCTTGAATTCAAAAAACATCGCCGCGCCGAAAAGCACTCCCGCGGCGAGGACGGCGAGCAACCCGAAATTCGCGCCATAAAGCACGAAGGCGACCACGCATCCCGCCAGCATGAGCACCGCTCCCGCGATTCCCAGAATCCCTCCGGGAACGATCACCTCCGCCATCACGAAGAGAATGCCCGCCAAAAACAATAGAGCGATCCAGGTCATGGCGTGATCACCTCCACTTCCAGGCCGAACTCCCGCCGGCGTTTCACCCTCACCGTCGTTCCCGCCTCCGCGAAGCCCACCGGCAGGCGCGCTTCGTAGCGTTTGCCGTCGATCTCCACCTGCCCGCTCGGATACAGGGTGGTCACGGCGATTCCGCTTTGGCCGATCAAAGGATCCGTGCCCGCTTCGTCCGGACCGTATCCGGCCAGCACGGCTTCCTGGCTGTTTCCTCCGATGGAACTCTGGAGGACCATTTTCCCCCAAAGGCCGCCCCTCGGCAGGAAACGGATGATCAAAAGGAAAATCACCAGCGCCAGCACCACCCCGATCGTCATGTTGATGAGCGGTCCGCTGAACACCTCGGCGGAAAAGTTCAGCGGCTCGGAAGGCCAGTGGTCCACCATCGACCACATCAGCGCGCCGAGCATCAGTACCGCCCCGGTGAGGGCGAAAATGATCGTGCCGGGCAGGAAAAACACCTCCACCGCCACCAGCGCCAGACCCACCGCGAACAACAGCGCCGCCTCATGCCCGGACAGCCCCGCGGTGAAATGCCCGAAGAACACCAGTGCCAGCACCGCCGCACCGCCGACACCGAAAACGCCGAAGCCCGGGGTCTTGAACTCCACGACGATCAGCACCAGCCCGATCGCCATGAGGATCGGGGCCATGGCCGTGAGATACTGCGCCAGCTTTTCGGACCAGGTGATTTCCAGATGCTTCACCGTGTAGTTCCCCTCGCCGTGCAGGCGGTCCATCAACGCCGTCAGATTTTCCGAAATCCCCGATCCCAGCAACGGTTTGGGAGGGTCGCCGTATTCGCGGATGGCTTCCGTGGCCGTCAGGGAGAGGAGTTCGCCCTTGGGCTTGATCACCTCGTCCCCGATCTTGAGTTCGTAATCCACCGAGATCATCGCCGTGACGACCTCCCCCCGGTATTCCTTGCCTTCGGAGACTGAACGGGCCCGTGCGGTTAAAACGCTTTCCTGTTTCGCCCGCATCGTTTTGTCGAGGTCTCCTCCGGTCATCAGCACCGGGGCGGCGGCTCCGATCACCGCGCGGGGAGTGAAGTAAATTTCGTCCGTGCCGGCGGCGATCAAAGCCCCTGCGGAAATCGCCTCCGAATTCACGAAAGTCACCGTTTTTCCCGGGAAGCGTTCCAATGCCTTCAGGATTTCCATGGTCACATCCACGCGGCCGCCGGGTGTTTCCATATCGAGGATGATCGTGTCCGTGCCGTCGGCGATCGCCTCCTTCACCCCTCTCCGCAGGATGTACAGGATCGGCTTGTCGATCTGCTGGCGGATGGGGATGACCACGATTTTCGCAGGAACATCCGCCGACGTTTCTTCCTCCTCCATCGCCGCGTTATTTTGGGCAAAGCCGGGCAAGCAGCCGACCAGCCAAAGTCCCGTCAACGTCAGTAGTGTCCGCATTCCGCAGCCACCATGGCCCGGGCGGGAACCACTAGCAAGTTCCTGATTGTGGAAGAATGAGCCGCGTTTCCAATCGCCCTCTACGGCACGGCCTTCTTCTGTTGGAAAATCCAGCGGATCACTTCCGGGTTGGAGTAGGTGGCCGTCCAGGAATCATGCCCCGTGTCCGGGTAGTAGGTTACCTTCGGACTCCCCCCGGCGGTCTCCAGCGCGGTGATCATGTTTTTCGTGGCTGCCACGGGCACCGCTTCGTCGTCCTCGCCATGGAAAGCCCAGACCGGCACATTCTTGAATTTTTCCACCAGCGAGGTGTCCCCGCCCCCGCAAACCGGCACCGCCGCCGCGATCCGCTCCGGCACCCGTCCGAGCAGGTCCCACGTTCCGAAGCCACCCATGGAAAGGCCGGTCACGTAGAAACGCGCCGGGTCCACCGGGTGCTCCGCCATCAATTCTTCCACGAGCGCCAGCACCGGATCGAGTCTGGGATTCGGCTCCTTCGCCGCTCTCAGTCCCAGCCGCCCCTCGGCGGGAGGCGCCCACCAATGCTCCGGCGGGCACTGCGGGGCGATGAGGTAGCACGGCTCTCCGAGTTTCTTCGCGCCTTCCAGAATGGCCGCCACGCCGTGCTTGGTCTGGGCGGTGTTGTCCGTGCCCCGCTCCCCCGCGCCATGCAGGAAGAGCACCAGCGGATAGAGTTTTCCTTCTTCCACTTTCTGCGGAACCGCCCAGCGGTAGGGCACCACCGTCCCGTCGTCCGCTTTCCATTCCTTTGCTTCCAGTTCCGCTCCGGAGCATGCCCCCGCCATCGCCAAAGTTCCCGCCAGAACGCATGTTGCCTTGTGCATCGGGCGAATCTCAGAAGTTCCCCGCCCTCTGCAAAGCGAAAAGAATCCGCCATTCAGGGCTTTCATCCGGGCAGGACGGAAGTGGCGCCCGCCGCGAGACCCAGGCGTTTCGCCTCCCCGGGTGGAGCGACGCAGCACGCGGTGGCAATCGCATCGCTCAACATCGCAAGAGGCGCGATCACCGTGACGGCGGAGGGACGGGTGAGTCCGAGGCCGGTCGCGGGATCGATGATGTGGGAGTAACGCTTTCCCTCGATTTCGATGGATTGATGAAGATCTCCGGAGGTGGACGCCGCGCTGTTGGAGATGCGGAGTGCATCTTGCTCTTCTTCACGGAATGTGCGGATGCCGATTTTCCACCCCGCCTCGCCCGGGGGAGGTTCGCCGGCGCGGATGTCGCCCCCCGCGGTGATGCAGGCCCGGGGGATGCCGCGGGTGGTCATGACTTCCAGCATGGCATCCGCCGCCTGCCCTTTGGCGATGCCGCCGAGATCCAGGCGCATGCCCGGCAAGGAAAGGGTGGCGGTGCGACCGGCTTCCTCCAGCACGAGGTGCTTCCAGCCGCAAGCGGCCCGCGCCGCATCGAGGATGGCGGGATCGGGGAGTTTTCCCCGGCGGCGGCTTTCCCGCCACAGCCGGGTGACCGGCCCGAGCGTGGGATCGAAGCAGCCGTTGGTTTTTTCCGCAAGCATGCACGCCTCCGACAAGAGCCGGAAAAGAAGCGGGGAAACGGGCGTCGCGGTTCCGGCGGGCTGCCGGGAGAGGGAAAGCAATTCGCTGTCCGCGATGTAATCGGATGCGACGGCATTGACCGCGGCGGCGGCCTCGAATGCCGCATCCACGGCCTCGCGGGCCTCGGCGACGTCCGGAGGATAACAAGTGACCGCAAAGCGTGTGCCCATGAGACCGCGCTCGATGGTGAACGGGGAGGCCTCCGGACCGGCAGAGAGCCGGCGGGGTGCGAGGGCCGCGCCGAGAAGCGGGAGAAATCGCCGTCTTGTCATGAAAGCGGGCATGGTCCGCGCGAAAGATCGCAGACATGGCGCGGAAAGAAAGCTCCCGATGTTGCCCTTTCCGTCCGGCGTTCATTGTCCGGGCGGGCGGGCGGAACTGATAAATTTTCCATGCCCGGCGAGTATCCGGTACCCGCTCATGAAGTTTCATCTGCCCTTGTGTCTGTCCGCCCTGCTGCCCCTTCAGGCAGCCACCTTCCTCGTGGAAACGGAGCAATTCACCGACAAAGGCGGTTGGGGGATCGACACGCAGTTCATTGAGTCGATGGGTTCGCCCTATCTGATCGCCCATGGTCTCGGCACCCCCGTGGCGGACGCCACCACCGGGATCGAGGTTCCGGCGGACGGCAGCTACCGGGTCTGGGTCCGGACCGTCGACTGGACCGCCCGCCTTGGCGAGAAAGGCGGAGCGGGAGTTTTCCAGATCACCATCGACGGCAAACCGCTTGCCGCGGAACTCGGCAAAGGCGACGCCAAATGGACCTGGCAGCTTGCGGGGGAAATCGAGCTGAAAGCAGGCAAGGCCGAGCTCGGCCTGAAGGATCTCACCGGCTTCAACGGCCGCGCGGACGCCGTCCTCTTCAGCAGCGACGAATCATTCACCCCTCCCTCCGCCGCCACATTCGAGGAGCGCGCGGCATGGGGGATTCCGGGCGTTCCGGGCGCGATCGAAGATGCCGGCGGGTTCGATCTCGTCGTGGTCGGCGGCGGCTATGGTGGCATCGGCACGGCGGTTTCCGCGGCCCGCATGGGTGCCAAAGTCGCCCTGATTCAAAACCGCAGCGTTCTCGGCGGAAACGGATCTTCGGAAATCCGCGTCTGGGCGATGGGCAACTACCCACCCAGCGAGTATCCCCTCGCGGACATCATCAAGGAATTCGAGGACAAGGCCAGCGCGTCTCCCGCCCCCGCGGAGGAATTCGCCGACGACAAGAAAGACAAGATCGTCAACGGGGAGAAAAACATCACCCTGTTCCTCGGCCACCACGCCTACGGCGTCGAGATGAGCGACGGCAGCATTTCCGCCGTGAAGGCCGTCGATATTCAGGCTGGAAAACTCAAGCGCATCCGCGGCCGCCTGTTCTCCGACTGCACCGGCCACGGGTTCATCGGTCTCTGGTCCGGCGCGGACATCAAGCAAACGGAGAAAGGCCGCATGGGCATGAGCAACATGTGGATGTGGGAAAACCAGCCTGCAAAAACGGACTTTCCCGAACAACCATGGATGCGCGTTTTCACCGCCGAGCAGTTTCCCTACCCGCGCGTCCGCCACGGATTCGGCCACGCCGAGTGGTTCTGGGAAAACGGCTTCGACGCCCATCCGATCATGGATCTGGAGACCACCCGCGACCTGAATCTCTTCGTCGCCTATAGCGCGTGGAACTCCATCAAGAACCACGGCGCCTACGCCGAGCGGGATCCTGATGCCCACGAAAAAGCCGCGCTCACCTGGCTCGCCTACGTCGGAGGCACGCGCGAAACTCTCCAGATTCTCGGCGATGTCGTCCTCACCGGTGACGAAATCCGCTCGAAGAAGGAATTCAACGACGCGACGGTGCACACCACCTGGTCCATCGACCTCCACTACCCGTTGGAAAAATATCAGGACACCATTCCGGGCAAGCCCTTCATCGCCCGCGCGGTGCACGGCCCGGGCGTGGACAAGGAAACCGGCTACCCCATCCCGTACCGCACCCTGTATTCCCGCAGCGTCCCCAACCTCTTCATGGCCGGGCGAAACATCAGCGTGGAACGCGATGCGCTGGGAACCATCCGCGTGATGAAGACCATCGGCATGATGGGGGTCACCGTCGGCCGTGCCGCCGCGCTTGCCACCGCACGCGATTGCACGCCGCGCGACATTTACGAGAAGCACCTCGACGAAGTGAAGTTCCTGTGGAAAAAGCCGGGTTCCGAGCGTGTCGAATCCATCGGCCAGCTCCGCAAGACCCTTGACGAATACAAGGCCACAACGCCCTCGCTCTGACGGGAAACGCCGCTGGAAAAGGCGGGCGCTCGCCTGCTACCGCCTCGGAATCATCCTCGCCGCGCTCGCCTGCCTGCGCGCGCTGCCGAAGGGCGACCGCATTGCGGAACGCGGGAGAATCCTCGCCGAAGCGCGGGAAGCAATCCCCTCCGCCCGTTCCCTGGGCGCTCCCGGGGATGGCATTTTCCCGCTGCTGGACGAAACGGAGGAAACCGTGGGTTGGGCGGCCCCAACATTTCCCCATGCGGAAAAAATCCAGGGCTACTCCGGCCCGTCGCAGGCGCTGGTGATCTTCGATTCCCGCCGCGCCGTCAAAGCCGTCCGCCTTCTGGAAAGCGCCGATACCGCCGGACACGTCGGCAAGGTCGCGGATCACCTGCCGTTCTGGGAGCAATGGAACGGCATGGCCGAAGCGCGTCTCGGAGCGCCCGGCAAACCGGCCATCGTCACCGGAGCCACATTGACCAGCGAGGCCATCGCCCGCGGGGTGGCCGCCCGGTTCGGCGCGGAAGGCATGGACGAATGGTTTCCCGATCCCCTGAAGCCGGAGGACCTCCAAAAATGGTTCGAGGGGGCGGACCGCGTCGAACCGTCGGGAAGAACGGGAGCCCACCGGGTGCTGAAAGGGGAAACTACGATGGGAATCGTACTTCGCAGCAGCCGCATGGGCGTATCCGCGCGCGGATTCAACGGAATTTCCGATGTGATCGTCTGCCTCGATCCCGGGGGCGGGAAAATCCTCGGCGCCGGGTTTCTGGGAAGCCGCGACAATGTTCCCTATATCGATGATGTCCGGGAGGAGATGAAATATGGCGATGGATTCTCCGGAAAATCCGTGGCGGAAGTCATGGCGGGGAAGCCGGGCGGTTCGCAGGATCTTTTCGTCAGCGGCGCCAGCGTCACCACTCACGCCGTGATCGAAAGCGTGCATGAAATGCTGCGCCGCCATCATGCCGCGGAAGAGGAAAGCGGGTTTCCGTGGAAAGCATCCCTCGCCTTCGCCTGGATCGGGCTGGGCTTGGTTCTCAGTTTCGGAAAATGGAAGAACCGCGCGAAAGAGAGAATCGCCTACGCGGTCCTCTCCGTCGCCGCGGGGGTTGCGCTGGGATGGATGATCAGCCAGGACCAGTTGCTCGGATGGGGCGCGGAGGGTTTGAATCCCGGGTTGGCTCTCCCCCTGCTCGCGTTGACCGTGGTTGCGCTGGCCGTTCCCGCCTTTACGGGGAAAAACGTCTATTGCGCGCGCATCTGCCCCCACGGGGCCGCGCAAACGCTCGCCGGGCATGCCTGCAAAAAACGATTCGCCCTTCCCCGTGGCATGCACGCGTTCATGGAGCGCGTGCCGTGGATCACCCTGCTCGTCATCTGGGTGCTGGCGCTTCTCGGCAGCGGCCTGCCCTTCGCATACTTCGAGCCATTTGAAACCTGGAGCACCGGATTCACCGCGTTCGTTCCTGCTACGATATTCACCGTAGGAATCCTCGCCGCGCTGTTTCTTCCTCAGGCGTATTGCCACTACGGATGCCCTACCGGAGCGATGCTCAAATTCCTCACCCACGCTCCCGGAAGATGGACGGCGAAAGACAGCGCCGCCGGATTGCTGCTTCTGGCATCCGGAGCGTTTGTTTTCCTTTCCCGGTGAAGTGACGGTTTGTTGGCAGCGGTTTTACGGGAATGCCCGTGGCGAAACGGGGAAGCGGCGACCGGTGATCGCCGCCACGATCAATCTCCGCTTTTGAGGACTTTGATGAAGGCGTCCTGCGGCTACCTACGCAGGCTGCGTCATGGTGATTTCACGTATGCTTCTTTTTTGAAGGATACACTTGATGCTCGGGATCCCACCAAAGGACATGGAAAACTCCCGAACGGAGGAATCCCCAAAGCCGCTCTTTTCCCGACATCCGCAGTGAGCACAGATTGTCGGCCCATTCTTCTTTTTTGAGGAAGATGATGCGGTCACGAGCTTCCTTGATGATTCCCTGAATTCCAACCACATGGCTGCCCGTTTTTGATTGAATGGCCGTCCATGTCATGGATTCCAGATCGGCCAAGCGCTTGAAAATTCCCCTCACTCCGGATTCCTTGCATTTGGAAGGGCACCATGGGCCGTCCCAATCCATGAAGGAAAGTCTCCAGACAGGGTTGGCCGGGTCTTCCGGAGATGCGCCGATTTTCGGATATTTTCCGGGGCTGGGTCGGTTTTCCGGTGCGAATTTCGGAACTTTTTTCGGATGGGGCTTCTTTCCCATGATTTCACCGGGCTATAGACCACCGTAATACTCCGCCATGGCCGCTTGGGTGATTTCCTTTTCGGAACGGTCTTCATCCCGCAGTCCCTTTCTGGCATCGCGCCAAGGCTGTTCCTTATGGGTCAGTTCGCTGAGCCATTGGCCGGATTTGTCCCCATAGAAGGCAAGCACCGAATCGATGGTTTTCTTAGCTTCTCCAACAATATTGGCGGAGTTTCCATCGGGCCATTTTTTCACAGAGAACAGGCCTTTGTGTTTGTCGTATAAGGCCCGCACGACAGGGCCGTTCGCCCAAGCCTCAATCCTGGCTTTGAAAAGCGGCTTCTCATCCCAGACCAGAGACCATGCTTGGGCGTAATACACCAACTTCTGAAGCTTCATCGAGGAGACCTCGCCTTGCTTCTTCAGAATGTATGCTGCTACATCATGTACGCTAACGGGCATGGAAAGGTGAGTTCGGTTGGAAGCAAACCTGCCCCACCCAACCTACATGATTCCCCGACGCCAAGGGTCGGGATTCGGCTGGCGCAGGGCCACCGGAAAACTCTCCTGCAAAGTGGCCTTTTGTCAATCCCCGCTTTTAAGGACTTTGATGAAGGCGTCCTGCGGGATGTTGACCTTGCCGAACATCTTCATCTTCTTCTTACCTTCCTTCTGCTTCTCCAGCAGCTTGCGCTTGCGGGTGATGTCGCCGCCGTAGCATTTGGCGGTGACGTTCTTGCGCATGGCGGAGATGCTTTCGCGGGCGACGATCTTGCCGCCGACGGCGGCCTGGATGGCGACGACGAACAGGTGGGACGGGATCACTTCCTTGAGCTTGGTGGCGAGCTGGCGGCCGTAGGATTCGGCCTTGTCGCGGTGGACGATGGTGGAGAAGGCCTCGACGGGGTCGCCGGCGATGAGCATGTCCATCTTGACCATCTTGGCGGCTTTGTAGCCGGAGTGCTCGTAGTCCATGG
>CAZVSA010000128.1:0-11056 GCA_964629955.1 uncultured Luteolibacter sp.
ACCCGCCGCGGAGAGAGAGTCACGGCGCGCCCGGCGGTCTCGCCCTACCTGCCGGTATCATTCCCGGAACACTTTTGGCGGAATGCCCGCGCCACGTGGGCCGGTCATCCTGCCCGGTTCCCCAATGGCAGGCAAACCGCAGACCTCTCAGTATTTGCTTGAGGAAAGGGTTCATATCCTATTTGAACAGAAAGGAGCTTGGGCATCCTGCCCGCCTTGTTTCCCGCCTCTTGCAGGCAGGATGCCCGCGCCCCTTTCCTCTTTTCCCCATCCAAACCCATGCCGGATCGCTCATCCCATCTTCCCCGCGCTTTTCTGCTGGTCGGCGTGCTCGCCGCGGGATTTGCGGCGGGATACGGGCTCCAGTCCACATCCCGTTCGCCGGATGCGGCGGAGGATTCCGCCTCCGCAGCTCCGGCCCCACAGGCTCCGGGTGGCGCGGCTCAGGGCACCGGACATGGAAAAAAAACTTCCGCCACCTCCGCCTACCGTTCCACCGACACGCTCGACGACCTCGCCGCGCTTCATGATGACGAGCTGTATCCACGGTTGGCACTGTGGCTGGTGGACGCGGACGCCGGGGATTTTGAAGCCTGCTGGCGCATCCTCAACGCAAAGCCCGAATTGGAAGTGCGAACGATCGATCTGCTTTTCCTGCGCTGGACCGCCGTGGATCCCCATGGCGCGATCGCCGCGGCATCGGGCGGGAAGCACGCCCACATCCCATGGTGGGCATGGGCGAAAAACGAGCCACGCCGGGCTTTCGATTACGCCCGCGAACATCAGCCGGACCAGCTTGCCGCAGTGCTGCGGGGCATCGGACAGACCGAGCCGGAACTCGCGATGCGCCTGCTGGACGAGCATCCGGAACTGAAAAACAGCGAACACCACCACGGCATTCTGGACGGGCTGTCCCGCCATGATCCAGAGGCCGCGGTGAAATACCATGCCCAATTGGGCAGCTACTACTACAGCAAACCGCTGGAAGCATGGTTGAGGGAAGATCCGCACGCGGCACTGAAATGGTTTCAAGAAAACAGGGGCATCGACCGTCACGGCATGGTTTCGCAAAACATTCGGGAAGCGTTGGAGAGGGAGCACCCGGAATTGCTTCCCGAACTGGCGGTATCGCTGCCACCGGGAGTGCTGCGGAGAGAACTGGAAGCCGCTTCCTTCCGGCAGCTTGCCTTGGACGATCCGGATGCGGCGCTGGCGCTGGCTAGGCAATCCCCTTCGGAACGGATCGCGGTGGACGGGCTTTCCCAGGTGGCTCTATCCGTTTTGAGCGATGATCCGGGCCGGGCGCTGGAGATCTTCGGGGAGATTTTGAAAAAAGGGGGAGATCCTTCGCACGGTGTCCGCATCAAAACCCCCGACGGCCGATCAAGTTCTTCGGGTGGAGGAGTTTTTCCCACGTTGATCCAGCGGATTGCGGATATCGATCCGGAGGGTGCCATCACCGTGGCCTTTGGCAATTCCGGCTGGGACAACACAACGCATAATCTGGCAAGTTATTGGTCCCGCACGGATCCCGAAAAGTTCGCCTTATGGGCGAAGGGAACGGAAGATCCGGCAATCCGGGATCAGGCGCTGAACTATGCGTGGGAAGGTTTCATGCAGTCGTCCGATTTTGTGAGCGCGTCACACTTCATCGAGGATCTTCCTGCGGATGGCAGGGGCAGCCACTTGAGGAACTTTCTCAGGCGCTGGAATCGGAATAACCCGGAAGCGGCTGCAACGTGGTTCCACCAAGCGCCACTGACCGGGGAAGAGCGGAGCACTCTCTCGCCAATCTTCGAAAATCCATGAAAGCCCTTCCCATCATCCTGTTGTTCGGCCTGGGCCTTGCCGGAGGCTGGCTGACGAACCGCTCCCAGAAAACCGAAAAGGAGACGGCGGAAGCCCCGCGTCCTTCTCCGCGGATGGCCCGCAACCAAAGCGGCGGAAAGCAATCCGCTTTGCCCGGGGACGTCGCCGCCCGTCTGGCGGCGGTGCATGCCGCGCCGAACCAGGCGGAGCGCCTGCGCGCGGTGATCCAGCTTGCTTGGGAGCTTCCGGTTTCGGAGATGCCCCGCTGGTTCGAGAATCATGGCTTCGGCCTTCGCGACAACGGGGAGCTGGGCGTATTCAACGAGATCGCCCGCCGCCGCTGGATGGAGGAAGACCCGGAGGGGCTGATGGGACATGCCATGCTCCGGAACTGGACGAATTTCAGTGAAATCGCTGCCCGCTGGGGACGGTTGGACCCGGACCGGGCGCTTGAATTCATGAAAAACCAGCGCGATTCCGGGAAAGCCAAAAGACTGCAAACCGCCCTTTTGCCCTGTCTCGCGGAGTCCCGGCCGGACGAGACGCTGGCGGTGATCCGTTCTGTGGGTGGCAATTCCGATTCCCAATGGCACGGAGTGTTTTCCAGACTCGCGGAGCATCATCCGGACAAGCTCGCCGCGACTTTGGTGGATTGGCCCGCTTCCTTGAGAAAACCTGCCGAGATCGCGCTCACGAGAGAAGGGCTTTCCAGGAATTTCGCCGGAGAACTGGCCCGCCTGCTCGATTCGCCCGATGGAAAAGACGGATTTGCCAGTGCGTTCCAAAACCACCAAAACGTCCCGCGGCTGGAAGACTCCATTTTGCGGAACATTCACCGGATTCCCGCCGATTGGCTCGAATCGGTGGGGAGCTCGTTTCCGTGGAACATGGTCCAGGGAAATCCGGAACGCTGGCTGGAGGTGGATTTTGAAACTCTTGGATTGTTCGGAGAAAAAGCCGCGAGATTTCGAAATGCCGCATTGTCACATCTCACGCACCGGGAGCCGGAAAAGGCCCTCTCCTATCTGGCCGGGTTGGATTTCACGGGAGATCATTACAAGAACACATTTCAAAACGCGGTGCTGGCACTCGCCGGGAAAGACGCCGCCGCTGCGGAGCAGTGGCTGGAGAGCGTGCCTGAAGAGGCCTCCGAATTTTATGAATCCTTGAGTGCGGAGCTGGACAAGAAGCTGAATCCTCCGGCTCCGGGCGATCCCTCGGAAAAGCTCCTGGAGTCACTTCATACTTCCGTGAAAAATTCGGATGCCTGGAGATTTGTCAACGAGTTCTCCCAAGCCTCTCTGGAGATTCAGCGGGAATTCATGGAGGAATTAAGCCGTTTGCCTGCCGCGGAGTTGGGAGAGACGGGGCTCGGGATTATCGCCCAATCGGGTGTAAGGAATCTTCCGCGTGATCTGGCCGGAAAATTGGTGACTGCCGCGGTTTCTCACCAGCAGGCGCAAGGCGAAGGAGATTCCGGAGAGACGGAAAATCAGGGACATATTTTGATTCGGCAAACTGCCGAGCTTGCCGTCCACTGGGTGCTCGAAGAATCCGCCGCAGCCACCCGCTGGATGGCTGGTCTTCCCCCGGGAGAGTCGCGGCAATGGGCGCTGCGCAACGTGGCGGCGAACTGGCAAAGCTACGACGCCCCCGCCGCCCGCGCCTGGATCTCCACGCTCTCCGCCACCGAGCAGCAGGATGTCCGCCAGCATTTGGACAAGCCCCGATAACGCCCCCCCGGAACCCGCGCCGTGCCGGGGAGAGCAAGTCTGAATTCTTCTTCACTTCAACGTTCGATGTTGGACGTTCGATGTTCGATGTTCCCAACCCAACCATCGACAAGGCCTCCCCCGGCTGAAAGATTCCTCCGCGCCCATGAATCTCCTCCACGGCGATTGCCTCCAAGTCCTGCCCACCCTGCCCGGGGCATCCATCGATCTCGTGGTCACCTCGCCACCCTATAATCTTGGAATCGGCTACCGCACCTTCAAGGACACCAGCCCCCGCGAGGAATTCCTCCGCTGGTGCCGGGAATGGACCACCGAAGTGAAACGCGTGATGACCGGGGAGGCCTCCTTTTTCCTCAACATCGGAGCCGCCCCCGCGAATCCGCTCCTTCCCCATCAGCTCGTCCTCGCCCTCACCGACGGGCCGGATCCGCTCTTCGTGCTGCAAAACACCTTTCATTGGATCAAATCCATCAGCATCGAGACCCGTGCCGGGGAAATCGTCAGCGCCGGGCATTTCAAGCCCATCAATTCCGGCCGCTACGTCAACGACTGCCACGAATACGTCTTCCACCTCACCAAAACCGGCGACGTGCCCGTGAACCGGAAAGCGGCGGGCGTCCCCTACGTTTACAAATCGAACATCGCCCGCTGGGGGCACACCGGCGGCGAAGACCTCCGCTGCCGCGGCAACACCTGGTTCATCCCCTACGACACCATCCAATCGCGGGACAAGGAACGCCCCCACCCCGCCACCTTCCCCGTGGCTCTCGTCGAGCGCTGCATCCTCCTCCACGGAAAAGGAGAGGAAACCCGCCTGCTCGATCCGTTCCTCGGCATCGGCAGTTCCGCGGTCGCCGCGAAACGGCGGAACATCGCGAATTTCACCGGAATCGAATTGGACGACCACTACCTCGAAACCGCCCGGCAACGCCTCCGGGAAGAGGAAGCCGCATCCGGGCAGGATCTTTTCTCCGGCATTTGAGCACACGTTCCGTGGTGGCGATCACCGGTCGCCACCTCTTCTTTGCTTTGCATTCGGGGAAATGGCGTAAGTTCACCCGCACCCAAACCTCCTTCATGAAACAACAACCCAAACCCGTAAAACTCCTCTCGGGCGGCAACCCGCAAATCGCGAAAGCGGACGGCGACGCCCCGGTGCAGGAATACATCGCCGCCATGCCCGGCTGGAAGAGCGATCTCGGAAAGCGCCTTGATGCGCTCATCGTTCGCAGCGTGCCCGATGTGCGCAAAGCCGTGAGATGGAACTCGCCCTTTTACGGCATCGAGGGCCAAGGCTGGTTCCTGTCGTTCCATGTCTTCACCCGCTACGTCAAGGTCACCTTCTTCAGCGGCACGTCATTGCAGCCCATCCCACCCGGTGGCACGGAGCGCAGCAAGGAAGTGCGCTGGATCGACATCCATGAAGATGACGGACTCGACGAAGACCGGATGGCCGCTTGGGTGAAGCAGGCCGCCGCACTGCCCGGCTGGATTCCGTAACCGCATCCGGCATCGTTTTCCCCGCCAACATCCCGCTGGCACGAGCCGCCCGATTTCCCAACTTTGTTCTCCCCTTCCATGATCACCGAACTCGTCCACCTGCTCCGCGAGCGCCTCCGCATCATCGCCGATCACTCCTGGCGGGACCGGGATCCCGCCGGACAACTCGACGCCCTGCGGGATGTGTCCGAAAAAATCACAGCCTGGGCCGCCGCCAACCGGTCTTCCATTGATGGCCGCCTCCGGCATTATCTCGACCAATCCAGCTACCAGAAAGCACTCGATCACCTCGGTTTCTCCGATGACGAACCGCTGGCGGACGAGCAGGCGTAATTTCCATCACCCCGGATCGGGGGCGTGGAAGAACCTCCCCGGCGGAAAGGAAGTCGGGGAAAAATTCTTTCCAAGATTTCCACCCCGCTGCTACGTATCCACCCAGCACATGAAAGTCTTTCTCTATCTGCTGGGAGTCGTCGGCGCGGGGATCATCGGTTACGTCGCCGAACCTTCGCTCCGCTACCAGCTTACCGGGATTCACCCGGGATCGTCCGACCCGGCCGATCCCATGATCGTCCAGGTCGACGAACATGGAAACGTCACCCGTTTCCGGATCGACATCGCCAGCCTCCGCCCGGATCAATTCCCGGAACGGGTCCGGCTGAAAAAGCCCCTCCAGGTTCTCGACTCCGCCACCGGCGCCACCATGCGGATCGAGGCCAACAGCACGGTGAAACCCCTCCGCATCGAGAACCGCCAGCTCGTCGTAGGCCCGGGAACCGGCAATTTCGAGGGAATCGTGGCCGTTACCGACACCGATCTCCTGCAACAAATCACCGGCGGCCCCCTTCCCGAAAAACCACCCGCGCGGGATCTCCCGCCCGTGGCGATGAACGACCCCATGCAGGGCATGATGGACTCCCCCGGACAGGATTCCGGAGATCTCATGGACCAAATGGACGACGCCGGGGACCAAATGCCCGAATCCGATCCGGAACCAGAGGAAGACGCCGATGCGGAGCCGGAGGAAGACGGCGATACCGGCCCCGTGGACGTTGTGGAAACGATGCAGGAAAGCATCAAATCCGGCCAGATCACCACCTTCACATTCGATCAGGTCACCGATTGGAAGGAACAGGAAAACGAAACCATCGATGACCGGGAATATCAGGTCGGCATCGCCACCTATCAGGCGGAAACCTTTCTCGGCGTCCAGGCCATCCAGGCGAAAGCCCTCATCCGCGGCGGAAAAGTCCAGCGCTGGGTGATGGCGCAGAGCGGATTCGAGATCAAGTGACCGCCTGCCGGAGAGCGCACCAAGCTTGATCGCCTCGATCAAAGCGAGCTAACGTCCGTGCGACATGAGTCGCATCGTACTGTTGTTTTCCGGACAAGGGGCCCAGAAAGTGGGCATGGGCAGGGATTGGGTTGAAAGCTCCGCCACCGCGCGGGATCTGGCCGTGAAAGCCGATCAGGCGCTCGGCTACGGCATTTCCAGCGTCATGCTGGACGGCCCGGAAGAGGAACTCACCAAAACCTCCAACTGCCAGCCCGCCCTCTATCTGCACGGCCTCATGGCCCTCGCCCTTCTCCGCGAGCGGGTTCCCGGCTTCACCCCGGTCGCTGCGGCGGGTCTCTCCCTCGGGGAATTCACCGCCCATGCCGCGGCCGGAACCTTCTCGTTCGAGGACGGCCTCAGGCTCGTGGCACGCCGCGGAGCCTTCATGGAGGAAGCCTGCGAAGCCACCGAAGGAGCCATGGCCGCCCTCATCGGCGGAGAAGAAGACCAAATCCGGAAACTGGCCGAAGCCGCCGACGTGGATGTCGCCAATCTCAACGCCCCCGGCCAGATCGTCCTCTCCGGAACCGTGGCTGGCATCGATGCCGCCATCGCCAAAGCCAGGGACTTCGGCATCCGCCGCGCCATCAAGCTCAACGTCGCCGGAGCCTACCACTCCCGCCTCATGCGGGCCGCTCAGGACAAACTCGCCGCCGAGCTTTCGGGAGTCTCCATCCAGCCCCCCTCCATCCCCGTGATCTGCAATTTCACAGCCTCGGAAGTTTCCGAGCCCGACGAAATCCGCCGCACGCTGGAAGCCCAGGTCACCGGCTCGGTCCGCTGGATCGAGTCCATCCAGCGCCTCATCGGCATGGGCCACCGGACGTTTGTCGAGCTTGGCCCCGGTCGTGTCATCGCCGGTCTTGTGGCCAAAATCGACAAGGATGCCGTCGTCCATTCCGTCGAGGATTTGCCCTCCCTCGAAGCCGCCGTGGAGGCCCTTTCCTGATGCCCCGCAAAAATCAAAAAATCCGCAAAAAAGGTGTTGCGCGATCCCGGGACGCCCCATAGCGTCCGCGCCACCCGAACGGGATGGAGCGGTAGCTCAGTTGGTTAGAGCGCCAGCCTGTCACGTTGGAGGTCGCGGGTTCGAGCCCCGTCCGCTCCGCCATCCCCGTTCAGGATGACCCCGCCCGCAAAGGCGGGGTTTTTCTTTACCCTCTCCAGCGCCTTGGTTCCCCGCCATTTGGAGTTTCGGATTTCAAATTTAAGAATTAGAGCTTCTCCCATGCCCACCGTCGCCATTGTAGGACGCCCCAATGTTGGGAAATCCGCTCTCTTCAACCGCCTCGCAGGCAGGAAAATCGCCATCGTCCACGATCAGCCGGGCGTCACCCGCGATCGCATCGCCGCGCCCTCCCAGGCCACCACCCACCCGTGTACCCTCATCGACACCGGCGGCATCGGAGCCTCCATCGACGACGGCTTCGGCGAGCAGGTCACCATCGAGGCCGACATCGCCATGGAAACGGCCGATCTCATCCTCTTCGTCGTCGATGCCCACGACGGGCTCACCCCCATCGACCAGGCCCTCGCCCAGAAACTCCGCAAAGCCGCCCCCCCCGTCCTCCTCGTCCTCAACAAAGTGGACGATCCCAAGCACGAATCCACCTTCTCCGACTTCTCCCGCCTCGGCTTCGGAAAAACCGTCTCCGTCTCCGCCGAACACGGGCGGAACATCGGCCTGCTCTGCGATGAAATCGACGCCGTCCTCGCGCCCCTCGCCGCGGAAACCGAAGCCATCGCCGAAACCGCGGAGGAAACCGGCATCAAACTCTCCATCGTCGGCCGCCCGAACGCCGGAAAATCCTCGCTCGTCAACGCCATCCTCCACGACGATCGCACCATCGTCTCCAGCATCGCCGGCACCACCCGCGACGCCGTGGACCTCCCCTACACCTTCCGGGGCGAGCGCTTTACCCTCATCGACACCGCCGGACTCCGCCCCCGGGCGAAACGCGACAACTCCGTCGAAGTCTTCTCCGCCATGCGCACGGAAAAAGCCATCCGGCGCTCCGACCTCTGCGTCCTCGTCATCGATCTCGCCGCCGGCATCACCGCCATGGACCGCAAGATCGCCCAGCTCATCCTTGAGGAGAAAAAACCCTGCCTGATCGTCCTCAACAAATTCGACCTCTTCCACCCCGGCGCGAAACACGGCGCGCGGATCGCGGAAGCCGCGGAAATCGTCAAACGCGAACTCTTTTTCCTCTCCTACGCCCCCTTCGTCGTCTGCTCCGCGAAGGAAGGCAGCGCCGTGGACCACGTCCTCAAGGAATCCCTAAAAATCCGCAAAAGCGCGCAAAACGTCCCCACCACCGGCCAGCTCAACCGCATCCTCCAGGCCGCCATCGAGGTCAACCCGCCCCCCATCGACAAAAAGCTCAAACGACGCCTCAAACTCTACTACGCCACCGCCGCCACCAACGAAAAATACAGCGTCATCCCCGTCCCCACCATCGTCCTCTTCGTCAACGACAAACGGCTCATGGCCGCCAGCTACGAATCCTACCTCACCAACAAATTCCGCGCCTCCCACCCCGCCCCCGGCGTTCCCGTGATCTTCTCCGTCCGCTCGCGCTCCCGCCGCGAATGGGAACCGCGCCTCCCCCCGCAAGGCCATTGACGATTGACAGGAAAGGTTTCCCGCCGACCTTCGTATCCACATCCGATTCCCCCCGCGAAAAACCGCGGATTTCCGAAACTTCCACAACCGACCTTGGTTCCACCCCCATGCGCCGATTGATCCCATCCCTGTTTTTCATCCTCCTCGCCCTGCCCGCCACGGCGGAATCCCGCATGTGGAAAAGCTCCGACGGCCAGCGCACCATCCAGGGAGAACTGCTCAAACGGGACAAAACCAACGTCACCATCCTCCGCGAAGACGGCCAGGAAATCACCTTTTCCCTCGACAAACTCCACGCGGACGACCGCAAGTGGCTCGATAAGAACCACCCCCCCGCCCCCCCGCCCACCGGAGTCTTCGACACCCTCGTTTTCGGCGACGACCGCGATGAGGTTTTCAAAAAGCTGAAAGCCAGCAACGTCGTCGAGCTCATCGTCGAGGAAAGATTCCTCGGCCGCTTCGGCCTCAACGGCATGTTCCGCACCCGCAAAGCCGCGGGCGGATTGCACAGCACCCTCTTTTTCGATTGGACCGGCGGCGGCGGCCTCACCGAAGTTTCCCTCCAAACCGAAAACCTCCCCATCAGCGACTACGAATCCAAGCTGAAACCCTGCTGGGAAGACTACATCGAGCTGCTCACCCAGATCTACGGCTCCCCCGCCCAGACCAGCCCGCTCTCTCCGCCGGAAAAACTCGAAAGCGGAGCCATGCTCGCCTCCCATCTCTGGCGTCTGGAAAGCGGCGGCACCACCCTTCTCGGAATCTCCCGCGAAGGGAACGGCTATCAGATTTTCGTCCGGATCACCCGCGAAATCATCCAGCCGACATTCATCCCCAACACCGGCGGAGCCCCTCCTCCCGTTCCCACCTTTTTCGATCCTTGATTCGCCCGGCCCCAGCCGGAAACTCCGGCCATGTCCGAGCAAGGCGAACTCTTCCCCAGTGGCGGCAATCGTAGCGGCGATCACCGGTCGCCGCCCTCCTCCCCCGAACACCACATCCAGGCTCTCCGGTCCCAGCTCGACCACCACAACCGTCTCTACTACACCCAGGCCGCCCCCGAAATCTCCGACGCCGAGTACGACAAACTCTTCCGCGAACTCGAAACCCTCGAAGCCGCCCACCCCGAATTCGCCGACCCCAACTCCCCCACCCAGCGCGTCGGCGGCGAGCCCATCTCCGGCTTCACCCAAATCAGGCATCGCCTCCCGATGCTCTCCATCGACGACGTCTTCCAGCTCAAGGACGCCCCCGATCCCGCCGCCGAACTCATCACCTTCTACAACCGCCTCCGCAAGCTCCTCGGCCGCGAAGACATCCCCGTCACCATCGAGCCCAAGATCGACGGCGTCGCCGTCTCCCTCCTCTACGAAAACGGCTCCCTCGCCTACGCCGCCACCCGCGGCGACGGCACCACCGGCGACGACATCACCCACAACGTCCGCACCATCCACAGCATCCCCCTCTCCCTTCCCGGAAACCCTCCCTCTCTCCTCGAAATCCGCGGCGAAATCTTCATGCCCAACGCCGCCTTCGCCGCCATGAACGCCGAGCGCGACGAAGCCGGCCTCCCCGTCTTCGCCAACCCCCGCAACTCCACCGCCGGCACCCTCAAGCAGCTCGACCCCAAGATCGCCGCCCAACGCCCCCTCCGTTTCGTCGCCCACGGCCTCGGTGCCTACGAAGGCCCGCCCCTCGAAACCGAGCACGACTTCCTCACCCTCCTCGAAACCCTCGGCATCCCCGCCAACGAACCCCACCTCACCGCCAAAAACCTCGACGAACTCCTCGCCTCCGTCGCCCAAATCGAAAAAGTCCGCCACGACTTCGACTACGGCACCGACGGAGCCGTCATCAAAGTCCTCGACCGCGCCGAACGCGAAAAACTCGGCCAAACCTCCCGCGCCCCCCGCTGGGCCGCCGCCTACAAATTCCTCCCCGAACAAAAAGAAACCGTCATCAACGACATCCTCATCCAGGTCGGCCGCACCGGCGTCCTCACCCCCGTCGCCCACCTCACCCCCGTCCTCATCTCCGGCTCCACCGTTTCCC
>CAZVSA010000129.1:0-6541 GCA_964629955.1 uncultured Luteolibacter sp.
ACCTGTTAACGATGTGACCGGTCTGTACACGGCGGTCTCGCCCTACCTGCCGGAACACTTTTGGCGGAATGCCCGTGCCACTTGGGAAACAACGTTCCGCAACCGGCATCCGCTCGACAAATCATGAAATTGGTGTCGTTTTCCCATCATGCAGCACCGACTTCTCTGTGTCCTCGCCGTATCGCCGGTTGTGGTGTCCGCCCAAACCCCCGCACCGGGCCCGGGCGACCTGCGCCGGATCCTCGATGACCGCGACGGCAACCTGACCGCGCTCGCCCAGCAAATGCTCGGCGCGAACGGCGGCAACCAGTTGTTTTATCTGCCCACCCGCGACCAGCCCGCCACCCCGGAGAACTGGGGATTCGATTTCGAGGACGTGGAATTCGCATCGGCGGACGGAACGAAGCTCCACGGCTGGTTTCTCCCCGCACGCGGCAGTGCCCGGGGCACGGTTGTGTTTTCCCATGGAAACGCGGGATCGCTCGGCCATCACCTCGGCTTCGCGATGTGGATGGTCGAGGCGGGATACCAGGTCTTCATGTACGACTACCGGGGTTTCGGAAAATCAGGCGGCGGGGTGGACCGCCGCGGGATGATTCACGACGTCCGCGCCGCGTTCGACTACGTTTCCGCCCGTGCCGACGTGGACTCCAACAAACTCGTCTCCTACGGCCACAGCCTCGGCGGGGCGAAGTCCATCACGGCGCTGGCGGAAAACCCCGTCGAGGGACTCCGCGCGGTGATCGTGGACGGCGCGTTTTCCTCCTATCAGGGCATGGCGAAAATCATCGGCGGCCAGCTCGGCGCGAATCTCGTCACGGACGAATGGGCCCCGAAAGACTTCGTGGGAAAACTCCCGCCGGTGCCCTTGCTTGTGGTTCACGGAGCCGAGGATGAAGTCGTCCCCATCAGCCATGGCCGCGAACTCTTCGAGGCGGCGAAGCAGCCGAAAACCATTTTTGAAGTGAAAAACGGCCGTCACGGCGACGCGCTCTCCCGCGACAACGGCGCATACCGCAAGCGCTTGATCGAGTGGCTGGGCGCGACGCTGGAAGGATGAATGTGAAAAGGCGTGGTCGTTTTTCGTGCGATCACGTTTCGAGGCGTATGAATTCAAGGAGCGTGGGCGTCCCGCCCACTTTGAACAGGGATGTGGGCGGGACGCCCACACTCCTTGACTCGTCACTCCGGCCCGTCGGTGCGGAACGGAGTGAGCGGCAGGCCTTCGAGGGTGCGGACATTGGCGACGGGGTTGTCCGCCCATGCGTAACGGACCGCGACGGGCGCGGGCACTTCGGGGCTGGTGACACGGATGGCGCCGCCGGGAACGAATTCGGCTTTCGCCCAGACCCATTTGCCGTCCTCGCCGGAGATGGCGAATCCCTTGATTTCGTTCACATCGTAGGCGCGGAGTCCGCCGCCGGTGTGGTCGATGGTGACGATGGCATCCGAGCCTTGAATCTCCAGGGATTTGAACTCGGGGCTGCGGTGGTGCAGGTTTTCAAAGCCGTAGTCCCTGGCAAGCGCCCAGCGGGCGAGGCGGGCGGCCACGTCCTGTTTGTTGCGGGGGTGGATGTCATTGGCCTCGCCGATGTCGATGATCACCGCCTGGCCGGTATTTTTCACTTCGTTCATGGTGCGGGTCTGGGCCTCGCGGAGTTCCGCCCAGCCGCTGTCTCCGGGTTCCGGTTTTTCGGCCATGTAGTCGGCGAGCTGGACGAAGTAGAAGGGGAAATCACCCTGTTTCCATTCCTCGCGCCAGCTCGTGATGAGGAGCGACATAAGGTCGTGGTATTGGGAGGCCCGCCCGGCATTGCTTTCGCCCTGGTACCAGATGGCGCCGCGGATGCCGTAGCCGATGAGGAAATGGAGGCAGCCGGAGTGGAGGTTGCCGGGCCGGTGCTGGTTGGCGAGGACGTTCTGCGGGGCTTGGGGCGCCTGGGGAACGGGCTGGTTGTTCGCCTGGGCGGCGTCGCGTTCCTTTTCCCAGGCTTGTCTTTTTTCCTGATATTCGGCCTGGAGTTTTTCAAAGTCGAAGGTGGCTTCAATTTCCCGCCAGTGGTTCATGTAGCCTTGGAAGCGGTCGTCGTTTTCCAGACGATCACGCCGGACCCAGGCCTCGGCGGAGGAGCCGCCCCATGAGTTGTCGATCAATCCCACGGGGACTCCGAGCGCCTGGTGAAGGATGCGGCCGTAGTGGAAGGCCACGGCGCTGAAGGAGCCGATGGTTTGGGGCGAGCACACCTTCCACTCGCCTTTGAAGTCGGTCTGCGGTTCCTGGGTGCCGAGGTTGGGCACGGAGATCACGCGGATCGCCGGATGGTTGGCCGTCAGGATTTCGACATCGTAGTTCCACGTGGCGGTGACGGACCACTGCATGTTCGATTGGCCGGAACTGAGCCAGACCTCGCCGACGAGGACATTGGAAATGTCGCGCCCGCTCGTTCCCTTGACGCTGAGGACAGCGGGTGTGGCGTTGGCGTCGAGCGGATCGAGCTGGACGGTCCAGCGGCCGTCCTCCCCGGCGGTTCCGGTTTTCGTTTGGCCGGAGAAGGTGACGGTCACTTCCGTGCCCGGGGTGTCCCAGCCCCAGACGGGATTGGCTTGTTTTTGCTGGAGCACCATGTGGTCGCCGAACACGGCGGGGAGCTTGAGCTCGGCATGGGCGGTGGAGACCGCCGCGGCGCAGCAGATCAGGAGAATGCGGGTGTGTTTTTTCATGGAGAGGGTTTCAGGGTTGGTCCGCGGGCGGGGAGAGCACCCGCTGGATGAAGGCGGGGATGAGAATGTTCGCGCCTTCCGCCACGGTGCCGTGGTCGAGACCGCCCATTTCGTGAAATTCCACGAAGGGGTGGCCGAGGTTTTTCAAGGTGACGGCGAAGAGCTGGTTTTCCTCCACGCGGCTTGCGAACTCGATCCTGCGGTCGCCGAGGATGAGGCAGATCGGCGGCAGGTCTTTGGAGGAATGATACAGCGGGGCGAATTCGTCGATCAGCGGCCGGAGGGAGGGGCCGTCATCTCCCCGGAGTTCCTTCACGTGGAAATGGGTGGTGACCTGCGCGCTCACCGGGATGAGTCCGGCAAGGTCGGCGGGCGAGTGGCCGTGGGGTTTCAGCCAGCGGGGGTCCATTCCCACGATGGCGGCGAGGTAGCCTCCCGCGGAGTGACCACCGACGAAGACCTTTTCCGGATCGCCTCCATGGCGGGCGATGTTTTTCAGGGTCCAGGCGGTGGCGGCCGCGGCGTCTTCCAGGAAGGCGGGCAATTTCCCTTCGGGAGAGAGGCGGTAGCTGGCGGAGACGATGGCGATGTCTTTGGAATGAAGGTTGGGAAATTCGCGCGTCCCGCCGGTGAGCCCGCCGCCGTGGAACCAGACGAGCGTGGGGAAGCCCTTTTTGTCCACGGGATGACGGAGATCGAGGGTGGAGAGTTTCCGCTGGTAATCGTCCGCCCCGGCCGCGGCTTCTTCGGAGAGGTAGGAAAGGTTCCTCTCGGTATGAAAACCGGGAGCCTCCCGGGCGGATGCCGCTGGAACGGCAAGTATCGCAAACAACAGGGAAAGCCGGGATGCGGTCATGCGGGGTTGGGGTTACCGGCGGATTGTTCCGGATCTTGCAAGCGGATGCAAAAGGAAAGGCTCCCATTTTCATGGGAGGGAACATCGAACGTCCAACATCGAACATCGAAGTAAAGAGTCTCAAAGTCTCAAGGCCTGACTGCGCCCTTCTCTTCATTTCAACGTTCGATGTTGGACGTTCGATGTTCGATGTTTGAAAGAAACCCTTCCCGGCCCTGCTTTGGCTTGCGCGAGCGCCCGGCGGGGGACAAGGAAGTCCCGCGCGGAAACCGTCCGCCGCCATCCGAAATGAGCGACACCCCCACATCCACCGTCATCGGCACCCGCGGCAGCGAGCTGGCGCTGGTGCAGGCCGATGCCACAGGGAAGGCCCTTGCCGCCGCCTTCCCACAGCTTTCCACCGAGCGCCGCATCATCGTCACCACCGGCGACCGGCGGACGGATGTCGCCCTCGCGGAGGTGGCGAAGTCCGAGGCATTCGACAAAGGAGTTTTCATCAAGGAAATCGAGGAAGCGCTTTCCGCCGGGGAAATCGACATCGCGGTTCACAGCCTCAAGGACATGCCCACGGTGTTGGATCCGGGATTCGCGCTCGCCGCGGTTTTGGAACGCGCGCCTGTCCGCGATGTGCTCGTCACCCGCGCGCCGGGCGGGCTTGAGGCGCTCCCGGCCGGTTCCCGCGTGGGCACGAGCAGCGTCCGCCGCGCCCGCCAGATCCAATGGCTGCGGCCTGATCTGGAAGTGACCGATCTGCGTGGAAACGTCCCCACCCGCCTGCGCAAGCTCGCGGAGAAATCGGAAAACCACGACGCCATTCTCCTTGCCGAAGCCGGCCTCGTCCGTCTCGGCTACCTTCCGGCCAGCGGACCTTCCGATGGCGGCGAGCCGGTCAACGGCATCTCCGGCCTCTACGCCTGCCGCCTGCCGGAAAGCAAATTTTTCCCCGCCGCGGGTCAGGGTGCCATCGGCTTGGAAATCCGCTCCGGGGACGCTTCCTCCCGCGCCCTCGCGGAATCGATCAATCACTACAAAACGTGGCTCCGGGTGACCGCCGAGCGCGAATTCCTGCGCCTGCTGGATGCCGGGTGCAACACCCCGGTCGGCGTCTTTTCCTCTCTCTCCGAAAACATCCTCCACCTCGAAGCCCGGGTCTTTCCCGATGCCGGTGGAACGCCGAAGACCGGCAAAGCCTCCGGTCCCTCCCACGATCCCATCGCCCTCGCACTCCAACTTTTCCAATCCCTCTCATGAGCCGTTCCGGAATCTGTTATCTTGTCGGCGCCGGTCCCGGCGATCCCGGCCTCGTCACCCTCCGCGCCAAGGAGTGCATCGAAAACGCCGATGTCCTCGTGTACGACGCGCTCAGCAATCCGGAACTCGTCCACTGGACGCGCGGCGATTGTGAGAAAATCTACGTCGGAAAACGCGCGAAGGACCACGCCGTCCCGCAGGACAAGATCAACGACATCATCGTGGAAAAAACCCGCGAAGGAAAATCCGTGGTCCGCCTCAAGGGCGGCGACCCCATGATCTTCGGGCGCGGCGGGGAGGAAGCCGCGGAACTCGCCGCCGCCGGAGTCGCCTTCGAAATCGTTCCCGGCATCAGCTCCGCCATCGCGGGGCCCGCCTACGCCGGCATCCCGGTCACCCACCGGGACCACTGCACCCAGCTCACCATTTTCACCGGTCACGAAGACCCCACGAAAGGATTCAGCTCCGTCGATTACGCCCAGCTCGCCAAAGCTCCCGGGACGAAGGTTTTCCTCATGGGAGTCGCCCGCCTGCGGGAAATCGCCACCGCGTTCGTCGGGCATGGCGCGGCCCCGGACACACCCATCGCCCTCACCCGTTGGGCGACCACCAGCCGCCAATCGACCATCGAGGGCACCCTCGCCACCATCGCGGACATCGCGGAAGCCGCCGATTTCCAATCCCCCGCCGTCGCCGTGATCGGCGGCGTGGTGAACGAGCGGAAAAAGATCCAGTGGTTCGAGAAACGCCCGCTTTTCGGCAGACGCATCGTGGTCACCCGCACGCGGGAGCAGGCCGGGGAGCTCAGCGCCGCGCTGCGCGAACTGGGAGCCGATGTGGTGGAACTTCCCACCATCCGCATCGAGGGCCCGGAAGACCGGCACGAGTTCGCGGAACTCGTCACCCACGCCCACGAGTACGACTGGCTCGTCTTCACCAGCCCGAACGGAGTGGAGCGTTTCTTCGACGCCTTCTTCGCCACCTACGGGGATGCCCGTAGTTTGGGAAACCCCCGCATCGCCGCCATCGGCGAGGGAACCGCAAAGAAAATCCGCGAATACCGCTTCGCCGTGGACCTCATCCCCGAGCGTTATGTCGCGGAAGGTCTCATCGACGCCTTCAAAAAGGAATCCGTCGAGAACCTCACCATGCTCTGGGTGAAAGCGGCCGAATCCCGCGATGTCATCGGCAAGGGACTCGCGGAACTGGGCGCCATTGTCGATCACTGCATCGCCTACCGCACCGTCCCGGAAACCGGCGATCCCACCGGAGCGCGCGCCAAAATCGAAGCGGAAGGCGCGGACCTGATCACCTTCACCTCCAGCTCCACCGCCGATCACTTTTTCGATCTCGGCATCGACTGGCCGGAAGGATGCGTCGCCGGCAGCATCGGCCCCATCACCAGCGAGACCCTTCGGAAACGCGGCATGAAGCCCGCCTTCGAGGCGAAACCCCACGACATCCCCGGCTTCGTTTCCGCCATCGTGCGGCACTTCCGGAAAAAGATCTGAGTCCGGTTGCCCGCCCTCCCGTCCTCGTTCCAATTCCACCCCCCTGAAATTTGTATGAACGGCCTTCGTGATCGTATCCGCCGCAACGAGGTATGGATCGCCCTCGGTCTCATTGTGATCGCCAACGCGCTGTTCGTCGGCGGAATTGCTTCCGGGGTTCTGCCGGAGCGCTTGTATTACAAGGGGCGCTTCCTCCTCCTCG
>CAZVSA010000129.1:6551-10980 GCA_964629955.1 uncultured Luteolibacter sp.
CGGGCTAACTTTGGGAATCGTCGTCCTGGCGGGAAGCGGCATCGGAGGAGTCATGGATCTCCTGCGGCCGATGCTGCGATGGAAAATCGCGCCCTGGTGGTATCTGCTCGCCTTCACCTGGGCCGCCTTCATTTCCGTTCTGGTCCTGCTCGGGAAAGGCGTCCTGGCCGGAGCGCCGTTCTCGGAGCTTTCCGCGGATCTTTCGTTCGTGCTCCAGCCGAGCGTGATGAAAACCATTTTCCTCGGCGCCTTCGTCGGGGAAATCGTCTGGGTGAGCTACGCGATCCGCAAGCTTTCCGCGCGTTTCACCCCCTTCGTCGGCAGTCAGATCGTGGGCACCGTCTGGACCCTCTGGTGGATGCCGATGGTCATCCTGAACATCGGCGTGATCCCCGATCTGCCACCCGCCGCCCTGTTGGTGAGCATGCTGGGGATTGCCGCCATGTGCTCTTTCATCTACTTCCACACCAAAAGCGGCATCGCGGTTCTGATTCTCCAGATCATGGTCAATTCCTCCGCGCTCATTTTTCCCGTGATCCCCACCACGGGAGGAACCGGCACCTTCGTTGCCCACGCGATCGTCTATTATGTGTGCGTGCTCCTGCTCTACCTCCGCTTCGGCCCCCGGCCGATCCTGAAACGTGGAAAAGGGGAGCCGCCATCGTGAGGCATTTCCGCGGCAAAGGCCGGTAGAATGCCGCAATCCATACAAAAATCGCAGGCGGGACGCCCGCGCTCTAAAAGGCGAGAAAATGGATGGTTCACCCGCAGGCCGAAGCAGGTCAGTAGCTCGCGGATATTTCGATGAACCCGGGGCCGTCCTTTTCCGGGCCCCAGCCTCCGGCGGCTCTCACCACGCCCGGCAGCGCTTCGGGATTCTCCGGTCCATACTCCGACCACGTCAGCTCCCAGCGGATCGAGCCATCTCCGCGGACTTCCACCCGCTGCTCGCCGTCCGAATCGACCTGCCCGTCCAGGGTGAAAAAACGCAGTTCGCCCAGCTCTTCCGCGCCGCGTTTCGCGGAAGCGTCGCGTGGTTTCATTTCCAGAACGATCGCATCGCCCTCGCGGACCGCCTTCGCTTCCCAGCGCTCATCGGGCTTCGCGACACTGGCCCGGGATTCCCCGAACATGGGAGCGGTTTTCTCATCGAGCCCCGCCTCCTCCGCCACCGGCAGGGAGATCGAAAAAGGCACCGCATGCGCGGGGCTGCACGCCCGGCTGCAACACATCCAGGAAATTTCCGCATTCAGCGTCACCTCGTCTCCGTCCACGGATTCCGCCGCCTTCATCGGGACGATCAACAGCACCTCGCCGCGATAGCCCTGCGCCGTGTATTTGGCCATTTTCACCGTCTCCGGGGCGGGCCATTGGATTTCCCCCGCCTCGAAACCTTCCGGGAGAGTCCATTCCACGGAAGTCGGCAGTCCCACGATCCCGGGATGCTTCCAGTAGCTGTGATAGCCTTCGGGATGCTTCAGATGCAGGCCCACATGAAACGTCGCGCCCGGCGATACCGCCGTCACCTCCGAGACCAGGCGCACCTCCAGAGGGTTTTTCTCCGCGGCCAGGCAGGAAACCGCCAAACATCCGGACAAAAGCATCGTTCGCATGCCGCAACCATATCCACTTCCGCCCCCGATCAAGCTGTTTCCGGCATCCGTTCGTTCCCCGGCGGTCTTCTCTCGACTCCGGCCTCCTGACTTCGGAGGATGGGTTTCGTGAGCCCGATCACCATTTCGCATCTCAAGGAACTTGCCGGGGAGACTCCCGTTGCCGCCGCTGTTCACGCCCAGCTCCAATCGCGCGCCAGCCGCACCACCAAAGGCGGGAAACCCTATTTCGAGCTCGTTTTCGCCGATTCCACCGGGAGCTTCGCCCTCAAAGTCTGGTCGGACTCCCCTTTGTTCGATGCCGCGGCCGGTCTGGAAGACGATGCCATCCTCCGGCTCGAAGCCGAATGGACCCAGAACCAATATGGCATCAATCCCAACCACCTCTCGTGGCACCTGCCCGATGACGATGCCATCTCCGCCTTTTTTTCCGGCGATCCCGCGATCCGGGAAAAACAGGACCGCGACTACGCCGACATCACCGCCTTCGCCGCCACCATCGCGGACCCCCGCCTGCGCGGGCTTTGCGAGCTGTTCCTCACCCAGTTCGGCGACCGTTTCCGCCGCACCGCCGCCGCGCGCAGGAACCACCATGCCCGGCGCGGCGGCCTCGTCGAGCACGTCGCCCAGATGATGCGCGCCGCGGCGGCCCTGCATCCCGTGTATCCCGAGCTGAACCGCGATCTCCTTCTCACCGGCGTTCTCTTCCACGACTGCGGGAAACTCTGGGAAAACACTTATCCCGAAACCGGCTTCTCCCAATCCCACAACCTCCACGGGGAAATGCTCGGCCACATCCCGCTGGGCATCGAGCTGGTCAACAAACTCTGGAGCGATCTCTTCGACACTCCCGAAGCCGCCGCTTGGAAAACCCTCAAGCCCTCCGGCGAGGCCGCCCGCCTCCACCTTCTCCACCTCATCGGCAGCCACCACGGCCAGTACGAGTTCGGCTCACCCGTTCTTCCCCGCGTTCCCGAGGCATTCGCCCTCCATTACATCGACAATCTCGATGCCAAACTGGAAATGGTCCGCGACGCCTACCTCCAATCCACGGAAATCGCCCCCGGCATCTTCGACCGCGTTTTCCCCCTTCCCGGCAACCTCGTGCGCCCGCTCCCGGCCTTCACTCCCCCGGAACCGGACTCCGGCAGCGAAGGCGCGGAGCCTGAATCCTAGATTTTCTTCCCCGTAGTGCCGGACGCGCGAGTGACAAGGGGACGGACAAATAATCTGACCAATAATCTCCGACGATGCTCGTGCCGGGTTCTGAAGGGATGGATCGAAACGCGGAGGCGCGGAGGTCGCAAAGGGATTCGCAGAGACTTGAATAAAAGGACTCAGCGTTTCTCTCCCCGACCTCCGCGCCTCTGCGTTTCGATTGAAAATACCTGAACGGTTACAAACTTCCTTCCACGTAGTGCCGGACGCGCGGGGGCCGCGCATCGTCCTCCTCACGCCGTGAAACGGTCGGAATCGTAGCTGTCGAGCAGGGGGCCGCGGTAGGGGCTGTTTCCCACGAACACGATTTTTCCATCCGGGTGGAAATCGAAAATCTCGTTTTCCCAGTTTCCGATGGGGCTTTCTCCGGATTCATCCTCTTCCCCCTGTTCGGTGACGGCCGCGCGCACGACGCATTGCGTGGCCGCCGCCAGTTCAAGGCAAAACATCATGCCGTCTTGCTCCGGATCCGGGGAGAAACGCTGCCCCGGTTCGTCGTCGATGATGCGCCTGACCGGCACCATGTTGCCGCGGCCATAGCGGGGCATGTCCTGGCCATAGACATTCTGCCAGGTTTTCTTCCTTTGGGTTTTCCGTATCCGGATGACGTCGTGATAATCGGGGCGGTATCCCTCGATCATATGCGGTTCGGTCCGCAAAACGCTCATCCGCGGGTTGGCCGGCTTTTGGGAAGCGACGCTGCATGCCAGAATTTCGATCAGTCCTCCGTGCCGCAGGAAGCGGGTCAGCGAGGCGCCGAAGGTCTGGACGTTTTTCCTGTTCACGTTGAGCGGATCCCCGAGTGACAACGCGCCGGGGTATCCGTGGCAGTGGATTTCCAGGTGGGGGCGTTTTCCTTTGGACGCGGCGAATGCGGCCGCCTGGTCGAGGGCTTTCTGGAGTTTTCCCGTCTGGACGGTGAACAGCGCGTCCTTGTCGAACGCCCTGCCGATGTGGATGGGCGAGTTGTGCACGCCATCGGGATAATGCAGATATACGGTCGCGGACTCCGGATAGTACATGGGGTGGTCAGGTTCGGGGGTTGGTGCTGCGGGACATGCGCGGGACGTTCATGGCCTTTTACGACCCGGGCCGGATACCGTTTTCGGGGCCGCTTTGCCAGAATTTTTGCTAAAAAGGGAGTGCCGCCGGGACGGCGGCGCTCCCCATCCCACCAAGCGGCCACGAGGGTTTTTAAGACGCTCCCGGATCAACGGTTCCATCCGCGATGGAAGGCGTGGAAGGCGTCGTGGAGTTTGCGGACGGCGGGTTCGTCCCGAATGGCACGGTTGCAAACCGCCACCCCTTGGGCTTGGCGCTCCATCCACAGCCAGGAACCCATACAATTGAACTGCTTTATGCGTGAATTGCCCGATGTCATGGTAAAAAACCATCCCTTTGCATGGCTATTCAAATCCTATTTGCCTTGCATAATACAGTTGGCATTGCCCCCCTAATTCCCTCTGAAATCCATGAAACCCTTGATGTTCCTCCATCGCCAGCCGCAGGCCGCAGGCCGCAGGCCGCAGGCCGCAGGCCGCAGGCCGCAGGCCGCAATGCCCGCTGACGAGCGTTCGAGCGTTCGAGCGTTCGAGCGT
>CAZVSA010000130.1:0-3838 GCA_964629955.1 uncultured Luteolibacter sp.
AACCCGCCTCCGGCGTTGCCGCCGCGATTCCCGGAACACTTTTGGCGTCCCGCCCACATCCCTGTGCTCAAGTGGGCGGGACGCCCACGCTCCTTGAATTCCCGTGCCTCGAAACGTGAGGTGTGCAAAACACGGTCATGGATTTTCACAAAATGCTGTAAAACGCTCTAATCGGGACTCACCGGAGGCATGTCCTGTTTCTTCAGCTTCGCCCGGAGGATTTCGATGATCATCGGGAGCAGGGAAATGGCGATGATGGCGAGGACGACGTATTCAAAGTTTTCCTTCACGATGGGGAAGCTTCCGAAATACCAGCCGGCGGGGATGAGGGTGCCGATCCAAAGAAACGCGCCCGCGACATTGAACATCATGAAACGCTTGTAATCCATCGCGCCCGAGCCGGCGACAAAGGGGGCGAAGGTGCGGACAATGGGAACGAAACGGGCGATGATGATGGTCTTGCCTCCGTAGCGGCGGAAGAAATCCGATGTTTTGTCGAGATGGCTTTGTTTGATGAGGCGGGGCCGATCCAGTAGTTCACGGTGTCTCCGAGAATGGCGGCAACCAGAAGAACCACCGCGGCGATCCATGGATCGAGGCCGGATGCGGGGTCGGCGGCGATGGCTCCGACGGCGAACAGCAGGGAATCCCCGGGGAGGAAGGGGGTGACGACGAGGCCGGTTTCGCAAAATACGATGAGAAACAGCAGGGCATAAACGAGGGTGCCGTACTGCTGGGTGAAGGCATGCAGGTGATCCTGCAAGTGGAGGAGGATATCGAGGATTTCCATCATGGGGAAGTGGGGTCAGATTGGGAATCGGCGGGCGGGTTGTTTCTTGTTGCGAGGATTTTGTCCACGCGCGTTCCATCCATATCGAGGATTTCAAATTTCCAGCCGCTGTCGGACAGGGTGTCGCCTTCCCGCGGGAGCCTTGCCAGATGCTTGTGGAACCAGCCGGCGAGGGTTTGGTATTCGTCGCCCGCTCCGGGAGGGGCGATGTATTCCTCCAGGTGGTCCACGAGTTTTTCGATCTCGAACAGGCCGTCGATGAGATAGCCGCCGTCGGCGTGGGGCCGGATGGGCATCGTGAGTTTTTCTTCCCGGGAGGGGATGTCGCCGACGATGGATTCCATGAGGTCGGTGACGGTGACCATGCCGACGACGTTGCCGAATTCGTCCAGAACGAAGGCGGCGCGCTGGCCGGTGTGGCGGAAAGTCTCTAACAGCGTGCTGGCCTTCTGGGTTTCCGGGATCAGAAGGGGGGGATGCATCAGGTGCTTGAAATCCACCCGGGTATTGGCGGCGAGGTGGGCGTAGATGTCTTTTACCGAAACCGCGCCGACGAGGTTGTCCCGTTGCTCCTCGAAGACGGGAAAGACCTCCTGCGTGCTGCGGATGATCATCGGCCACACGTCATCGTGGGAGGAATCGCGGTCGATCCATTGCATCCGCGGGCGGGGAATCATGATGTCGTACACATCGAGGTTCTCGAAATCGAAGACGCCTTCGATCATGCGGGATTTGGTGCGTCCGATGTTGCCGGTGACAAGGCCTTCGCGGACCAGCACGGTGAATTCCTCCCGGGACATGCGCGTGTCCTCGTTTTCGGAAACGCCGGACAATTTCAGAAGCCAGCTGGTGGAAAGGGACAGGAGGGAGACGATGGGGGAGGTAACCCTGGAAAGCCATGACATCAGCCCGGACATGGTGCAGGCGATGGGCTCGGGAAAGCGCATTGCCAGGCGTTTGGGAACCAGCTCGCCGAGAACGAGCGACAGATAGGTGATGGCACCGATGACGACGGCGAATGAAATTTCGCTGGCATAGGTGCCCACCACCGGGTTGGAGGAGAGGATGCCCTCGAAGCGTTTCGCGATCCTTGTGCCACCGTATGCACCGGAAACGATGCCCATCAGGGTGATGCCGATCTGGACGGTGGAGAGGAAACGGTTCGGGTTGTCGATGAGCTGAAGGGCTCTTGCCGCGCCCTTGTTGCCGCTTTCGGCCATCGTCTGGAGCAGTCCGCGCCGGGAGGATACCAGGGCGATTTCGGTCATGGCGAAGACGCCGTTGAGCGCCAGAAGCAGGAAGATGATGAAAAGCTCGAAGAACAGGGAATCCATGGCCGGGAGGGCGGGGGGTGTCTGCTAGGACGAAGGAGGTTTTTTGCCTTCCTCTTTGGCACCGGCGACGAGGGATGCGATGACGGCGGCGAACAGAATTCCGAGGATCACACAGAGGACGATGAAGTTGAAGGATTCGCCGAGCCACTCTTTGAGCCATTTCGCGGTGAGCATTTTCGCCCCTACAAGAATGAGGATCATCGAGAGGGCGGGCTTGAGGTAGCGGAATTTGGAGATGAGTCCGGCGAGGGCGAAATAAAGCGAACGGAGGCCGAGGATGGCGAAGACGTTGCTGGTGAAAACGAGGAATGGATCCGCGGTGATGGCGAAAACGGCGGGAATGGAATCGACCGCGAAAATGAGGTCGGTGATTTCCACGAGAATGAGGGCCACGGCCAGAGGGGTGAGCAGCCATTTGCCGGGGGTGGCGGACTCCACCACGGGGTCGATTTTCACGGCCGAGCCGGGCTCGGTGGCCTCATGCGATCCCGCGCTGCCCGCCTTGACGATGAAATGCTGGCCGTGGAATTCCCGGGTGACGGGAAAGAATTTCCTCACCCACCGGACCACGCGGTTGTTTTCCGGATGTTCCTCCTTTTCCTCGGCCACGAGCATCTTGATGCCGGTGAAGATGAGGAAGAGGCCGAAGATATAGAGAATCCAGTGAAACGTTTGCACCAGGAACGCGCCCATTCCGATCATCGCGCCGCGCATGACGAGCGCGCCGAGAATGCCCCAGAACAGAACCCGGTGCTGGTAGCGGGCGGGCACGCTGAGGGAGGCGAACACCATGGCGATGACAAAGATATTGTCCACGCTGAGGGATTTCTCGACGACGTAGGCGGTGAGGTACTTCGTTGCCGCGAGCTTGCCGGTGTTGATCTGCTTGTCCACGGCATCCACCGAATTTCCGAGCCCGAACCAGTGCCCGTCATAGGCGTGGTAAACGAGAATGGAGAACAACAGGCCGAGGGTGATCCAGACCCCGGACCAGCCCAGCGCTTCCTTGAAGCCGATGACGTGGGATTTCCGGTGGAAGACGCCCAGATCGAGCGCGAGCATCGCGAGAACGAAGGCGATGAAGATGACCCAGGCCCAGATCATGCCCGAGGTGTGGAGGTTCGCCAGAAGGTCGGCAGGGAACATGGTGTTCGGAGATGTGATTGGCGGAGTTTGCGTAAAAGACCGGAGATCAGGGCTTGAGCTCCGCCATGCTGAGGCGGGCGGCGTCACCGGGAGGGCGGATGTATTCGTTCCGGATGCGGTCGCGCTCGCGATCGATCTGCTCGCGGGTGGCTCCGAAGGCGTCGAGGATGTGCTCGGTCATGGAAAGGGCGACTTCTCCTTCCCCGGAGAAAACGGCCATGGCACCGGCGTCTTTCAACAGGTCCGCCTCGCTGAGATAAGCGGTTCTTGCGAGGATGCGGATGGATGGGTTCATGGATTTTGCCTCGCGGATGATTTCGCGTCCGTGGGCGATGCTTGAGGAGCTGAGGATGAGGATGTCGGCCTCGGAGGCACCCGCGGCACGCAGGGTTTCCGGGTGGCTGGCATCGCCGTAAAAAGCCACGGTTTCCTGTTCCCGCAACTCTTTTACCGTGTCGAGATTCATTTCAATGATCGCGGGGGAAAACCCATTCTCCCGCAGAAGGCGGGTGAGGGTTTTGCCGACCGGCCCGTAGCCCACGATGATGGCCCGCCGGGCGATTTCGGG
>CAZVSA010000130.1:3848-10843 GCA_964629955.1 uncultured Luteolibacter sp.
GCGGCTGCGGTCCAGGATGGCACGGAGCCGGGGCTTGCCCATCGCCCAGCGTTCCAGGGGGGTGGCCGCGCGATAAAGAAGGGGGGAAAGGGTGATCGAGATGATTGCGGTGGCCACCAGCACGTTGAAGGCTTCATCGGAGATGATTTCGTAATGGAGGGCCATGGTGCCGACGATGAAGGAAAATTCGCCGATCTGGGAGAGCACCGCGCCGACGGCGAGCGCGGTTTTCAGCGGGTAGCGGAGGGCGAGAGTGATGGCGATCGCGGCAAGGGGTTTGCCGATGATGACGATGCCCACGGTGGCGATGACCAGCCAAGGGGTTTGCAGCAGACTCTGGAAATCGAAGAGCAGGCCCACCGAGACGAAGAACAACACCGCGAAGGCGTCCTTCATCGGCAGGGCGTCGGTGGCGGCGCGGGTGCTGAATTCCGATCTGCCCACGACCATGCCGGCGAGGAAGGCTCCGAGTTCCATGGAAACGCCGAAGAGCTTGGTGGCGCCGACGGCGATGCCGAGCGCGACCACGAGGATGGCCAGCGTGAACAGCTCCCGCGAGCGGGTGCGGGCGATCAGCGTGAGGAGGCGGGGAATCGCCCAGCCGCCCACCACGAAGGTGAAGAGAACCAGCGCGCCGATTTTCAGGGTGGTGAGGAGCAGGGCGATCGCGAGGCCACCCCCGCCGACGGCCTCCTCCCCCGTGGCTCCGAAAATCGCGGGAATGAGAACGAGAATGAAAACCGTGAAAATGTCTTCCACGACCAGCCAGCCGATGGCGATGTGGCCGGTGGGGGTGTGGAGATCGTTGTTGTCGACAAGAATCCGTGTGAGGACGACGGTGCTGGCGACGGCGATGGCCATGCCGAAAACCGCGCCTTCCGCCCAGCTCCAGCCGAAGCTCCGCATGATGACCATGCTCAGCAGGGTGGCCACCGCGCTCTGTACGACCGCGCCGGGGATGGCGATGCGTTTGACGGCGAGAAGCTCCTTGAAATGGAAGTGAAGGCCGACGCCGAACATCAGCAGGATCACGCCGATTTCGGCCATCTGCTTGGCCAGCCCTTCATCGGCGACGAATCCCGGGGTGGCGGGGCCGACCACGATCCCGGCGACGAGGTAACCGACAATGGGGGAGAGGCCGATGCGCTGGGAGAGATAACCGAAGAGCAGGGCGGCCGTGAGCCCCCCGGTGAGCGTGAGGATGAGGTCGATGTTATGCATGTTGTGGGGGAGGAGCGGCTGTCAGGGAGGTTTCGGTTCGGTCTTGTTCGGGGGGATGCGGGAGATCGGGCGGCGCGGCAGGTATCGGGGAAGAAGCGCGGCAAAGCAGTGCACCAATGCGAATGAGGCGACGGCAAACAGGCAGCCGGAAGCGATCGATCCCACGATGAACCCGCCGGCATTTACCGGGCCCAAACCAGGCAGGGTCGTTTCCATCCGGTTCAGAATGGGCGGCATGGGAACGTACAGGTGCCGCTGGATGAGGCTTCCCAGCCAGAGCTGCGCCGACCAGATGGGGACATTGGTGAAAGGATTGCTGAGGAAGCAGACGCCCACGGAGAACGGGACGTTGCCTTTGCATTTCATCGTCACCAGCGCCGCGGCGAGCGCTTGGCCGGGCATCGGCATCACGGCGAAGAAGGCCCCGATGGCGGAACCCGAAGCGACCGAATCCCTGCATGGTTTCCAGAGATGCCGGTCGAACAGGGGCTTGGTGATCTTCCGCCACCAGGGACGGTGGCGGAGGCGGCGGTGCCGCAGGGCCCGGAAGGACTTTCGGACAAGCCACAGATACTTTTCCTTCATTTGGCGGACCCGGTTCCTTCGATCAACCCGGAGGCGACCGGACTTTCCAGAACGTCCTTGCGAAGATCCCCGCCGCTGCGCCCGCTCCACCAGAGAACGATCGGGGAGGCGATGAAGACGGAGGAGTAGGTGCCCACGAACAGTCCGATGAGGATGGTGAACGAGAAATCACGCAGCGGCTGGCAGACGATGAGGAGGATCACCACGGTGAGAATCGTGGTGGAGGAGGTGAGAACGGTGCGGGAGAGGGTGGCGTTGATCGCTTCGTTCATCAGGGAGTGGATGGAACCTCCCCGCGTGAACAGGCTTTCCCGGATGCGGTCGTAAATCACGATGGTGTCGTTGAGCGAGTATCCCGCCACGGTGAGAATGGCGCCGACGTGGATGAGCGTAAGCTCGCCGCCGAGCAGGATCACGATTCCCAGGGTGATGACGACATCGTGGATGGTGGAGATGAAGCCTCCCACCGCGAAGGACCATTCAAAGCGGATGGCGATGTAAATGAGAATGCCGATCAGGCCGAAGCCCAGGGCCAGCAGCGATTGCTTGAGGAAGGTGCCGCCGATGAGGGCCGAGACTTCCTCCTTGTTCGCGCTGACGAGATAGTTGCCGGGCGTGCCGTCCTCCGCCGCCGGATGACGTTCGGCCAGCAGGGGGATGGCTTCGCGCAGCCGTTCGGTGATCGCGTCCGCATCCTCGGTGTCGCAGCGGACGCTGAGGATGGTTCCCGTTGCCGGGCTGCTTTCTTCCTGCGGATAGGCTTCCCTGGTCAGGCTGAGGCTGTTGAGGGCCTGATTGACCTCATCCATCGAGACGTGCTCCTCGCCGAGTTCGAAGCGCAGGAGGGTGCCTCCGGTGAAGTCGATGCCCATGGCGCTGTCGCGCTTGATCGCGAAGGCGGCGATGGAGAGCACGATGAGGAGGAGGGAGATTGCCCCGGCGATTTTGCGGGTGCCGAGGAAGTCGATTTTCGTCGGCGGAATGAGATTCATGAAGGAGAGCTTTTTCAAACTGCCCGTATCCACCCCCCAGCGGAAGAGGACGCGGGTGATGAGAACCGCGGAGAACATGGAGGCGATCAGCCCGATGGTGAGCGTGACCGCGAAGCCCTTGATCATCCCGCTGGCCAGCCAGAACAGGATCACGGCGGTGATCAATGAAGTGATGTTCGCGTCGAAAATCGCGGAAAACGCCCTTTCGTATGCGGCGGAAATGGCGTTTTTGACGGACTTGCCGTTCTGGATTTCCTCGCGCAGCCGCTCGTAGATCAGCACGTTCGCGTCCACCGCCATGCCGATCGTCAGGATCATCCCCGCGATTCCCGGAAGGGTGAAGGTGAAGCCGAACATGGCCATCACTCCGAAGAGGATGATGCCGTTCACGATCAAACCGAAGATCGCGATCAACCCGGAGGTCCGGTAGTAAAGGAGAACGAACAAGAAGGTGAACCCGATGCCGATGGCGCCGGCCCAGATGCCTTGTTTGACGATGGCGGAACCATAGGAGGCGGAGATGCTGGTTTCCGTTTCCACTTCGAGGGGGTTTTCCAGCGGGTTCATCAGCGCGTTGGCGAGGTTTTGGACCTCACCCGGCTCGTGGAGGCCGGAAATGGAGAAGTTTTTGCCAAGAGGAACCGCCTGGACAACCGGGGCGCTGATGACCACTCCATCCAGAACGATCGCGATGCGGTCCTGACCGACCCGCATGTTTTTGGTCAGATCGATCATTTTGTTGGTGCCGGGCGTATTGAGCGTGATGCCCACGGCGTCGCGCTGCTGGGGGGAAGGATAGGCGTCCGAGATGTCGGAGCCGCCGAGCGCGGCACGGCGGTTGAGGAGGATCGGTTCCGAATATTCCACGCCGTCCTCGCCCTTCTGGGTGAGCGTGTAGGCACGGTAGCCGGGCACGATTTCCGAGCCTTCCGACACGCGCTGGGCGAGGGTTTTGCCCTCGGCGTCCGGTTCCTGGTTGCGGGGGCTGACTTCGCGCAGTTCGAGCTTCGCCACTTTTTCAAGCGTGGCCCTGATCGCGATGGAGTCTTCAGGCTCCACGCCGGGCATCTGGACGAGAATCCGGTTCGAGCCCTGGCGCGCGATGAGGGGCTCGGAGGTGCCCATGCTGTCGAGGCGGCCCTGGATGATGGAAATGGCTTGCTCGATCTGATGGGTGGTGAGCGGCTGGAGGCTTCCGTCGTCCGCTTCTTTTTCCTGAACACGCAGGGTGAAGGAGGTGCCGCCGAGGATGTCGATGCCTCCCTTGAGGCGTTCTTTGGGCGGATATACGGCAAGCAGGCAGAGCCCGCAGACGCCGAGCAACAGCACGGTGCCGATGTTTCGTTTGTTGCGCTCCTTGTCGGAGGCGAAGTAGGCGAAAAACAGGATCATCAGACCCAGGCCCGTCAAAAACAGGGTGAGCGGATCGTTGAAAAAGGAACTGATCATAAGTGGAAAGGTTGGATTGAAAAAAATGGAATTTGTGGGTTGGCGGCTCCGGGAAAGAACTCCGGAAAACACCGCCGGTGGGGAGGAGGGCCCGCAGGAAAGGCAAATGGCCGGGCCGCGGAAGGAAGCGGGGAAAGCGCTTCAGTGGACGATTGAAGTCCGGGAAAAAGAATCAGGCGACCGGCGGGGATCGTCCCCGGTTTGTCCCCCGGAACAAGGGCCGGATCACATCATCCTGAAAAAGCTCAACGCGAAGAAGGCTGCAATCCGGGATGGGGACGTGGAGGGAGCCGCCCGCCAGCGGGGGAAGCTTCGCCAACGGGTGGACATGGCGGCCCGAGGATTGCACGTCGTCGTTCCACTGGGAGAATTCCAGCTCCCTCGATGAATTTTCCGCTTCCCTCGGGGATTTCCGCTCCTCGGCCATCAGGCGGGGAGGGGAGAGCACTCCAAGACCGGCGAGTGCCGCGAAAGCGATGATCCATGGGAACATCGCGGGCCGGTTCAAACGAAAATTGGAGGAGTGAGTTGCCATCGTTGTGGCTGCGTTCCCGGGTTGAATGGCGTTCCAGCCCTCAGCCCCATTGGGAACGGATGGAGAGGAAATCCACGGTTCCCGCGTGGCTGTCAAACCAAATCAGTGGAGATTTGCAATCGCGTTCCGTTATCGGAAACAGGGCGGAAGCGGTTTTTGGCGGAGGGCTTTCGTCCGGGTTTCGGGGATTTGGAAATCGTCGTGCCGTTGTCAGGCGGCCCCATTTGGAATGGGAATGTAGCGGATATGGCCGGAGGCAAAAAGGTTCTGCCGTTCCGATTTTCAAACAGCCGCGACGCTACTTGCTCATGAATGCCCGTGCCACGTGGGCCGGGCATTCTGCCCGGATTCCCCTTGCAGGGCAAACCACGGACCTCTCAGCAGGGTGATTCCGTGAGGCCGGAGGCCCAGGCGGGTGGCGGGGCCTCGAAAGTCATTCGGGCTCCGGTGAGCGGGTGATGGAATGCCAGCCGCCAGGCATGGAGCTGGAGCGGGGGATCGCCGGGTGCGAGGGTCTGCGTTTCACCCGTCCGGCCATCGGCCAGGTATGCGGGATCTCCGCATACAGGCCACCCGAGATGTTGGAGGTGGAGGCGGATCTGATTGGTTCTTCCGGTGTGAAGGTCGGCGCGGAGAAGGCAGGTGCCGTCCTCCGATCTCCGGAGGACGGTGAAGTCCGTTTGCGCCGGAAGGCCGTTCGTTTCGTCAATTCTCCGCCCGCCGAGCGGACCGGCTGATTCCGCGATGGGGAGATCGACGCGGAAGGTGTCTTCGGGAGGGTGTCCGCCGATCCGCGCCAGGTAGGATTTCTTCACGGTGTTTTCGAGAAACTGCCGTTGGAGGAGGTGGCAGAAGTGCCGGGTGCGGGCGAAGAGAACGAGCCCGGTGGTGTTCGCGTCCAGGCGGTGGAGGGGGCGCGGGCATTCCGGGGCGTAGGCGAGATTGAGGAAATGCCGGAGGGTGTTGTGGTGGAAGCGCCCCGCGGCGTGCATCGGCAGGGGAGCGGGCTTGAGAACCACGAGGCAGGCTTCGTCTTCATGCAGGATGCGGACGTCATTGGCGACCGGCGGTTCGGACGCCATCGGGAATTTCTGCATGATTTGTTCCCCCGCGCGGACGCGGTGATTCCAGTCCACGGGTTTGCCGTCCCTGGTGGTGAAACGTCCGGCGGCGCAGCGTTCCTCCCACTCCTCTTTGGAGATCTGGGGGAAAATGCCGGTAAGGAGATTGCCGAGGGTTTCCCCGTCATGCGAGGCGGGGACGTGGATGGGGCGCAGGTTTTCGCGGGGTGTGGCACCGGGCAGCGGGGAAACCAGCGATCTGAGGAGCGCTTCGCGGTCGTGGATCCGCTGTGCCATTTTTTCCGGCTCGCTTTTGAAGCAATGCGGACAGCTTGTTCCCTCCACGTACCGGGGATCTTCCCGGTCGGTGGCGTCCAGCGGAGCCTGGCAGGCGAAGCAAACCGCGGTGTCGGTTTCCCGCAGGGCGGGGTCCAGCCCCACCCGCTGGTCGAAGACGAAGCACTCGCCCTCGTAGTGGTCGCCGCCGACTTCCTCGAAGTATTTCAGGATCCCGCCGTCGAGCTGATAGATGTGCCGGAAGCCTTTCATCTCCATGAACGGACCGGCTTTCTCGCAGCGGATTCCGCCGGTGCAGAACATTACGACGGGCTGTTGTTTCAGGGATTCCGGCAGTTTTCTCACGGCATCGGGAAATTCGCGGAAGGTGTCGATTCCCGGGATCAACGCTCCCTTGAAGGTTCCCAGTTTCACTTCGTAGTCGTTGCGGGTGTCGAGCAGGGTCACCGGTTTTCCTTCATCGAGCCAGCGTTTGAGTTCCGCCGCGGAGAGTTTCGGGGAGGTGTGCCGGGCCGGTTGCACGCCGTCCACTCCGAAGGCGATGATTTCCTTTTTGATCCGCACCAGCATCCGGTGGAACGGCTGGGTGTCGCTTGTGCTGATTTTCGGTTCCAACCCCTCCAGCCCGGGGATGCTCCGGAGTTTTTCCAGCAGTTTCGCGATGGATTCCTCCTTGCCGGCGACGAACAGGTTGATTCCCTCGGTGCTGAGCAGGATGGTTCCTTTCAATTCCCGCTCCTTGCAAAGTTCGAGCAATCCGGCCCGGAGTTCCTTGAGGCCGGAGAGTTCGGCGAAGCGGTAGGTGGAGATGTTCGTGACGGCGGACACGCCGGGAAAACAGCATGGACCCGCCGC
>CAZVSA010000131.1:0-10746 GCA_964629955.1 uncultured Luteolibacter sp.
GCGCCGTGACTGTCTCTCCGCGGCGGGTGGGGCTGTATTTGGCGGAGAAAGCGGAGGGGCAGAAATGGATGCCATACCTATCGGGAAAAAGTGGGACGGCCCGGCGGTCCATCCCTACCAACCAACCCGCCTCCGGCGTTGCCACCGCGATTCATGAGCATGTAGCGCATCCCAAAAACTCATCAGTAAATGCCAGCTTCCCATCGAACAAAACCGCAGCCGTTTCCCCAACCCCCGCCCGCATCAATCACTGCCAAACGTAAAATCGACCCCCTTGCGGCTCCAGAGTTTCACAATTTCCGCCTCAAGCTCCTGGTACGTCCGGCCGTCCAACAACGCCTCGAGCGCCGCCTCCCCCTGTTTTCCATCATGCAACGCCTGGAGAAACCCTTGAATCCGCTTTGCGTCGCCATCCCCATCCATGTGGAAGAAATAGGTCGTGAGAAGCAGGGCGCTGCCATAATTGACCTGCGGCCTGGAAAGGAAGGTTTGGTAATCCTGGAGAAAAAAGGTCTTCAGGGACGGCAGGCTGATTTTGTCTCCCAGCGCCCTTCCTCCCATGTTTTTCTGTCCGTATGCGGTGGCATACTCCACGATGGGTCTGAAATTGGAACGCACGTTGTAGGATCCCGAGCGATAGGGGGTGACGGCCACATACTCCGCGATTCCCTCCGTGAACCATCCGCGCGAACCGCCCCGGTAATAAACATCCGGAGTGATCTGGTGGACCAGCTCGTGCGGGAGCGTCTTGCTGCTCTTGTCCCGGTCCAGCATGTAGCTGCTGCCAACGGGACGGACGCCCAGACTCGTCAACGGCACCATTACAACTCCCCTTCCTCCCATAAATACCCCCGCGCTATCCGGCGGGCCTCCGGCGCTCACATAACTCTCGAATTTCTCGAATAACAGGATGAGATATTTCCCATCGGTCTTCTGCCCGTGGGTCATGCCCAGGGGAAGCGTCCTCGTGTACAGGTGGGTGGCCTCGAACATGACGGCGAAACCTTTCACCACGGACCTCGCCAACCGCACATCGCAAACGTAGCGGTAGTTCGCGCTCTCGTAGATGAAGCGTTTTGTGTCGGCGTTTTCCTCCACGACGGTGATCTCCGGATCTTCGGTGAACGTCACACGATCCGGCCACGGATCCCCGAAGTTCAACCTGTCCTCATCCTCATCGGCAGCGGAACTCATTGCGGGTCGCTTCTCCGCAAGCTTTCCGCGATTTTCCTCGACGTATTGCCGGTCCGCTTCGGAGAGCCGGGCGATGGGGAAATTCACCTCGCTTCCATCCTTCAGCCGGAAGACCACCGCATCCTCTTTCAAGGCGGTCATCTCGGCCTCCACGGTGCGATCCTGGACATCCGTCCAGACACGCATTTCCAGAGCCGCGGAAGGAATGACGGCCGCCAATAACAATAAAATCGCACGCATGGGTTTTGAAAAGATCCCCCATACTAGCCAAACAATCCTCCGAGTCCAGCGATTCGGAAGGCCTCCCGCCAAGGCCGAAATTCTCACCAATGGCCTCATTTCTGGCAGACGCGGCACCAGTAGGTCGACCGCTGGCCAAGCACGGCGTGGGAAATTGGAGTCTCGCAAACAAGGCAGGGTTGGCCCTTGCGGTCGTACACAAAAAGCCTCTGGCGGAAATATCCGGGCCGGCCGTCGGACTGGAGAAAATCCCGGAGCGTCGTGCCGCCTTGGGTGATCGCTTCGGCGAGAACCTCGCGGATCGCCTGCACCAGCCTCGCAAGACGGGGGCGGCTGATTTTGCGCGCGGGGGTGGAGGGACGGATGCCCGCGCGGAAGAGGGCTTCGGACGCATAGATGTTCCCCACGCCGACAACGACCTTGGCATCCATGATCACCAGCTTGATCGCGGCGGCGCGTTTCGCGCATGCGGCAGCCAGATGCGCGGCGGCAAACCCGGGTTCGAGGGGCTCCGGCCCGAGGGACGCGAGAAGCGGATGCGCGGAGGGATCGGGCTCCAGAATGTGGAGAACCAGCCCGAAACGGCGCGGATCGTGGAAGCGGAGCTGCCCGCCCCCGCCGAGGGTGATCGCCACGTGGTCGTGCTTCTTCCAGGGCTCGGAAAGAGGAACGATCCGAAGGCTGCCGGACATGCCGAGGTGAATCAGGATCGTGGAGGCATCCTCCATTTCCAGCAGGAGATACTTCGAGCGGCGGCGGACCCCGAGGATGCGGGAGCCTTCGAGACCGGAAAGGCTGTCCGGAACCGGGTGCCGGAGATCGCGGCGGCGGATCGTGATTTCACGCACAAGGGCGCCGGTGACATGCGGCTCGATGCCGCGGCGGGTGGTTTCTACTTCGGGAAGCTCCGGCACGGGAATCAGGAGAGAACGTAAAGACCGATGCCCACGACATGGCAGATGCTTCCGCCGAGCACGAACAGGTGCCAGATGGCGTGATGGAACGGGAGCTTCTTCCAGGAAAAGAAAATCACGCCGAGCGAGTAGGCGAGGCCGCCCGCGACAAGCCATGCGATTCCCGGCGCGGGCACCGCGCGGAGGAGCGGGCCGAAGGCGAGAACGATCAACCAGCCCATCACCAGATAGAGCCCCGTGGAGATCCAATGGTCCCTTTTCTTCTTGAGAAACAATTTCACGATCACGCCGAAAAGAGCCAGCGACCACACCACGGCGAAAAGCCACCACCCGGCCGGACCCCGCAGGCTGATGAGCGTGACGGGAGTGTAGGAGCCCGCGATGAGGAGGTAAATGCAGGCGTGGTCCAGCACCTGAAGCCGGGACTTCCACCGCACGCTCGTGAAGAAGTGATAGAGCGTGGAGGAGGAGTAGAGCAGAATGAGCGAAATCCCGAAAACCACCGCCGACAAGATCCGGATGGCATCGCCCTGCGAAACCACGATCATCGCCACGAGGGCGAAGACGCTGAAAATCACCCCCACGGCATGGGTGAGCAGGCTGGCCACCTCTTCGCGATGCGTGTCGCAGAGAGTCGAGCGGTGGTTTCGTAACGAAGTCATGGGCGAAGCATCCGGCCGTCGTCCGGAAACGGCATGGTCATGCGGAACACCTACCTCCGTACTCCTGCAATGTCGATGAGGGAACAGGGCTGACGCATCAAAAGACGGGGGTTCATTTCACCGCGAAGATCGCAAAGGAACGCGAAGAGGGCGGATGGAGGATCGGAAACCGGAAAAACAGGCGCAACGTCACCCATCCCCCCGATCTCATCCGGAATTTTCTCAGCGACCCTTTGCGACCTTCGCGGCTTTGCGGTGAATCCATTGATTTTTTGATGCGTCGGCCCTACCCGATCTTTCGGCTTCGCGGCGGATGGGCGGTGACTTAGAAAAGTCTTGTGAACAAGGATTCGGGCCTGCCATCCGGAGAGGAAATCGCGTCGCTGCGCGCGCGTCTGGTTTCTCTGGAACGGGAATTCCAACATTCCGTTTTGGATCTGAAGATCCAGCTCCGGAAACTGGAGGACCGGGCGGTCCCATCCCCTCCGCCCCCTCCCCCGGAGGAAGCGATGGAGGCGCCTCCTGCGATCATTCCGCCTCCCCTTCCCCCGGCGATTCCTTCCCCGGCCCCGCAGGCGGATGAGATTCCCGCACAGGCCGCGGAGCCGGTGGAGTCCCCGGTCATTCCCGTGCGGATGCCGGAGCCGATGGCGGAAAATGCGGAACCGGACAGCTCCTTCGAGATCCAGCTCGGAAGGGTGTGGCTGGTCCGACTGGGAATCGCCCTGCTGGTGACGGGATTGGCTTTGCTGGGAAATTACGCCTATCAGAACTGGGTCCGCGAGCTGCCCGCCGGAGTGCGGCTGGCGGCCTTGTTCTGCGGCGCGGGACTCCTGATCGAAACCGGCCGGAGGCTGGCGGGGAAACCGAAGTTGAAACACTACGGGGAGGTGATCCTCGGAGGAGGATTGGCGTTCGGATACTATTGCACGTTCGCCGCGCATCATGTCGAACGGCTGAGGGTGATCGACAGCCCGGCGCTCGCCGCGGTGCTGCTTCTCGCCGCCGCCGCGGCCATCGGGGCGGTTTCCTGGCTGCGGCAGGCGAAGGTGACGGCGGTGATGGCATTCGCCCTCGCCTCCTACTCCACCATGCTGCAACCGATCGGCTGGCTTTCCGCGGTTTCCAACGTGATGCTGGCGGCGGGCGGGGTGGTGCTGATGCTGCGGCCCGGCTGGTCCGCGCCGGGAGTGGCGTCGCTGATCGGGACCTACGCGGCTTTCTTCGGCTGGCAGATTCTCGGAGCGGCTCAGGGGCGGCTGACGGATCCGGCGGTGCTGTGGTTCCTGCCGCCATCGTGGATCCTGTTTTCCCTGCCGGGGCTGACGGGGCGCTTCGATGGATCGATGTCGGAACGCGCGCGCTCGTGGTTTACGGGGGCGAACAACATCGCGTTCTATCTGCTGTTCAGCGGCATCTGGGTGGAGCAATTCGGGACGGACGGTTATTGGAAGGTTCCCGCGGTGTTCGGCCTCGTTCTGGGCATCCTGGGCGTGATCGGGCGCAGGGCGGACCGGACCAGCGGCGGGGTGAACATGGCCCACGGCCTCGCCGGGCTCACCATCGCCCTGCTCCTGAAGCTGGAGGGCTTTCATCTCGCCCTGGCGCTGGCGATGCAATCCGCGGCGCTGGCTGTGGCGTTCGTCCGGTTCAAAGGCCGGAGCGAAGTGTTTTTCTCCGTCGCGGCGGGCATCGCGGCCTGTGCAATGGCCGGTGGCTGGCCTCCTCCGTGGATGGATTCCCAGACTCCCATTCCCGTCTGGAGCGCGGGGCTGGTGGCGCTTTTCGCGGGCGTGGCTTCGCTGATCGTGCGGCGCGGCGCGGACCACTGCGACGAACCGTTGCGGGAGTTCGTCCGTTTGGGAGCGGCGGGATTGTTCATTGCGGCGGTGGCTTCCGGCATCCTCGGCTGGTGCGCGAAATTGCCGGGGGAATGGCCGCTGCCGGTGGCGGCTGCCGTGGCAACCGCCCTGGGAGCCGGATCGCATTTTCTCGACCGGGAAAGGCGGATGCTCGAAGTGGCGGGGGGTGGTTTTGCGTTTCTGGGCACCGCCGTCTGGTTTCTCGTTTTCGCGAAAAATCCGGGAGCGATCGCGCCCGCCGGGTTGTTTTCGCTGGCCGCCGCATGGGTCTGGCACCAGCGGCGGGAACAGGAGGAAAATCCTTCCAAGGAAATCTCCGTGGTCCTGGCCTGGGGTCACTCCGTCTTTGTCGCGCTGGCGGCGGGGGCATTGGTGGGGGCATTCGATTGGACTCTCGAAGCGACCGCTCTCGCGCTTTCCGTCATGGCACTGGCCCTGACCACGACCGGTCTGGCGCTGCGCTGCCACCGCCTGCCGCCTTGCGGGGTGGTGCTGGCGTTGTTGGGGCTCGCGGGATACGCTCTCACGGAGCGGGAGGGAAGCCTGCCTCTGTTTCTCATGGTGGCGCTGGCCCTCGCGGCGGTTTTGCTGCTCCACCTGCCATGGGCGCGGAGCCGGATGGAGAGATTCGCGGGCTTCACGGAAGGCGTCTTCCGCCTCACGGCATTCCTTGCATTCTGGACCGGCCTGCACCGGCTCGCTCCGGATTATTGGGGCGATTGGCTCGCCGCGACGGCCTTGCTGCTTCTTCTCGCCGCGAAAATTCTCAAATGGCGGATTCCGCTGGAGGCCGTCGGCTTCCTTGCGGGAAGCGTCCTGTGGTTCGCCATCGAAACCGTGGAAGCGCCGTGGTCACCCGCCGAATCCCCCGGTTCGTGGCGCGGCTGGATGGTCGCGGCGGTTTTCCTCACCCTGCCATTTCTGGTCCACAGGGAAGAACGCGGACGCAGCCAGATCGTTCCGGCGGCGGCAATCGCAGGCTGCGCCCTCCTCACGGTGTGGGCGACGCAAATGCTCGTCTGGCGATACGATTGGCATGCGGCGGCGGTGCTGTGGTCCGTGCTTGGTTTCGCCGCGGTTTCCGCGGGACTCTGGCAAAGGATGGTGATTTTCCGGCAAGCGGGATTCGCGTTGCTCGCGATGGCCATTGTGAAAGTGTTCGCCGTGGATGTCTGGGACTTCACCGCCTTCATGCGCGTCGTATCCTTCATCGTGCTCGGCGCGGCGCTGACGCTTCTGGGACTCTTCTACAACCGCTTCGTCCCGGCGATGAAACGCCTGCTCGACGAGGATGAGACCGATCCGGACCCGGAGATTGCGGAATGATGCAATGAAAAAGCGGCTTCCAACAACTCCATCCCCGATGACCCATGGGGCGCCGCCATTGAAGAAGAGGCCGCCCTGTTCTCCAATCATTGACGCCTCCCGGAAACTTCATCTGAATCCATGAATGAATCCTCCTTCCCTTCCCCTACCTGAAACTCCCCAACACAGCGGACTGGCCACCGCCAGCATGATCTGCGGATTTCTGGCGCTTCCCACCTGCTTTGCGACGGCGCTTCCCGCCATCGTCACGGGCCACATCGCATGGTCCAGAGCCACCAAAGAAGGCAAACCTCCGGGCAGGGCCAAGCTCGGTCTGATTTTCGGCTACGGGGCCTTCGTGATGATCCCGGTGATCGCCGCCCTGGCCGGTCTGACCGCACCGCTCGTCGTCAGCCATAAACGAAAATCGGACATGTCGGAGTGCATGTCGAACATGAAGCAGATCGGCCTCGCTCTGATGGAATTCGAGGCGGAAAACGGGACATTCCCGGACGACCTGATGACGCTGGAATCGGAAGGTTTTACCACCAACATCGAAATCTTGCTCCATGTGAACCCGAAATATCCCGGCGACTGGTTCTACAATCCGAAAGCCGATCCGGGAGAACCTTCCGCCGTGTTGTTGGTTTCCCCGGAGATCGGCCAACGACAGTTCAAGCTTCATGTGGACAGTTCCGTGCGTTCGGAAGAAATTCTTTCAGGGGACAGTTTCTCAATAGAGACGGGTGGCGATTTCATCGCGATTCCCGTTCCCCGCTGATCCTTCCCGCGGAGTCGGAATGTGGCGCTTGTCCCCGAAAGATGGCATGCGTCCCGATAAGCGTTTGATTTCGCTCCGGGCAGCATCTATCTAGCCCGAGCCATGAAAACTCCACTCGCCATCGATCGCCGCGATTTTGTCAAACTCGGAACCCTTGCCGCCACCGCCGCGATCCTGCCGACGGGCGCCCGGGCTGCCGAAGCCGCCTACACGCTGCCATCCCTGCCGTATCCCCTCGATGCCCTGGAGCCCCACATCGATGCGACGACGATGGAAATCCATCATGGCAAGCACCACGCCGCCTACATCAACAATCTCAATGCCGCTCTCGACAGCGCGCCGGAACTCGCGAAAAAGCCGCTCGACGAGCTGCTTGCGGATCTCCCGTCCGTTTCCGACGACGCCCTGAGGAACACCATCCGAAACAACGGAGGCGGCCACTGGAACCATGACTTTTTCTGGAAAACCCTGGCTCCCGCCGAACAGAGCGGGAAACCCTCCGCGGAACTCGCCGCGGCGATCAGCGCCGCGTTCGGCTCGCTGGAGGATTTCAAGGCCTCGTTCGCCGATGCCGCGGGCAAGCGTTTCGGCTCCGGCTGGGCGTGGCTCATCGCCACCGGCGGAGAACTCAAGATCACCAGCACCGCCAATCAGGACAATCCGGGCATGAAAGGTCTCGTCGAGGAACTCGGCACCCCGCTGCTGGGGCTCGACGTTTGGGAGCACGCCTACTACCTCCACTATCAGAACCGCCGGGCCGATTACGTGAAGGAGTGGTGGAGCGTCGTGAACTGGGATGCCGTCTCCGAGCGTTTCGCCGCCGCGGAATCCTGAGAGGTCCGAATCCCGCATACCTCTTCACTTCGACGTTCGATGTTGGACGTTCGATGTTCGATGTTCCCCTCTTCACCCCGTGGTCCGCAGGCCGGAGGCGATCGCATTGATGGAAAGAAGCAACCGCGGCAGCAGCGCGTCCGCCTCTTCCTGACGATCCGCGGCGAGGTGGCCGCGCCATTCGCGCAGAAGGGAGATCTGCTGGTGGTGGAGCACCTGCAGCGGAGCCTCGCGGATTTCCAGAGTTTTCGCCATCCGCGGCCTGCGGGCGGCCATTTCTCCATCCAGCAATTCCGCGAGGTGGATGCGAGTGCGCTCGAACTCCCGCACGATCTTCTCCAGAAACTCCGCCCGCAGGGTTTCGTCCTCCACCAGCCCCGCGTAGTCACGCATCAGATCGAGATTCGCCGAAGCCAGATTGGTTTCGACGTTGGTGAGAACGTAGCTGAGGAACGTGGAACGCGGGAGGGCTTCCTTCAGCCGGCCGAAGCCATCGGGGTCCGAGGTTTTCAGATGTTCCAGAGCGGAGCCCACGCCAAACCAGCCGGGCAGGTAACAGCGCGCCTGGGTCCATGAAAAAACCCACGGAATCGCCCGGAGATCCGCGATGGAGTGGCCTTTTTTGCCCGTACGACGGGCCGGGCGGGAGCCGATGCGCGAGTGCTCCAAGGCGTCGATCGGAGTGGCCTGCCGGTAAAAATCGATGAAGCCGTCCGCATGGAGAAACCCCTGATAGGCTTTCTGGCTGGTGGCGGCCAGGGTTGCCATGAATTTCTCACAGGGATCTTCCTCCGCGGGCTGATGGCGGTGCCGCGCGGTGGTGACGGCGGCCCCGGCGAGGAGGAGTTCGAGATTGAAGGTCGCGTTCGCAAGATTCGCGTATTTCTGGGCGATGGTCTCCCCCTGCTCGGTCATCCGGAAACCGCCGCTCATCGCCCCGTGCGGCAGGGAGGCCATGAACCAGTGGGTGGGCCCCGCTCCGCGGGAAATCGTTCCTCCGCGGCCGTGGAAAAAGCACAATTCCACCCGTCTCTCCCCCGCCACCCGGGCCAGGGCTTCCTGCGCCCGCTGGAGGGCGAACTGGGCGGCCAGAATTCCGCAATCCTTGTTGGAATCCGAATAGCCGAGCATCACCTGCTGGCTTCCCTCCCGGGATGCAGCCGCCAGCGGATGATCGAGGAACGCCGCCAGAATCCCGGGCGAGCGGTCGAGATCGTCCATGGTCTCGAAAAGCGGCACCACGGGAAGCGGGCAGACGAGGCCGTCCCCGCTTCTTTCCATCAGGCCGGCCTCGCGGGCCAGCAGATACACCCCCAGCAGGTCGGAAAGCTGCCGCGTCATGGATACGATCAGAGCGCCCAGCCCGGCGGAGCCCCAGGCCCGGCGATGCCGGACGAGCACGCGGTAGGTATCCAGCACGTTGTCCGCCTCCGGCCCGGCGCTCAGGCGGTCGTGGAGAAACGGGCGGCAGGAGGAAAGTTCCTTTTCCAGGAAGGACACGCGGCGCTCCTCCGGCCAGCTTTGATAATTTTCACCATCCTCGATGCCCGCGGCCTCCAGCAGTTGGGCGATCGCCTTGTCGTGGAATTCCGAATTCTGCCGGATGTCGAGAGTCGCCAGATGAAAGCCGAAAATCTCAAGCTTGTGCCGCAGCGGACGGATCGCCTCCTCCTCCAGCATGTGGCAGCCGGCCTCCGCAAGCGTCCGGGAAAGCAGATTGAGATCCTCCTTCACTTGCTCCGGATTTTCGTAACCGGATTTCCCCCGGGCCTGCTCGCGCACACGCAGCGCCATGAGCCCCGCCATCTGCCGCCATGGCTCCTCCTCGTGCTGGGCAAGGAAAGTCGCCACATCTTCCCGCGCGGGAACGAGCGCCGCCAACTCCTCGATCCGGAGGCTCAGTTCCCCGGGAACGGGCGTGAGATGGCGGGAAAGCGGCAATTGCGCCGCCAACGCCTGAAGCTCGCGCTGGAGCAATTCAAAAGCCGCCTGGCGGAGTTCCTCCAGCGTCCGCTCCGTGACCGCCGGGGTGACGAGCGGATGGCCGTCCCGGTCGCCGCCGATCCAGGTGCCGAATGCCAGATGCGGAATGTTTCCCGCAGAGCGGAGCGTCTCCAACGGCAGCCCGGCATCGCGCCATGCCTCGGTGAAATGAAGATCGAGGCGGTTGATCGCGGAGGGGAAAAGATCGCGCAGGTAGTGGATGGCATTTCTCAACTCGCTGGAAATGTCCGGGCGGACGAGGTGGATCTCCGCGGTGCGCCAGAGGGTTTCGAGAATGGTGACGACCCGGCCGCGGATCCTGCGGCGCTCCCGCGCGGTGTATTTCGGGTATTCGTTGCGAACCATTTCCTCGTAAAGAACGCGCTGGCGTTCGCGCACGCTGGTGCGCTTCGCCTCGGTGGGATGGGCGGTGAGAACCGGCTCCACCCGGACATCCCGCAGCACGTCGAGAATCTGCTCCGGCCCCAGCCCCATCGCCCGGAGATCGCGCAAGGCCCGGGGCCACAAGCCCCGGATCGACTCCGCGCCGAGGGCTTTTTCCCGCTCGCGGCGGATCTCCGCCGCCACCCGCTCCTCCACCATGTTGAGAAGCTGGAACGCCATGGAGTAAAGCTGCGGCAGCCCTTCCGGCGCCTCTCTGCCTTCCGGCTCGCGGCCGGACCATGGCAGGTAGTCCAGCAGATCGGTTTCGCCGCTGCTTTCCAGGGCATCCTTGAGGCAGCTGATGAGGAAGCCGATCCTTTCATCGATGAGGCCGAAGCCTTCGAGACGAAGCTGTTCGCGCGTGGGGTGGGCGGATGAGGTCATTCGTTCCGGAAACAAAGCACGATGCGCGCCCGGTCGGAAAGGGCAACCTCCCGGCAACGCCGCGTTATTTTGAGAGTGGTTGGAAATGGGATCGTGGCTGCGACGTCCCGTCGCAGGCCGTGGCGGTGGCGTCCCGCCGCCGC
>CAZVSA010000132.1:0-645 GCA_964629955.1 uncultured Luteolibacter sp.
TCCGGCTCCACCGGGAAGCCGAAGGGCATCCTGCACACCTCCGGCGGCTACCTCACCGGCACCTACTCGACCTGCAAGTACATCTTCGACATGCGGGACGAGGACATCTACTGGTGTACGGCGGACGTCGGATGGATCACCGGCCATTCCTACATCGTGTACGGCCCCCTGGCGAACGGAGTCACCCAGGTGATGTATGAAGGCGCGCCGAACGAGCCCGACTTCGGCCGTTTCTGGAAAATGATCGAGGAATACGGCGTCACCATCTTTTACACCGCGCCCACCGCCATCCGCGCCTTCATCAAGGCGGGCGACCATTTCCCCGCGGGTTACGATTTGTCCTCGCTGCGTCTTCTGGGGTCCGTCGGAGAGCCGATCAACCCGGAAGCGTGGAACTGGTACCGCAAGCACATCGGTGGAGGAAAATGCCCGATCGTCGATACCTGGTGGCAGACGGAAACCGGCGCGATCCTGATTTCCCCGCTTCCCGGAGCCACCCCCTGCAAGCCTGGCACGGCCACCCTGCCGTTTTTCGGAATCGACGCCGCCATCCTCGACGACGCCGGCAAGGAGTGCAAACCGAACCACGACGGCCGCCTCGTCATCCGCAAGCCGTGGCCCGCGATGGCCCGCACCATTTACGGG
>CAZVSA010000132.1:655-7450 GCA_964629955.1 uncultured Luteolibacter sp.
AAGAAAACCTACTGGTCCGACTACCCCGGCCAATACACCCCCGGCGATAGCACCCGCCGCGACAACGACGGAAATTTCTGGATCATCGGGCGGCTCGACGACGTTCTCAACGTCTCCGGCCACCGCCTCGGCACCGCGGAAATCGAGAGCGCGCTCGTCTCCCACCCGGCCGTCGCCGAATCCGCGGTGATCGGCCGCCCGGACGACCTCAAGGGCCAGGCCGTGGCCGCGTTCGTCACCCTCAAGGCGGGCCACGAGGAATCGGAGGAGCTTCGCAAAAAACTGCGCGATCACGTCGGCAACGTCATCGGGGCCATCGCGAAACCCGATGACATTCATTTCGCCCCCGCATTGCCAAAGACGCGATCCGGGAAGATCATGCGCCGCCTTCTCAAGGAACTGGTCCTCACGGGCGAGATCACCGGCAACGTCACCACCCTGGAGGATTTCAACGTGATCAGCGCCCTGCAAAAGAAAATATCCGAGTAGCTTTTCCCTCCATGACCCCCACCCGATACTTCTTCTCACGCGCCGTCCAACCCTTCGGACTGGTGCGCCGCAACCAGCGCATGGCCGAGGCCGCCACCGAAATGCGCCTGCTGCGCGAGGCGGAGGCCCATCTCGGGCATCTGGTCTGGGAGCGGGTTTCCGAAGTCGAGGATCTTTCCGTGGAATACTGGAATCTCCGCCGCCTCATGGAGCAACGGAAGTCCATCCTCGAAAAACTCAACGAATCCGAGGCCCAGCTTCATCAGGCCCACGAGCAACGGGTGAACCTGCTCAGCACTCCCGCGGATGCCACCGCGGATGAGTTTTCCGCGGAGCGGGACGAGGTTCTGGAAAAACTCAAGACACTCGCCCGCCGCAGGGATGAGGTGATCGCCATCGCCCGCTCCGTCCGCCGGACCTACGAGGGCCTGCAGATGAAGAAGGAAGTGCTGTCGAAGGAAGCCGCTTCCTCCCCGGAGCCCGGCGAAGACCTCGCCAAGGTCAAAGCGCGGCTGGCGGAACTCAAGATGCGGTTCGAGGAACTCAAGGAGGAGAGAATTCAAATCGGCAAGGAGATCGACGAACTCGATGTCAGGCTCGATGCGCTGGACGAGCGGCTCAACAGCCGGAGAAAAGCCCACCGGATGGAAGCGTCCGAGGCCTTCGTCGTCATCGGGAAAACCAACAAGGAACTTTCCACGCTGCGGGCGGAACTCGGCCTGCTGGAATCCAAAATGCGTCTGCTTCAGACGGACATCGGGCGTCATATCAGCCGCCAGACGGGGGCCGATCCTGCATGCGCCGCGGCTGCCAGGGAATTCCGGGGCCTGATCGCCATCATGAAGGCGCTGCGGCGTTCGATCGCCCTGAACCACCGCCTCGCGGGGATGGATTGAGCGGTTTGCGAATTCCCGGAAAACTCCCGATCCAGCCGCTCATCAAGGAACGTCGCGAAGAAGGATGGTGGAAGGCGGACTTGTCATGGACGCGGAGGCAGGCTAGATTGTGCCATGAGCATGATTTTGGAAATCCCGGATCGCGTGGCCGAGACACTTCCCGGCGACGATGCGGGACGCAGGCGCGGCGCTTTGCTGGAACTGGCCTGCGGAATGTTCGCCTCGCGAAAGCTGACCCACGCGCAAGCGGCGGAACTCGCGGACCTGAGCCGCCACGACTTCGAGCGCGAGCTGGGACTGCGGGATATCCCGATCCACTACACCCTGAATGACTGGCAGGATGACCTTGAAGCCGGTTTGTGTGGTCAGTGACACATCGCCGCTTTCCGCGATGGCGAAAATGGACTGGCTCCCGTGGCTCAAAGAGCGATGGGGGACGATTCGGATCCCCGGCGGAGTCTGGCGGGAATTGGAAAAAATCGGAGATGCCGCGGCTTGGGACAGATTGGAAAGCGCGCGGAGCCAAGGGTGGCTGGTGGTCATGCAGGAGGGAACACCCCGAAACCTGCCTCAGTTGAAGAACCTGCACTGCGGGGAAATCGACGCCATTCATTTGGCGTTGGATCTGAACGCGGACTGGTTGATTGTTGACGACGGTGACGCCCGCCATGCCGCAAAAGGGCTGGGCATCAAGATCATCGGTTTGCTGGGAATGATCGTTTGGGCAAAAAAACAAGGCAAGCTGGAGCGGGCGCTGGACGGCATCGCCGATCTGCGCCGCATCACCCGTTTCCGGGTTTCCGGAGAAGTCCTCGCGGAAATTGCGGTGGATCTTGGAGAAACTCCATAGGACGCCCCCGGGCATTCCCCCGCCGGCATGGATTGAGCGGTTTGCACCCCGCTCACTCCCGCCACAACCACCGCAACACCTCCGGCAGGACCGCGCCCGCGTGTTTGCCGTTGTGGGCGCCGTGGCCCCAGAGGAAGCGGTGATCGTATTCCGCGAAACGAAGCGCGGCCTGCATCTGCATGTTGCCGAGCGGCCATGAGCCGTGCGGGTTGTCCAGATCGTTGAGACCCGCCTGGAAAATCGCGCGGATCGGCCTCTTTTCCGCTTTGCGGATCATCCCCGGATACGCATCCCCGCCGCGGATGTTGGTGAAGGAACCGATGGAGGAAAACACCTTCCGGAAAGCGTCCGGGCGCTCCCAGGCCACCGTCCACGCGCAGATTCCCCCCGAACTCGCGCCGCAGATGGCACGCATTTCCGGATCCTCCGTCAGATTGAAATCCTTGGCCACTTCCGGGAGAATTTCCTCTAACAAAAACCGCGCGTAGGCGTCGGAAAGGGTGTCGTATTCAAAGCTGCGGTTGTCGGCGCGCCACGGACTTTCCGGTGCCTGTTCCCCCTTGTGGCCGGGATTGATGAAAATCCCGACGACCGGCGGGATCGCCCCTTCATGGATCAGATTGTCGAGCACCACCGGCGCGCGGAAATCTCCCGACGGATTCACATAGCTGTGCCCGTCCTGGAAAACCATCACCGCGGTTGGTTTCGAGTCATCGTACTGCGCGGGTTTGTAAACGTGATACTCGCGGCGGGTGCCGGGGAACACCTTCGAGTCATCCCACCGGTGGCTGGTGACGGTTCCGGCCGGGACGCCGGGTTTCGGTTTGGAATCCGGCCCCAGCTCCGGTTCCGGCATTTCCGGAAGCGTAGGAACCGGGGACGCGTCCTGCGCGTGCAGGCACAAGGAAAGCATTCCGAATGCAGCGAGGGTTTTGAACATCATCGGTCCACGCTGCCCGGATGGAGCATCCATGCAAGCGGGAAATCCGGAAAGGGCCAGGGCTGACGCCTCAAAAGACTGGTTCCCATTTCACCGCAAAGCCGCGAAGGTCGCAAAGGGACGCAAAGAGGATAAATCTTCAGGATCGGAAGCCGGAGTTGTTCCTCCGCGGCTTTGCGGTGAATCCGATGACTTTTTGATCTATCTGGAAAACGCCGCCATCAACGAGGAAAGATCCGCCGGTGCCGCGCGATCCGCCGTGAGGATCGCGGCCTTCTGTTTCGAGATCAGATCCGCGATCCCTTTCCGGGAAAGTTCCAGCATCGCGCCCATCTCCTCACCGGTGAAAACCGCCTCCTCACCGCTTCCCTGCACCTCCACGAATTCCGAAGTTTCCGTCATCACCACATTGAAATCCACCGAGGCCTCCTTGTCCTCCACGTAATCCAGGTCCAGCACCGGCACACTCTGGAAAACCCCCGCGGATACCGCCGCCACCAGTTTTTTGACGGGAAAATTCCTCAGCTTTCCTTCCCCCATCAGCCTGTTGAAGGCGATCGCCATCGCCACGCAGCCGCCCGTGATCGAGGCCGTCCGCGTCCCCCCGTCCGCTTGCAGCACATCGCAATCGATCCAGACCGTTCTCTGGCCCACGGCCTTCAAATCCACCACGGCCCGCAGCGAGCGGCCGATCAATCTCTGGATTTCCGAAGAACGCCCGTCCAGACGCCCGCGCGAAATGTCCCGCTGTTTCCGCTCGTGGGTCGAATACGGCAGCATGGAATACTCCGCCGTCAGCCAGCCTCCCTCCACCCGCTGCTGCCGCATCCAGCGCGGCACGTCTTCCTCGATCGTGGCCGAACAAATCACCCGTGTGTTCCCGAAGGAAACCAGCACGGACCCGGTCGCATGGGGGGCTACGTTCGGAATGAAGGAAATTTCACGGAGTTGATCGGGCTGGCGTCCATCGGGGCGGTTCATCGGCGCAGTCAAACCACCTCCCGCACCGTCCTGCAAGCGGGATCGCGAACATCGAACGTCGAAGTGAAGAGAAGAGGGGTCTTCGCTCGCGCCCCGGAAATGGAGAGCCGGGAGGAAGATTCCCGTTTTCAGCATTTCTCCCTTCGATGTTCGAGAGAAGCGCCGGATGATCAGTGGAAGATTCCGGATTCTTCTTCACTTCAACGTTCGATGTTGGGCGTTCAATGTTCGATGTTCGCGAGAAACCCCTCCTCATCCAGAAAGCAGGGCGGTAGAAGCAACCCATCCGGAGCCGCCGGGCCATGCGCCCGCACCGCTCCATCGGCATCTTTTTGAAGAAACCAGCCGGGAAGGAGCTTGCCCCATGTGCCGGGCTTTCGTCCCGCCTGCGCTTCCGCCTGCCCGCCGGGAATCGGCGGGTCCGGCATGGACATCGCAACCACCAGGCCATCCACCGCGAGGCACGGGCAATGAACCACGCCCTCCCGGTCCAGCGGCTCCAGCGCCTTCCCGCTGAAATCGAGAAAAACGACCCCATCGCCGCGTTCCACCTTCTCGAACGCCGCTCTCAGCAACTCCCCGCCCAGCCACACCCGCGGCCCTCCCGGAGACAGCTCCGCCCGCACCTCCATTTTCGACCCGAAACGCCGGCAAAATCCATCCCGCAGCCCGCGCAATTCCTCCGGCACCGGATCGCCCGCCAGCACCGAAAACGGCTTCCGCCGGTGCAGCGCATCCACCTGCCCGATCTGGTGCCCGTTGATCCACGCGGGCGTCGAACGCGGGGAAAACCTCCGCTCAAGCGCATCCGCCGAAGCCCGCAACATTCCATCCCGCACCGCCTCCATGCCCGCCGCCTCCGCGGGCATTCCCTCGCCGAACGCGATCACCAGACTGTAGGGAATCCGGTGCGGGATTTTCCGGAAAAACCGCCCGCGCTCGAACGAAAAAATCGACCCCCACGCACCATCGCACCACATCGGCAACACCGGATGACCCGATTTCCTCGCGATCAGCTCGAAGCCGCGCCGCAGCCCGCACATCGCTCCCGTCCTCGTCAGTTGGCCCTCCGGAAACAGGCAGACCAGATCCCCCGCCTCCAAGGCTCCGATTGTCCGGCGGATCGCCTCCCTCGGCTGGTCCCGGCGGATCGTGAGCGTGTTGAAAATGCTCGCGAACACCCGGATCGACCTCCGCGCCATGAACGCCTCATCCATCACGAAACGCACCGGCCGCGGGCACGCCGCCGAGATGAAAAACGCATCCGCGAACGTGACATGGTTCGGCAAAAGCATCACCCCTCCCCGCTCGGGCAGCCTCCCGGCATTCACCACCTGGATGCGGTAGATCACGCGGACCAACGCCACTCCGATCACCCGGATGAAATCGCCCGGCAGCAGCCGGATGATGAACCACGTCATCAGCCCGCAGGCCAGACCGATGAAAACGACCTGAAAGCGGTAGCCCCTCAACGCATCCACGCCGAGCGCCTCCGCACCCAGCGCGAAAAGCTCGATGAACCCCACCGCCAGCATTCCTGCCAGGCAATCCTGCAAATTCACCGCCGCATGCAGCTCTCCCCGTTTCGCGGGCGGATAATTGTCCTGCATCCACGCATTCAGCGGAGCGAGGAAAATCGCCGCGAAAAACGCGAGCGAACCGAGGGCAACCAGAAACAACCACCCGCCCGGAGCGATGAATGCGATCGCGATGGAATTCAGCGTCATCGCCAGGCCCGCCACCGGCACCCATCCCAGCTCGATCCGCCTCCTCAACAACATCGAAGCCACGCCGAATCCCGCCGCCATCCCCAGGGACGCCGCCGCCATGAACATCGAGGACAGCGTGCCGAAACCCTCGCCGCCGCCGGTCATTTCCTTCGCCAGCTTCAACGACCACAAATTGATGAACGCCGCGAATCCCCAGAAAAACGCCACGCCGATGGCCGCCCTTCTCAACCCCGCGTCCTTCCACAACTCCGCCACATGGGTGAAATGGCTCACCGCGATCCGCGGCGTCAGTTTCACCCCGCCCTGCGCCGGCACCCGGGGAATGATCCACGCCAGCGCCACCGCCGGCACCGAGAGCGCCGTCAGCACCACCAGCGGAACCAGCGCCGCCCGCCACGCCACCTCCGGCGTCCCTCCCGCCGCCCCATACCGTTGATCGAAAATCCAACCGGCGGCGATCTGCCCCAGCAGGATCGCCAGCATCGCCGTCATCTGCTGGATCCCCGCGGCAAACCCGAGGTGCCGCGAACCCACAAGCTCCTTGTTGATCCCGATCTTCGCCGGACTGAAAAACGCCGACTGCACCGCCAGCGCGAAAAACCCGCACAACGCCTGCGTCAGATCCCGCATCGCCACCGCCGCGCAAATCCAGCCGAGGATCGCCACCTGCGCCACCGCCGCACCCAGCATCACATCGCGCTTGGAAAACCGGTCGCTCAACCACCCCGCCAGCGGCGCGAAGAGCACGAACGGCAGGGCGATCATCAACCCTGCCCAGGACTCCACCGCCAGATTCACCGCCACCGCCCCGCCAAGCGGAATGAGGATGAACTGTGCCGCCTTGTCGTTGAACGCGTTCTGCGTCTGCTGGACGATCATGCTCCAGAAGCCCACCCAATGGCGGCGGCT
>CAZVSA010000132.1:7460-10532 GCA_964629955.1 uncultured Luteolibacter sp.
CTTTCCGGAGAGATCGTCTGTCATGGGCGCGGACGCTATCCGCCAAACGCCGCCGCTGCAAGGAACCATGGGGAGATGGTGATTCGTTATTGGGGGGAAGACTCCAAGCTTCTTCCACTTCAACGTTCGATGTTGGGCGTTCGATGTTCGATGTTCAACGCACCCGTCCATGGAATTTCACATGCGGCGGGTCCGTGTTTTTTTGAAGACGCGGCCCATGCCGTCTGCTGGAATGAGGCCATGAAAGATCCTTTGCTCGCCCGGCTGGAGGCTTTCGAGCCCGGCCTCTCCGCGCCCGCTTTTCCGTTCGAGCAACGGCTGGCGCGTGAAAACAACTGGGACCCGGATTTCACCGGCAGGGTGATTCTGGAGTACAAGCGTTTCGTGTTCCTCGCCGTCAGGGCCGGTCATCCCGTCACGCCTTCCCATGAAGTGGACCAGGCGTGGCACCTCCACCTTTGCCACACCAGATCCTACTGGGACGATTTGTGCGGCGGTATTCTCGGCCAGCCTCTGCATCATGCGCCGACCAAAGGCGGTGCCGCGGAAACGGAGAAGTTCCATGACTGGTATGCAAAAACGCTCGAAAGCTACCGCCGCCTCATCGGGGTGGAGCCGCCGGAAGACATTTGGCCGGCGCCCGGCGCCAGATTCCGGGCCAGCCCCAAATGGATCGAAACCAGCCGGTACTGGGTGCTCCGGAAACCCCGGGCAACCGCGGCTGCCCGGGTGGCCGCCCTTGCGGGGGCGCTGCTCGTCACCGCGGGTTGTGGCGGTTGGATGATGGGCGAGGGCGATGCTGAGGTGGACGTGGTTTCCGTCCTGGTCCTGTTTGCCGTTTTCCTCGGGATATTGGGTTTGCTCGTGGGAATCTGGCGCTGGGGATCGGGAGGCAAAGGTGGAGGCGGCTGCGGAGCAGGGGGTGGCTGTGGAAGCGGAGGAAATAGTTGCGGAAGCGGCTGCGGCGGCGATTGAAGAACCGCTTTCCTCAATACCCTTTCGCCGGATCGACAAGGTTCTTCAGCGGCAGCCCCGTGGCGAAGCGTTTCAGATTGTCGGCGACCAATTCCCTCTGCCTGTTGTTGCGTTTGTCCGATACCCCGGCGATGTGCGGAGTGAGGATCACGTTCGGCATTTTCCAAAGGGGGCTGTCGCCCGGGAGAGGTTCGGGGTCCGTGACATCGAGGCCCGCCCCGGCGAGATGGCCGCTCTCCAGCGCCGCTGCCAGGGCGGCGGTATCCACCACCTTGCCACGGGAAACATTGATGAAGTAGGCCCCTTTTTTCATCAGCGGAAATTCCTTTGCTCCGAACATCCCGTCGCTTTCCGGGGTGATTGGCACGCAGCTCACCACCACATCCGCCAGCGGGAGGAACTCATGCAATTCGTCCGGCGCGCCGAACCGCTCCACGGTGACGGTCAAAGGAATATCCTTCGGATCGATCGCATGGACGGTCATCCCGAAGGCCTTCGCCCGCTCCGCAACCTGCGTGCCGATGCCGCCGTACCCGACGACCAGCATGGTGCGGCCCCGCAGCTCGATCAGGGGAAGCCCGCTCCTGCCCGCCCACTCGCCGCGGTCCTGCGCCCGTTGGTAAACCCCCATGTTCCGGGTGAGGTGGAGCAGCAGGGCGAAAGCGTGATCCGCGATTTCCGGCCCTTGGTGGATTTTCAGGCAGGTCATCCGGACCCGACCCTCCTGGAAACCGGGCAGGGAAACGTAATTCTCCACCCCCGCGCTGAAAATGTGAACCCAGCGCAGGTTCTTTCCCGCCTTCATGATCGCTTCGTCCGGCGAGCCGATGAAACCCTCCGCATCTCCGATCTTCTCCTCCGCGTCCCGGGCATTTTCATAAGTCTTCAGGGAAAGCTCCGGATGCTCCTTCGCCAATTCCGCCATCTCGCTCCGGACCCAGGCCGGAACCAATACCGTCTGGGACCATGCAAACGGGGTGAAAAAAACGGTCGCCAACAGCATCCGGATCATTTCCCCAGAAAACATTCCCGCCCGGAAATGGCAACAGGAGGTTTCCGCGGAATGGTTCCCCGCTTTTGCAGAATGCATGCATCCACAACGCATTTCACCCGCTTTTAGGAGTGGAATGCACATAACTCATTGAAAAAAACCATGGCACAAGGTCTGCGAGAAACCCACCCGGTAACTGGCGAGACCGGAAACTCCACAAACAAGAAACATGAAAACATATCCCATAATCCTCTCTCTCGGCCTCTCCGCGGCGTCCGCCCTCCTTCTCACTTCCTGCAAATCCAAGGAGGAACAGGTGCAGGAACAACGGGCGCAAGTGATCGAGGCGGAAGCCGATCTGGTCCGCGCGCAAGGTGAACTCGCCGCGGAACGCACGGAAGAACGGGTCTCGGAAGCCTTGAAAGAACAAGCCGAGCGTCAGGCCGAAGCCATCCGCGAAGCTGCCGAACGGCAAGGCGACCTGCTCGAAGAAGAAGCTGATGCCGTCCGGGAAGAACCCTGAATCGCATCTTCATTCCGCGAAAAAGCATCCTCATCCCCTCCCGGCATCATCCCGGGCGGGGTTTTTGCTTTCCTCTCCGGAAGCTTTGCCGTTGCGGGCATCCTCATCCCCCCGCAAGCTCGGCACATGCCCGGCGAACCATCCCGCGACTCGATTCTCCAGCTCATGCGAGCCCCCGGCTATCAGCCGATGACCAAGTCCGAAATGGCGCGGCACTTCGGGATTCCCCTGGACCGCCGCTCCGCCCTCCGCCGCATCCTGGAAACCCTTTCCGCGGAAGGCATCATCTGGCCGGGAAAACGGTATCGCTACGAAATCACCCCACAGGCACCCGGCCGGCTCACCGGCACCCTCAAATTCCACCCGAGAGGCCACGCCTTCTTTTTCCCCGATCCCACCGACCCGCAAAACCAGGCGGCTGGCATCGACTTCACCGTCCACTCCCGCATCGAGGTTGCCCGTCGCGACGCCTCCACCGCTCTGGACGGCGACCGCGTTCTCGTCTCCATCCGCCGGCTCTCCCCTCCCCGCCAGGACCGCGACCGCCCCGAGCTCGCCGGGCACATCCCGCACAAGCTCGGGG
>CAZVSA010000133.1:0-10488 GCA_964629955.1 uncultured Luteolibacter sp.
CACCTCCCCGTTCTGCCAGGTCACCACGCAGTTCGGGTGCAACCGCTCCACGATCGCATCGATGTCCTGGTTCGTGATTCCGGAAATGATCGCTGTCTTCAGCGCCCTCAATTCCTCATGATCCCGCTCGCTGTCCTCCTGCGACCAGGCGATGCCGGCCGAAAACAGCAGGATTCCGGCGGCTTTGACGATGGGTTTGAGTGAAAATTGCATGGATTGAGATGGTTCGGGTTGAGATTGGGCTTGGATTCCGGATGCACCGAAAGTAGTCGAAAGGGCCTTGAAGACCACACTGAAATATCGCTGGAGTGTCGGTCACAATTATCTGGCCGGAATTACCGCCGGAGACTGGTGGAAGCTTCTCCGCGAAAACCGCTTCAGGGTCTCCCCCGCCTACTTCCATCGCGCCGCCTTCGTATCCCTTCTCAGCGGCTTCAATTCGTGGGCCCGCCGCAACGAGGAACGCCGGTTCCACGGAAAAATCGAAGCCACCGGCATCACCCGCCCTCCCCTGTTCATTCTCGGCCACTGGCGCAGCGGCACCACCCATCTCCACAATCTCCTCGCGCAGGACGACCTCGGCTTCGCCTATCCGAACACCTATCAGGTCGTAAATCCCCACACCTTCCTCACCACCGAGGATGCCAACACCCGCCGCTTCGCCTGGATGATCCCGCCCAAGCGCCCGATGGACAACATGGCCCTCAGTTTCCAATCCCCGCAGGAAGACGAATTCGCCCCGCTTCTCACCAGCCTCCTTTCCCCTTATCTCGGCATCTCCTTTCCCCGCGAGGCCGGCCGCTACAACCGCTATCTCACCTTTGAAAACGCCACTCCCGGCGAGATCCAACAATGGAAGGAAGCGTTCACCTGGTTTCTCAAAAAACTCACCTTCAAATACGACCGCCCCCTGCTCCTCAAGTCTCCGCCACACACCGCGCGCATCCGGCTGCTTCTGGAAATGTTCCCGGATGCCAAGTTCGTGCACATCCACCGCCACCCCGAGGACGTGTTCCGCTCGTTCCGCCACTACTACGACACCGCGATGTGGCACACCTATCTGCAGGTTCCCGACCGCTCCCTCGTCGACTCCGAAATCATCGAACGCTATCGGACCCTCTATAATGCATACTTCTCCGCTCTCCCCCTGATCCCCTCCGGAAATTTCCACGAAGTCAGCTTCCGCCAGGTGGAAGAAGATCCCGCTGGAACCATCTCGGAGATCTATCAACAACTTTCCCTGCCAGGCATCGATCAGGCTCTGCCCAAAGTCCGCTCCTACGCCGCCACCTTGAAGGATTACGAAAAAAACCGCCTGCCCCCTCTGGACGAAACCACCAAACAACTCCTCCGCGATGCCTGGTCCGGCATCTACCGGAGGTGGGGATACGAAATCCCATGAACAGGCTCCTCGCCCCAAGCCCGCCCGGCTCCCCGTTCACCGGGCACCTTGCCCGCATCCGCGGCGATGTCCTCGGACTCCTCACCGAAAGCGTCCGCGATCATGGCGACGTGGTCCGTTTCCGCGTCGGCCCCCTGATCACCCACCTCGTGAACCATCCGGAGCACGTCGCCCGCGTCATGATCCGGAACCGGGAAAACTACGACAAAGCCTCCCGCAGCTCGGCATGCCTCGGCCTCATCTGCGGGGAAAGCCTGCTCACCTCCAACGGAGCGTTCTGGCAACAGCAGCGCCGGATGATCCAGCCCATGTTCCATCGCGCCGCCGTCGCCGGATTCATCTCCGCCATCGTCGATTGCACGAACACGATGCTCGATTCATGGGACGAAAAAGCCCTTGCCGGCGAACCGGTCGATGCGGCCTCCGAGATGATGAAACTCACCTTCCGCATCGTCGGAAGATGCCTCTTCGGCGGCGAGATCGGCCCACAGGCGGAACAAGTGGAAAGCGCCGTCCACACCCTCATCACCCACACCTACAAACGCTGGCACGGCATCATCAACCCGCCCGCAAGCTGGCCCACTCCCGCAAATCTCCGTTTCCGCAAAGCCCTCGCCGAAGTCGATGAAATCATCGACGGACTCATCACCCGCCACCGGGAATCCCCGCCTCCCATCCCCAACCTCCTCACCATGCTCATCGGCGGGCGCGACTCCGAAACAGGCACATCCCTCGACAACCGCCAGATCCGCAACGAAGCCATCACCTTTCTCCTCGCCGGGCATGAAACCACCGCGAACGCGCTCTCCTGGACCTTCCATCTCCTCTGCCGACACCCGCAATGGATGGACGTCATCCGCAGGGAAGCGCAACAAATCATCACCGGCAAACCTCCCGCCATGGAGGATTTTGCATCCCTACCGCGGACACTCCATGTCTTCGAGGAATCCCTCCGCCTCTATCCGCCGATCTGGGCCATGGAACGCCACGTCATCACCGACGATGAAATAGGAGGATATCACATTCCCCGGAACTCCAGCGTCATCATCAGCCCCTACACGCTTCACCGCCATCCCGCGTTCTGGGACGATCCGGAAACCTTCGATCCCGACCGTTTCCTGAAGCGCGATCACCCCGCCTTCATCCCCTTCGGCGCCGGCCCCCGCCACTGCATCGGCAGCGAACTCGCCCTCGCGGAAGCGAGGATCATCCTTCCCATGGTGCTCCGAAGATTCGATCTAACAGAACAACCCGGCCAAACCATCGAAGCCGAACCCGCCATCACCCTCCGCCAGAAAAACGGCTTCCGCATGAGGATTTCTTCCCGCTCGTAATCGCTCATCCTGGAAGAGAAAATGAAACCCACGAATTTCCAAGCGCTTGCGAAGGTTCATCCATTCATCTTCCGAATGAGCGGAAGACATTCCATAACCCATTCTTGATCCGTGTAATCCGTATAATCCGTGGTTATCATTCTTCCTTTCTCGAATCATTCCCCCGCCCACTCACCGATTCTTTTCCTCAATTCGACATAATCAATCTTCGCCTGATGCCTCCGATCCAAGGGCAGATCCTCCATCACCACCACACGTTCCATCCCGAACTCCCCCGCCGCTTCGCGGACCCCTTCCACCTCCCCGCCAACCACCAGCACCCGCCTGCCGTCCAGCTCCAATGCCGCCATCCTCACCCCGGGAAACCGTTCCCGCATCGCACACTCCACCGCGAAGGGATAGCGCATCGACTCCGCCGGCAAATCCCCCGGCGCGGGAAATCCCGGCATTTTCTCCGCACACCTTCCCAGCAGCCACACCCTGCCCCGCTCGTCCCGCCATCCCGCGTCCCCCGTGCGGTGCCAGACATCCCCATCCACGCGGATCTTCGTTTCCTCGTCCCCGATTCCGCCAAGATAGCCCGGCAGCACATGCTTCCCGCTCACGACAATTTCCCCCGCCTGCCCATCCTGCCTCACCAATCCCCGGAACTCCTCTCCTCCCATCGGCCCCAGCGGCTCCCCCCAATGGTCCCGCAAAATCTCCAGACGGATCTCCTCCACCGGATTTCCCGAGCACAACCCGGCCCCTCTGGCAGTCAGCGCGGCAGCCTCCTCGTCGTGCCGGAAATGGGCGATCGGTTCCGCCTCCGTGGAACCGAAAACCGAATGCACCTCCGCCGCCGGCAAAGCGGCCTCCAGACGCCTCAGCAAATCGGGAAACACCGGAGCCCCTCCCGTATACACCTTCCTCAAATCCGGAAGCCCGCCGTCCGAGTTGAGAAACCCCTCGAAAAAAGCCGGAGAAGCCGCACAGCGTGTCACCCGGTGGCGCGCACATTGATCCCGCACCGCGCGGACATCGGGGGAACCCGGCTTCGCCAGATCGGTCGCTGCCAGAACGCTCGTCATCCCGGAAGCCAGATTCGCCAGTACAAACACCGGCAGCGTGATCAGATCCACCTCGCCCTCCTGAAAATCCAGGGATCTTGAAAGCGCCCGATGCTGCGCCAGCAGGAACCCGTGCGTTCGCACCGCCGCCTTCGGAACTCCCGTGCTGCCGCTCGTGAACGTGATCAAAGCGGGCTCCTCACCCTCCACGCCGCACAGCGGGGCGCTTCCTGAATCCGTCCTCCACGCGATCGCCCCGGGAAACCACGGCCCCCGCCTGAAACACCGCTTCACTCCCCGCAGCTCGGGCACCGCCACCCGGAGCAGTTGGGCTTTCCACGATCCGAAAAACGCGTCCGGCATCAGCCGCCTGCAACAAAGCGAAATAAAACCCTTCCCCGCCGACGGGTCCGCCAGCATCACCCTCAATCCCATATGAAACGACGCCAACAGAAACTCATACAGCTCGATCGATACCGGATGAAAAACCAACACCGTTTGCCCCCTTTTCAATCCCCTCCTCTGCAAAAAATCCGCGCCCGCCGCCACACGCCGCCACAGCTCCCCATAACTCGCCACCCGGTCCTTCCCGTTCCACGAATCCACCAGAGCCGCCCTGTCCGGGTGGGCCTTCGCTCTTTCCTCCAATAAACTCACCAGATTCATAACGAACGGGAAAACAGGACATATCTCCGGAACACCCGCCCCTCATGACGGCCCGTGATCTTCAGAGACGTGTTGTTCTCGTGCTGCAGCGCATGGATCGCCTCCAAGTATCCTTTCTCCCTTCCCATCCGGTGCAGATCATCCACCAACAGGCTCCCCAGGCCCGCGCTTCTCGCCCCCGGATCGACCGCCAGCGTTTTCACGATCAAAGCGGGCTGCCCTCCCCTCGCCGCCGCCTCCAGATCCGGAATCCCGAAAACGAATCCGCAGGCCGTTCCATCACGCTCCGCGATCCGCACCAAATCCGGGTCCACATAATCCCTCACCTTCCGGTAAGCCCCCAGAAACGCCTCCTCTCCCAAAGGAGTATAAAGAAAATTCCCCGCAAAACTTTTCAGACTCAGCGAGTGGATCAACCGCAACTCGTCATCATATCTCTCCACCTCCATCCGCCGGATCGACAGCCCGGACCTCATCAACCGCGCCTTCAACGCCGGAGACACCGCTTCCGCCCCATCCAGAACCATCCGCGAGGATGTATAATGCGAAAGCTCTTCAAACCCCGCCGCCCGCCACCACGCCGGATACGCCTCCGGATTCCGGGGCTCCAGAAGAAACGGCGGAGTTCCATCCGTCTCCTCCACAAAGCGATAACTCCTCCACGTATTTCCGTTCATCGGACCCACCGCCGTATCCGCTCCCTGCTTCGCCAGCAAACCGGCCGCTTCCTCCAGCACACGTTCCGCCGCCTCGGGAGTCAGGGCAAAAAAGCCGCCGATGGTCCCCAGTTTCTCCCCCGGCGTGTCCGTCCACCAAAGCGCCACCCGCGCCACGCATTCCCCCGCTTCGTCCGTCACGAAAATCCGGCCGTCCGGCGCTTCACTTTCCGGGGCCTGATTTTCTCCGGCGAAATCTTCCGGAATCGCCGCACCGATACTGATATGGATCTGGAACACGCTCATGGTTGATAAAGCAACGCCGGAACCGAGCCAAGCAAAGCGAGAATTCCTTTGATCGTCCAAAGGCTTGTCGCACGCCCTTCCCAACACCGGGCGATCGAACCGAAAGCCGCGGAAATCCACAACGTGGCAGCCAGCGTGATCGCCAACGGGACCAACAGTTCGGAATAATCCCGGACAAGCCAGATCAAACCCGGCAGCCCACCGATCAACATCCCGGCAAACGCCGAGCGCACCGGCTTCCGGCTCATCCCCGGAACCGATTCCCGCGTCGCCGCATCGAGGATCGCCGCCTGCCCCATCATCGCGAAGGAAATCCCCGCCAGCCCGGTTCCGAACGGAATTCCTCCCATCCCGTATCCGACCACCCACGGCAACCCGGAAATCGCATGCGAAAGCACCGCATCCAGACGATGATCGAACATTTTCGTCAATTGATGCTTCCGCGTGACGAGCACATGCCAAACGAAAACCGCCGAAGGCGGCAGCGCATACCGCCAGTCCGCGAGCACCACGCACCCGTATCCCAGCAGCGCACTCCCTAACAGCGCCGCCCCGCTCAGCGTGGACCACCGCGCCCCCGCCAGCACCAGCGCCAACACGCATACCAGCACGACAAACCTCCCGGCCAATGCCGCGCCATCCAACGGCAGCAACCGCTCCAGCAGCAGCACCGTCCCGAGCGGCAGCACCAGATTGTCGAAACCCCTGTCCGAAAACCCCTCCAGAATCATCGCCAGCGTTCCCAAGATCGCCGCGATCCACATCGCGGTGATCCAATCCACCCTCCCGCCCAGCGCCAGCGGCAGGAACACGCAAAGAAACGCCGTGGCCAGAAACACCACCGAGCCTTCCACCGACTTGAATCCTCCCCCGCATCCATACAGCCGCTTGCCCCAGCGCGTCCCCGCCAGCGCCCCCGCGGCATCCGCCAAAGTCAGAATCCCGATGGGAATTCCATACAAATACGGATCTCCCCCGGAGATATGAAAAACCGCCGCCACGGCGGGAGCGAACAACACCTCGCCATACGAAGGCCGCTTGATCCCGTGCAGCGCGGAACCCACCCCCCTCCGCAACGCCGGAACAACCCTCACCACCACCAGCGGAACCGTGGCCGCCGCCGCCAGCAGCCACACCGGAAGCTCCCTCTCGAACAACCACGGAAAGGAAATGCAGATCAGCCCCATCATCACATGCACCGACTTCCGCGCGGCCTCCGCGGAACTTCCGCTCCGCGAAACGATCCACCGGATCAGCGGCATGCCCACAAGCAACCCCGTCAGAACCCCGGCCACCGACAACCATTCCGCAGGCGTCACCCCACAACCTCCTCCACAACGAATCTACTGTAAAAAAACGCCCGGTCCCGGGCAAAGCACTCCTCCGCCTCGCACACAAGCGGGCGCAGCCGCCCCGCCATCGACTCCGGCCGCGAGCGTGGCGCCAGCATGTTCCAATACGCCAATCTCGCACCAGCATTCGACGCATCGCAAATTTTCTCCAACAAAGCCTCCGAGTTCGCCTCATTCATATATTCGAAGATGTCGGACAGATTGAACGCATCATACTTCCGTTCCGGCTCCGCCTGCAAAAGCGCCTCGACCGGCGAGGAAACAATCCGGAACCGATCCTCCGCCAATGCCTGGCGGATTTTCAGGAAATTCCCCTCCTCCAGCGCATCCGGCAGCGCCTTTCCATGGGATCCCGTGAGAATCCAGTGCAGATAAGGATTCTCCGAAGGATCGAGCACCGCCAGGGCATATCTCGTCCGCTCCAGAATCCGGGCCGCCACCGAACCTTCGACATATTTGAAAAACTCCGGATCTCTCCCCAGCATCCCCATCACCGTCCGGGAAAAAAAGATATGGAAAATCCACCTCCACCGCCGGTTGTTCCACACGTCATTGTAAAACCTCATCCGCTCCTCAGGCGACTTTGCCTCCAGCAGCGCCATGATCTTCCGCTTCGGATGCGCCAACGGCAGAACCCCTTTCCGGAACACCCGGAAATACTTCTCGAACTTCCCCGCACCACCGATTCCCCCTGCGATTTCATCCGGATGCGAATCCCAGAAACGCCTCGTTTCCTCCGGAAGAACATCCCGGCAGGCCGCATAATGCGCGCCCCGGCGTTGCGAAACCCGCGAGCCGATCAGCTCCAGAAACTCCGCATGTTCCAACCGCGCATACGCCGCGCGCCGCAGTTCGATGCACGCCACCTGCGCCGGATTCATCTCCACCGCGGTCACCGATTTCGCACCCGCGGCCAGCAGCGCGAAGCTGTTGTCCCCCGCCGATCCGATGCTCAGACAATCCCGCCCATACGGCTCCAGCGCGGCCGCAAGCAACGCCGGATCTTCCCAGCACTGCGCGTAGCGGATCGTCGAAAAATCGGCTCGATGCTGGATCTCGGAGTCATTCATGGGCATCGCCTCTGCTCCTCCCAAGCTGCACCCGCCCATCCCGCCTGTGAAGCGATTTCCCCATCCAGAATCCGATCCGGATTCCAAGCCAGCCTCCCACCCCGAAATCAACCACCATCCGAAGAAAACAACTCCCGCACCGCTTCGAGAATTTCATCCACCGGAGCCAACCTGCCGATTCCTTCATAACCACAGGCCAAATCCCCTTCCGCAGGACCAATGAAACGGCAGCCGTCGCCCGTCAGCACATCCACGTTTCGTTGCGTGGCCGGATGAAGCCACATCTTTCCGTTCATCGCCGGAGCGATCAGCACCGGAGTCGTGCGGGGAAGAGCCAGATAGATCGATGCCAGAGGATCCGGAGCCAGGCCGTTCGCGAAATTCCCCAGCACGTTCGCCGTCGCCGGAGCCACGAGCAGAAGATCCGCGTGGTCCGCCAGTTCGATGTGCCCCGGCTTCCACGATTGCTTCTCGTCCTCCAGCGACACAAGCACCGGCCGGCGCGTCAACGTCTGGAACGTAAGCGGCGTGACAAACTCCGTCGCCGCGCGGGTCATGACCACATGCACCTCGTGCTCCCTCTTCACCAATTGCGATGCCAGATCCGCAGCTTTGTAAGCGGCGATCGATCCACTGATTCCGAGTACGATGTTCATGGTAAAAAATTCCACTCAGCGGAGCATCGACACCGCTTTCTCCACCGCACCGGCCAGCGCTTCCACATCCTCCACCGTATTGTACAGGGCAAAGGACGCCCGCGTCGTACCCGTGATTCCAAATCTCGCCATCAGCGGCTGGCAGCAGTGGTGCCCCGTCCGCACCGCCACGCCCATTTGATCCATCAATGTCCCAAGATCGTAATGATGCACCCCCTCCACGGCGAACGAAAGCGCACCGGCCCGGTCCGCCGGACCAAACAACCGGATGCCCTTCACGCTCGAAAGCGCTTCCGCCGCCAGGCGGATCAACCGGCTCTCGTGATCGTGGATCGCATCCAGGCCGATGCCATCCACATAGCCGAGCGCCGCCGCAAGCGCGATCGCCCCCTCGATGTTCGGCGTTCCCGCCTCATACTTGAAAGGCGGATCGTTGTAAGTCGTCTTCTCGAACCTTACCTCCTTGATCATCTCCCCTCCCCCGCGCCAGGGAGGAAGTTCGTTGAGCAGATCCAGCCTGCCCCACAACACGCCGATTCCCGTCGGCGCATACACCTTGTGACCGGAAAAGGCCACGAAATCCGCTCCGGTCTCCACGACATCCATCGGAAGATGAGGCGCCGCCTGCGCGGCATCCACCAGCACGATCGCCCCCGCTTCTTTCGCCGCGCGGGTCATTTCCGCCACCGGATTCACCGTCCCGAAGGCGTTTGAAATCCAGTTGAACGCGCACACCACCGTCCGCTCGCGGAGCAAACCGCGGAACGCCTCCTGATCCAGCGTCCCGTCATCATGGCAGGGAATCACCCGCAGGACCGCACCCGTCCGTTCGCAGAGCATCTGCCACGGCACGATGTTTGAATGATGTTCCAGCGCGGAAACAAGCACCTCGTCGCCCGCGCGGATCCTCCCGGACCACGCGAGCACGTTCGCCGCCAGATTGATCCCATCCGTCGCCCCCGAGGTAAAAATCACCTCATCCGGCGACGGAGCGTTGATATGGGCCGCAACCGACATCCGGGCCGCCTCGAAGGCCCCCGTCGCTTCACGAGCGAGATAATGGGTGCCGCGGTGGATGTTGGAATTGATCGATTCATAGTAACGGCGGGACGCATCCAGCACCGCAAGCGGCTTCTGGGTCGTCGCCGCATTGTCGAGATAGACCAACGGGCGGCCCTGAACCTCCTGATCGAGAATCGGAAAATCTTTTCGGTGGGAAGAGGGATCGGACATGAAAGCAGGCCGGTGAAGGCGGCCCAAGATGAATCGCATCCCCACCCCCCGCAACGCCGGATTTCCTGTTCCTCCAACAGGGCGATCGATCTGCCGGATGCGGCAAGCTGCTCCGCAAGCCCCACCTGTACCACGCCGAAGAGGCGGGGTTCGCTTTGCAGGTTGCCGCGTTGGCGGGCCAAAGACCTCCCGCCGCGCGTCCAGCGCGCGGAGTTCGGCGTCGATCCGGCGGAGGCGGGGCATCGGGTCATTCAGCGGGGCGGCGTTCGTTTGCTCCCATCCTTCAAATTCCTGTCCGCCTTGGATTCGAGCTTCTTGATGCTTTCCGCCGGAGGCAGGTTCTCCGGCATGGCGCCGCCAAGTTCCTTGATGGTTTGCCTGACCTTGGCGCCAACCTCGCGGTGGGCTTTGTTGGCCTTGTCCTTTCCCGTGATTTTCTCGCGGCGCAGTTTGTCCTCGGCCTGGGTGGCGCGGAAGAGGTTGGCGGCGAGTTCGGTGCTTCCCATGTGATCGAGGATTTGCTGGCTTTTCTGGAGTCTCTTCCGGCGGTGGATGTCCTGTGCTCCAAGGCCGCCATAGAGCCCCATGTAGCCGTGATTTTGAAAAATCGCGTAGTCTTTCGGCTCAATGACGCCCGCATCCTTGGCGGCATCGGCGAGCTGGCTGTTGTGTTTTCGCAGTTCCGCCCGGATTGTCGGGCGGCGTTCGGCTTCCTGTTCCTCGTCGCTCAATTCCTGCCGCCGGGTCTGGATGGCGAAATAGGT
>CAZVSA010000134.1:0-10467 GCA_964629955.1 uncultured Luteolibacter sp.
GGACATTCCGCGCCCTCATCGCGGAGTAGAACGTCTCACTTCCTCCCATGCTCGCCAGCTGGGCGATCGTCGCAAAACCCCCGGAACGGCTGACACCTTCGATCCGCGTCTCCCCGGAGGAAAGCTCCGCCCCGATCCGCTGCCCGAGGTTTTCGGCAAACCCCTCGCTGTTCACCCGGTTCATCAGGAAAAACCCCGTCACCACCGAAGCGATCACCGCAAAGACCAGCAACCGCAGGGCCAGCCCCACCAGATGGAACCCCTTTCCCCCCCCTGTCAGCGAATAGCGGAGTTGAAACCAGAAGCCCTGGCTCGCCACCCACTGGTTCAGGCGTTCGTTGAATTGTTGTGATTGCTGCTCGGAATCCATGCGCCATGTCCGCCTCGCGGGGAGTAAAGCCCCCGCCAATCCCCCATGCGAGGCAAATTTGCTCGCTCATGCCAAAGCCTTCCCCTACGACCACGCCCCGTGGAAACCAACGACTACAAAGTCCGGCTCGAAATCTTTGAAGGTCCCCTCGACCTCCTTCTCTACCTCATCAAAAAGGACGAACTCGACATCCAGGCGATTTCCATCGAACGGATCACCCGCCAGTACCTCGACTACATCAACACCTTCAAACTGCTCAACATCGACCTCGCATCCGAGTTCATCGTCATGGCCGCGAACCTGATGTATCTCAAAAGCAGAACCCTCCTGCCGCGGATCGACCAACCCCCGGAGGAAGACGCCGAGGAGGACGATCCGCGCTGGGAGCTGATCCGCCAGCTCATCGAATACAAAAAATTCAAGGACGCCGCCGGATTTCTCTCCATCCGCGAACTGGAGCAGGAAGGGCGCTTCGCCCATCAGCCCGAATTGCCCGAACTCCCCGCCGAAGAACTCCCGCCTCTGGCCGAAGTATCCATCTTCGATCTCATCCGCGCCTTCCAGAACGTGCTCAAACGCTTCGAGGAAGCCCACGATTTCGGGGACATCGTCGACGACCGCTTCACCGTATCGGACAAAATCGAATTCCTCCTCAGCCGTTTCGCCCCCGGCGAAGCCCGCCATTTCGAGGACCTCTTCCAGACGGCCACCACCAAATCCGAAGTCATCGTAACCTTCCTCGCCATGCTCGAACTGATGAAGCTCAACCAATTCGTGGTACGCCAGAACGACCTTCTCGGAGTGATCGTCATCGAAAGAAGGACGGTCGGAGCCGTCCTGGCCATCGAGGAAGAAGAAGCCGGATACTGAAAACGGGATTCTTCACTTCGACGTTCGATGTTGAACGTTCGATGTTCGATGTTCGACGCCCCCCCGGGGGGTTCGTCTCAACTGAGACGGAAAACGATGCGCGCCTTGGTGAGATCGTAGGGAGACATCTCCATCTTCACCTTGTCACCCACCACCAGCCGGATGAACCGCTTGCGCATTTTTCCTGAAATATGCGCGAGCACCTCATGGCCGCTCGCCAGCTTCACCCGGAACATCGTGCCCGCGAGAACGGAGGAAATCTCGCCATCCACCTCCACCGCTTTCTCCTCCCCGTCCTTTGTGGCGGCGCGCTTGGGCGGGCCGTACCGGGAGCGGGAGCGGTTGGAGCGTGGTTTCTTCGGGCGTGGAGGCATGGATGATTTGAATGAGAAAGAAAGTACCGCGGCCACGGTCAAAAGCGTCCAAAAGCGGCCCGGCGGCGGGGATATAGCGGAATCCCCCCCCATCATCAATTCAAAAAACAGCCCGCAACCCGAATTCCCCCGCCCGGACCGGTACGGACGCTTGCCAAGCCGTCACGCACACGCCACTTTTCCCGCAACAGCGCCACCCCGCCGTGGCATTCCTGAAAAACCGCAACTGTTTCCCATCATGCCAGAGATCACCGAAAAAGAGCTGCCGCAAAATCTCAAATCCCTTTGGTTGAAAGCTCTCAGCGCCGTCCAGACGGCCAACCTCACGTACGCCGTCAGCCTGCTCCAGGCCGTGCTCAAAGACAGCCCCGGCTTCCTCGAAGGCCGCAAACTCCTCCGCAAATGCGAATTCCAGCTCGCCGGAAACTCCAAAAAGAAAGCCGGCCTCTTCGGCAGCGGCGGCGGCGTGGGCATGAAACTCCAGAGCCAGGGGAAAAAAGACCCCCTCGGCACCCTCCCTCTCATCGAGAAGGAACTGGAAAAGGATCCGCACAACGACCAGGCGAACGACCTCCTCTTCGAGTGTTTCCTCAAACTCGAAATGTTCGACAGCGCCGCCTTCGCCCTGGAAACCGTCCGCTCCGGCCGCCCGGAAAACGCCAAGCTCCTTCACAAGCTCGCCGAATTCTACATCAGCCGCGACCAGCCTCTCCTCGCGTCCGAAGTATACAACGACATCATCAAGCACGCCCCCACCGACGCCGTGGCCATCAAGGGCTCCAAGGACTGCTCCGCGCGCGCATCCATGCAGAAGCAGAAATGGGATGAAAACGCGGACGCCCGCTCCCTCATGCGCAACGCCGCCGAATCCGAGGAACTCGAAAAAGCCTCCCGCACCGGCCTCACCCGCGAACAGCTCGAGGAACGCCGCGACAAAGTCATCGAAAAATACAACGCGGACCCCAACCAGCTCGCCGTCGTCAAAGACCTCGCCAACATCTACGAGCAACTCGAGGACTGGCAGAACGCCCACACCTTCTACTCCTGGGCCCACACCCTCAGCAACGGAGACGTCGCGCTGGCAACCAAGGCCACCGTCATGAACGACCGCGCCATCGAGGCCGACATGAAAAACCTCGAAGCCGCCGCCGCCGAAGATCCGGACAACCAGGAACTCCAGGCCGCGCTCAATGCCCGCAAGGCCGACCGCATCGCCGAACAGGTCAACGAAGCCCGCAAACGCGTCGATCAGAACCCCACCGACCCGCAGCTCCGCTTCGAGCTCGGCAGCGCCCTCTACAACTCCGGAGACTTCAGCGCCGCCATTCCCCATCTCCAGCAAGCCACCCGCAACCCCCACATCCGCACCAAGGTTCTCCTCCTGCTCGGCCGGACCTTCAAAGCGAAAGGCATGTTCGACCTCTCCATCAAACAGCTTTCCGACGCACTGGCCGACCTGCACGCGATGGACAACACCAAAAAGGAAGTCCTCTACGAAAAGGGCATCATCCACGACGAGATGGGCGACCGCGGAGCCGCTCTCGAATGCTTCAAGCAGATTTACGAGATCGACTACGGTTATCGCGACGTGGCCCAGCGCGTCGAAGCCTCCTACGTCTGAAAACCGGAATCACCCCGGGGAAAAATCCGCCGCCTCATCCGCTTCATGCGGGAGGCGGCTTTTTCACGTCAGTTTGCGATCCTTTCGTCGTAGGCCGCCGGCCCCATGACCCAACCCTCCGCCAGCACCCGGACGATTTCAAACTGGCGCTCCTCCGCCCCTTCCACCCTTTTCAATCTCAATGTCACCCTCACGGGAGTCCGGGGCGCGTTCGTCATGATCTCGCTCATCGCCCCGGCCTGGGCCGATCCCGCTTTGCAATACCCCAGAAAGAAATCGGAGCCATCCTGCAACGAAAACCCGTAGCACGTCCACTCCCGCTCATCCCGGAACGGACCGTTGTAATAATTGTCCGGGGCCGCCTGAACCCGCACCTCGATCTCATCCACCCTCTTTTCCTCGAATTCCTCCCACACCGGCACGGACAAAGACGCGAAGGACGCGAAATCCAGCTTCCACCGGCCATCCTCCTCCACCAGCAACACGAGATGGCTTTGCCGGTGCCCGTCTTTTTCAACTCTCAGCAACACCCCCTCCAGCTCCAGGCCGTTTGCATTCATTCCTCCCAGCCATTGATAGCTCCGCCGCCCGCCACTCCGCACCGTTTCAAAATACTCCATCGCCTCCGAAGCCGGTGTTCCTTCCAGCCTCACCAGTTCCCCCAGGTTTTCCACATCCCGCTCATTGAGCGCCGCTCTCACAAGCTTCAAGGCATCATCCTCGGACAACGCGAGCGAAGCCGGAGAAGGCAGATCCATGGCCACCTCCCGAAGCTGGAACGGAACCGCCTTCACTCCGGATTCCCCCTGCCTCCGCATCAGCCCCAGCGCGAAAATCCCCGCCAAAACGAGCAGCGCCACGCAGGAAATCGCAATCGACCACGCCCTGACGAGCACCAGGTTCTCCGCCCTCCTTTTCTCCTCCCCCGGCCGCTGCCCCCTCCGTCTGCGCCGGCCCCCTCCGAAAGACTCGCCCGCCGTTTCGGGCTGCCGCTCCGCCAGCATCCGGGGCACCTTGCCAATGTCCGCGGACCCGGTTTCCCGGCTCCTGGACCCCGGCCTGACATTGCGTTGATAGTTCTTCATCCCGGTTGATCTCGAAAAGCAGCGGCTATCGCGGCACCAGTGTCACGCGATCGGGGTTATACCGGTCATCCGGGCGGAACAGCCAGCCCGGATCGCGGTCCAGCAGCTCATACCCGGTCAGCATGAACTCCGGAAGAAACTGGTTGCTGTTCGGATCGTACGCCTCCCTGCCGGTGTAATAACCGCGGATCCGGTACTCGTAATTTTGATCGAAAGCGTACCTCTTCCCCGGAGGGCCGCTTTCCGGCAAACGGTCCGGGCTCAGCTTCTTGTCCTCACGGAACATCACCAGTTTCGCCCGGTTCCAGGATTGGCGCGGCTGCCGGAGATACCCCCAGAAACGTGTCTTCTCCACATGGTAACGCCTGCCATAGTAAAAATCCCCCGTTTGCTCGCCCGCGATCTTCGCCTGCCTTTCCTCCACCGTGGGCCCGCCCATGTTCCCGGTTCCCATCGGAGTCCCGGCACACTGCGTCAACATCCAGCACCCTCCCGCCACCGCAGCCATCCGGAACAACAACCTGAGCATGAGGCTACTCTAAAACCCCCTTCACCCGCTCGGCAAGCTCCTCTTCACCCCCCTCCGTTTCCCTCCTTGGCAGCCCGCCCCCTCCCCCTCCATCCTCGCACGTGCCCAAGATCGTCATCACCCTCGGCGACCCCGCCGGAATCGGCCCGGAAATCATCGATCGCGCCCTCTCCGCCCTCTCACTCCCCCCCCGCGTGGAAATCGAAATCCTGGGAGACCGCTCCGCGGGCATTCCCGGCAAACCCGACCGCCGGTCCGCCGCCGCCGCCCTCGCCGCCCTCGACGAATCCGTCCGGCAACTCAAATCCGGCACCGCGGATGCCGTCGTCACCGGCCCCGTTTCCAAATCCGCGCTGCACGAACTCGGATTCCCCTTTCCCGGCCAGACCGAATACTTCGCCCACGCCTTCGGCGCCCGGGACTACGGCATGCTCCTCACCGGAAAACACCTCACCGTCGGCCTCGCCACCATTCACGAACCGCTCGCCTCCATCCCCCGCCTGCTCACCACCGGCGGCATCCTCCGCATCGGCCTGCTTACCGCCGCATTCCTGAAAAAAACGGGAATCCCCCACCCGCGCATCGCCGTGGCCGGCCTCAACCCCCACGCCGGTGAAGACGGAACCTTCGGCGACGAGGAAGCCCGCATCATCGCCCCCGCCATCGAGGCCCTCAACCGCAGCGGCGAAGGCACCTTCTCCGGTCCCGCCGTCCCGGACGCCATCTTCCGCGATGCCGCCCAGGGAAATTACGACGCCGTCCTCGCCATGTACCACGACCAGGGGCTCATCCCCCTCAAACTCCTCGATTTCGACAACGCGGTGAACGTCACCCTCGGCCTCCCCAAACCCCGCACCAGCCCCGACCACGGCACCGCCTTCTCCCTTGCGGGAAAAAACCTCGCCGACCCCTCCTCCATGCTCGCCGCCATCCAGCTCGCCGCCCGCCTCGCCTGACTCAAGACGGCTGCCTGCCCTGGCCCTTGTAAAAGCACGCGAAAAGCACCAGGCAACCCGCGATCATCGCCGTCAGGACCGCCCAGAACTCCATCCACCCGCCCCCCTCCGGCGTCACCAGTTTCCCGTGCAGCCAGCCGCAGAACAACGCACCCGCCAGCGGTCCCACCCCGCCCGAAACCAATCCCAGCAACCCCTGCGCCTGCCCCCTGAGTTCCGCAGGCACCCTGCGATCCAGAAACACCTGAGCCGTGATGAAATAAAACGTGTAGCAAACCCCGTGCAGCGCGATCCCCCCGATCAGCCAGCCGATGCTCCCACTCCATCCCGCATACCCGCACATCCCGAAGCGGATCGCCGAAAACACCAGCGCGAACGAAAGCAGCGTCTTGATCCGGAACCGCGTCATCACCCAGCCCACCGCCAGCATCGCCGCGATCTCCGACCACTGCGCGATCGTCATCGTCGCCGTCGGATGCGCGTCCCCCATCTGCCTCAAATGATCCGGCGAATACATGTAAAGCGCCGCCAGCGGCACCGAGAACAACGCCGTCACCACGAAAAACACGCAATGATCGCGCTGCTTCATCAACCGGAACGCCTCCAGCCCCGTCAGGCTCTTCCACGAACGCGCGAAACCCAACGGCGGAGTATGGGGAAGAAACAACGCCAAAATCCCGCTCAGCGCCTTTGACACCGCCGCCGCATACCCCGCCACCGGGCTCGTATCCGCGTTCAGCACATGGCTCGTCATCGCCCCCGCCATCATCCAGCCGATCGTCGCCCCCAGCCGCACCTGCGGATACTGCCTCTCCTTCTTCGGCAGATGGCTCAGGGAAATCGTCGCCAGCAAACCCCACGTCGGAGCCGAAGTCAGCGAGTAAACCCCCAGCAAACCGATGAACCACCACGGGTTCATCCCCGCATGCAAACACCCGAACGCACCCGCCACCGCCACCGCCCCGATCCATGACAGCCAGACCAGCAAACGATCCGCCGCCACCTTCTGGTCCGCCAGCGCCCCGCCCACCAAAGGCGAAACCAGCGCGCAAACCGGCGGCACCGCGAACGCCAGCGCGATCCACGAATCCAGCCCCTCCGCCCGCAGGATGTTCGTCAGCGCCGGCACCCAGAACCCCGGCGTCATCCCATTGAAAAAGAAAACCACCCACAGCCAGGCGAACGTCGTCTTGGGTGTCGCGGTTGGTGCGGGGGCGGCGGCCACTCCTTTCTCGCTATCCTGTCCCCCCCTCCTTGGCCAGCGGGAACAGCCGCACGCCGCCCGCACCGGAAGAATCTTTTTTCTTGATCCCCAACCATTCCTCGGATTTTGTTCTTAAGAACACTGTTCAAGCAGAAATGCCAACCCACCTCACCGCCCGCCAGGAGGAAATCCTCGATTATCTCCGCACCTCCCAACGACACACGGGAATCATGCCCTCCACCCGGGAAATCCAGCACTACTTCGGATTTGCCAGCCAGACCGCCGCCATGAGCCACCTCAGGGCACTGGAGAGAAAAGGCGTCATCCAGCGCCTGCCCGGAAAAGCCAGAGCCGTCGTTTTTCCCGAAGAACTCGACCGCGAGGAAATCGTCGACATCCCCATCTACGGGCGGATCGCCGCCGGCATGGCACAAGACACGGAACAGGAACGGGACGGCTGCCTCTCCATCGACATCTCCTCCCTCGGAATCTCCCGCAACGCGAAAACCTTCGCCCTGAAAGTCCGCGGGGATTCCATGATCGACGCCCACATCTGCGATGGCGACACCGTCATCCTCGAATCCCGGGAACCGCGCAAAGGAGACATCGTGGCCGCCCTCATCGATGGCGAAACCACCCTCAAACGCTACGTGGTCGAGAAATCCAAGCCCTTCCTCCGCGCGGAAAACCCCGATTACCCCGATCTCATCCCCGCCCGCGAACTCCTCATCCAGGGCGTGCTCGTGGCACTTCTCCGAAAAGCCGCCTGAAAAAGGCAGGTAGGGCGAGACCGCCGGGCGCGCCGTGACTCTCTCTCTCCGCAGCGGGTGGGGTTTCCATCGGCAGGGAAGCGGAAATGGTTGGGGCGTGATCCATGGCGCATCGGGAAAAAGTGGGACGGCCCGGCGGTCCATCCCTACCAACCAACCCGCCTCCGGCGTTGCCGCCGCGATTTGCCGCGACAGGCGGCACGCGCGCTCCCTTCTTTTCCAATTCTCACTCCGCCCGGAGAAGATCCCTCAGCTCCCCGCGGATTGCCTTCGCCACCTCTGCTTCGTATCGAGCGGCGGGAACCTCCGTGGACAACTTCATCATCCAGTCCTTCCCCACCCAGTATCGTTCCTCCGCGTGATGGAGCGGGACGGACAACGCCATCGCAAACATCCCGGCCGCATAAACCGGAACCAGAATCCGGGAAATCGTCACCCGGCGCAGCGCGTTCCCGCTCCGCCCGAACAGGGCGCGGACTCCCATCACCAGCCACATCGCCAATAGAATTCCGCCCAGACCCGCCGCGGTCCACATCGCCGCCTCGTTCCGGCCTTCCTCTCCAAAGGCCAGACCAAACACCGGCAGCGCCATCGCCCCGGGAACCACAGCCGCCATCCACCACTTCCAGGGCGAAGACAAACCCACCGCTCCCGCCCGCAGCGCCAAACGCCACCGCACAATCAGCACCGGCAGCACGATCATCAGCAACAAAAGCGCCCGCGACTGGCCGGAAGCATCGATGAAAAAAGTCACATCCAAACCCCACTCCCGCGCACTGGCAGGCGTGAGCCTCTGGACTCCATGATAAAAACCAAGCGGCAGCAAAACCGAAACGCCCGCGATCCAGGCCCAATCCACCGGACGGAGCGACGCGGCCATCACCCGGGAAAGCCTCCGGTGCATGGGGCCGCTCCGGTAACGGTACGACCACGCCGCCAGCAGCGACATCCCCAACAAAAGCCAGCCCGCCAGCGACGCCACCCGGCCGAACACTCCGTGCTCGGCAAGACGCCCCGGCTTCAAATCTGCCTCATCAACTCCCGGCCAGTGCAACGATTGCTTTTCGACCGACAAAACGGTCTTTCCCACCATACCACTGCGATAGGGACGAGAGTCGCCATTGCCTCCCTCGGCTTTGTAGCGTGCCTGAAGCACGTCCCGCCTTTCCTTGAAGCGCTCGTTGAGCACCCCCATCCGGTTCGCCTCTTCCTCCAATCCCGCGGCTTCGGCGGCTTCCCGAAGTGCTCTCAACGGGTGGCTGATCGTCACGATACCGATCCACATATCGATCGGAACGGGATTCTGGATTTCCACATACCGTTGCGAAAATACTTCCCAATCATTCACCAGTGCGCGGACCTCTCCGGCTTCCCCCGCTTCCGCCAGCGAAATCGCCCGCGCCGCGACCGCTTCGGAAAGACGTCTCAATCGAAACATATCGGAAGAATAGACCAGCGAAAGATGGGAAAAGGGGATAAACCTCTCCATGACATCATCCTGCCTGGGGAAGAGAGGAACCCGCCGGTTCGCCAAATCCATCCGATGGCGGCGAAACTCCGGCTTCCTTACCACCTCACCCAGCAATGCGATGGTCTCCTCCAGTTTTTGCGGGTCCTTCACCGGCCGATAGCGGGCACCCCCCAGCGACGTGATCTCTCTTGCTCCTGTATCGATCGCCTCTCCCGCACATCTCGCCGCCATACGAAGAAGCGGCCACCCGTTGTCCGGATCGATCCGGGCGCTGGTCTCCGGATAATCCGGCGGCAGCGCGTCGTGCTCAATGCTGTAACTCGACGCGTAGTCCTCGAAGTATGCCGGATTCTCCGGTTCGCTCTCCCAGAGAGCCTTCAACTGCTCCGACCGGACCGGCTTCGTGACATCCCCCAACAAAAGGAACCGCTCCTCCTCCGAAAGGTGGCCAGCCATGACGGCTTCATACGAAGGAAGATAGAACGGCTTGGAAAACGGGCCGCCGCCGGACATGGGCGCCCACATCACCCTCGAATAATGCTCGGTCCATAACCACAGCCGGGCCGAGCGTGCGACATCCACCACCGCAACCAACGAAAGCACCGCCAGCAAACCCAGGCAGACAAATCTCAGCGAACGCCCCGCCGCGCCTTCGCCCGCCCTTTCCTCCAACCGAGCGGCCAGCGTTTCCAGCGAATCCGCACCCTCCGCCGCTCCACCCGCAATGGACTCCATCAGCTCGTGCCGCGCCGCCATTCGCAGCTCCGCGTTGTCCGCCAGCGGACGGGTCGCGGCGGCAAGAAGTCGCTCGTTGGCATCTGGCATCCGCAAAGGTAACCGGCGGTCCCCGCCACCCTCAAGAAAGAAGCCCGTCATTTCAGGCACAAGCATGTATCAGCGATCCGGTAGGGACGGACCGCCGGGCCGTCCCACTTTTTCCCCGGCAGGTGGAGGGCATTCCACAGCCCTTCCGCTTTCTCCGTCGGATTACAGCTCCACCTGTTGCGGAGAAATGATCCACGGCGCGCCCGGCGGTCACGCCCTACCCGTCCCACCAGGAGACGCGGGTGAGCTCCATTCCCCTTCACTCCCTCCCCAGCACCGGCTCCAACCACAGCGCCCAGTCGGAACCCCGGCCATCCCCTCCATCATCCGCGCGAAGGATCAGGGATTCCACCCCCTCCAGCTTCACATCGAACGGCGCCGACTCCCCGCCA
>CAZVSA010000135.1:0-10406 GCA_964629955.1 uncultured Luteolibacter sp.
TTGGCAGAGGCATTGCGGCGGGACGCCGCAATCACGGCCTGCCGCGGGACGCGGCAGCCACTGGAAGAGCCTTGCGAGGCTTGTTGATTCCCTGTTTGCCATTTCGCCGCGGGGCGCTAGCCTCCGCCCCTTCCCAAGCGATCATGAAAACATCCGAATCCTTCGTGCAGCACGTTCTTCCCACCTACGGGCGGTTTCCACTGGTCCCGGTGCGAGGCGCGGGTAGCCGCGTGTGGGATGATGCGGGGAAGAGCTATCTGGATTTCTGCATGGGCATCGCGGTTTGCTCGATCGGGCATTGCCATCCCCGGTTGGTCGAGGCGATCCGGAAGCAGGCGGGCGAGTTGATCCATATTTCCAATTTGTACCAAAGCCCGCTGCAAGCGGAGCTGGCCGGGGAAATCAACGAGCACCATGTGCGGATTCCGGGGAAAATTTTCTTCAGCAATTCGGGCGCGGAGGCGAACGACGGATTGATCAAATCCGCGCGGCGTTTCGGTTTGCGGAAACCGCAGCCCGATGGTTCGCAGCGTTACGAAGTCGTCACCTTCCGTCAGTCCTTTCATGGCCGGACGCTTGGCGCGATGTCGGCGACGGGTCAGGCGAAGATCCAGGAGGGCTTCGATCCGTTGCTGCCCGGGTTCCGCTATCTTCCGTTCAACGACGTGGCGGCTCTGGAGAATGCGGTGCGCCCGGAGACGGCGGCGATCCTGCTGGAGCCGGTGCAGGGGGAGGGCGGGGTGAATTCCGCCACTCCCGGGTTTTTGCGCGCGGTGGCTTCGCTTTGCCGGAAACACGACTTGCTGCTGCTGCTGGACGAGGTGCAGACCGGCTTCGGGCGTTGTGGCGATTCCATGGCGTGGCGGATGATCGCGCCGGAGATCCAGCCCGACGGGATTTCGTGGGCGAAGGGTCTTGGCGGAGGCGTTCCGATCGGCGCGTTCTGGCTGAACGACCGTGCGATCGATGGGGACGGCACGCCGCTTTCCTCGCTGATGGGGCCGGGTTCCCATGGTTCGACGTATGGCGGAAACCCGTTGGTTTGCGCCGCGTCGCTGGCGGTCCTGCGGGAGATCCGCGAAAAAGATCTCGCGGTGAACGCTCTCTATCAGGAGGTCCGCATCCGCGAGACGATCCGCTCCTGGGAGCTTCCCGTGGTGACGGAAGTCCGCGGGAAGGGGCTGCTGTTAGGGATAGGGATCGATCCCGCGCTGGTGCCTGTTTCCGAGGGGAAAACCGCCGCTCTCGAAATCGTTGGCAGGCTGATGGGGAAGGGGCTGCTCGTCGTCATGGCCGGCCCGGAGACCATCCGTTTGCTGCCTCCGTTGAACGTCACCGACGAGGAAACCGACGAAGCGTTGGCGATCCTCCACGACGTGCTTTCCAACCTCTGAGTTTTTGACCGAACCGACATGAAAAATCTTCTTTCCATCGAACAGCTCGATGCCGCGCAAATCAACCGGCTGCTGGATTCCGCAATCGAACTCAAGGAACGGCGGGGCCGCGACGCGCAACCTTTGTCCGGCCGGACCTGGGCGATGATCTTCGCGAAATCCTCCACGCGGACCCGCGTTTCTTTCGAGGTGGGCATCCGCGAGCTCGGTGGTTTTCCGATGTTTCTTTCGAGCAACGACATCCAGCTTGGCCGCGGGGAGCCGATCAAGGACACCGCGCGGGTGCTTGGCCGCATGGTGCATGGCGCGATCATCCGCACCTTCGCGCAGCAGGATGTGGCGGACTTCGCGGAATTTTCCGGAATCCCCACCATCAATGCCCTCACGGATGACGAGCATCCCTGCCAGATCCTCGCCGACCTCCTCACCATCCGGGAAAAGCTGGGCGGTTGGGAGGGCAGGAAGATCGCCTTCGTCGGCGATGGATTCTCCAACATGACGCGTTCGTGGATGTGGGCTGCCAGGAGGCTCGGGTTCGAGCTGGCCATCGCATCTCCGGAGGCGTGCCAGCCTCCCGCGGAGTTTCTAACGGAACTGGACGCCCCCGGAGTCTCCGTGACCGCCGATCCGGTGGCCGCGGTGGCGGGTGCGGATGTGATCAACACCGACGTGTGGCTTTCCATGGGCCAGGAATCGCAGAAGGAAAAGGAGCGGGAATTCAGCGGATTCCAGGTGAACGATCACCTGCTCGAAGGTGCGGCGGAGGGGCACCTCGTGTTGCACTGCCTGCCCGCATACCGGGGCAAGGAGATCAGCGAAGAGGTATTGGAGAAACACGCCGACACGATCTTTCAGGAAGCGGAAAACCGTCTCCACGCACAGAAGGCGATTTTGGTGGAACTGGCCGCTTCATAAGCGGGGGAACGTGTGCTCCATCGTGGTTTTTCCCGTCAGGTCGCGCATGACGAGGCGCAGGCCGCTCGCATCGGCGAGCCCTTCGATCCAGCGCGCGGCGTCGGGTCTCGGTCCTCCCGAAACAAGCTGGGCGTAGGGAAATTTTTCGTTGGCGGGAAGCCAGCCTTCGCGGTGGGTGTGGCCGGAGATGACGACCTGGGCACCCCATTGGACGAGGGAATCGTGCCAGGCGTCGCGGCTGGAACGGCTGTAATGATCCCATTGGCCTCCGGCGTAGTCCACGGTTTCCACTTCGGTGGTCCATCGCAGGGGAATGTGGCAGAAGACGACTTTGTGCGGCGCGTCGCGGATTTCGGGGCGGGTTGTCACTTCCTTCAGCCATTCCGCCTGTTCCCGCCGGAGCGGTTCGAATGCGACACGGCCCGCGAAACCGGGGTGGCTGTCCGGTTTGTCCTCGCCGGTGTGCAGGCAGATCACGGCAACAGGCCCTTGGCGGAACGCGTGGAAAGGCCGGCCTTCCGGATATGCGGTGCAGGCCTCCAGATGGAAGGCCCAGCGGCCGCGGACATCGTGGTTTCCGCATGAAATGAGCAGCGGGCGACCATGGGTGATGTCGCAGCCGCCCGGGTTCAGAATCGTGGGAATGAGCTGTTCCTTCCGGTGCCAGTCGTTGCAGGTGTCGCCGTTCCAAATCAGGAAGTCCGCTTCCGGGGTCACCTCGTGGAGGAGGCGCAGGGTTTCGACGTTTTCATGGGTGTCGTTCCAAACCGCGAACCGGCATTCGTCCGCATCGGGGTTGAGGGTTTTGAATGGTTTCCATGCGGTTTCCTCGCGCCTTTCCGGTTTCTCATCGGCGGATTCCACGATCAGGCGGATCTGATAGGATTTTCCCGGTTCCAGTCCGTCGAGCCGCACCTTGATCAGCTCCTCGCCCTGGGGGACGAATCCGTGGGAGTTGATGGCCGCTTTGCCGGTGCCGCCGTCCTCCGATTTCCATTCCACCCGGGCGCGGCACAGGCGCTTCACCGCGCAGACGATCTCCGCTCCATCGGTCCGCGGGGCCATCACTACGGCGGGGGTGGCCAGCAGGGTGAGGTCTTCTTCCTGTTCGTTCGCCGCCGCCATTCCGGCGCCGATTGCGGTTCCCATGGTGCTGGTCAAAAATGTGCGCCGTTTCATCCCGGGGGATACGGTGGCGGGGTTGGAAATTATCCACACGGGTTCTGGTTTTTTCCGTGGCATTGCCGCAGGCTTCCGTCGTGATCGCCCGCCGCAAGGTCCGTTATCCGGTGTCGCCGCCCTTGCGGCAGTATCTCTATCACTTCGACCGCCTCCGCGAGATTCCGCAGGTGTATGACGAGCTGCACAGGTTCAGCGGAGCGATTCCCTATGAAGACCCAAGTGGAAGGGAGACGCTGTGGCTCACGGTGATGTACCCGCCGGAGGTGATCACCGAGCTGCGCGCGCTCCTCATCACGATTTACACCGAACTCAAGCTCGGCCGCGAATCCGCCCAGCACGACCACTTGCTGGTGGACCGGATCGATTTCGGGGATTTCGGGAACTCGAAGCCGTTCCGCATCCGGGTCACCAACCTTTTCAACGACAACTCGGACTATTTCTACGTGAAGCCTGCCGATGCTTCGCGCATCTATGGCCTCGAACTCGAACACATCCTTTCCCCGAACCGGATCAACTATCTGGTGAACGGAAACACCCTGGTGGAGGAGCACATCGCGGGGGTGCCGGGGGATGCGTTCCTTCGCGATCACCTCCACCAGCCGGGGCTGAACAAAGTGAGGATCGCGAAGGAATTCACCAAGTTCACGGAGAGAAGTTTCATCCGGCTCCTCGGCGACATGCGGAGCGTCAACTACGTCGTGGACATCACGCCGGACTTCGAGGAAGTGCAATACCGCGTGAGGGCCATCGACTTCGACCAGCAATCGTACGAAGGAAACGGAAACATCTATCTGGCGTTCCGCTTCCGCTCGAACCGCGACGTTACCCGCCTCGCCTTCGAGGTGCTGAACCGGAAAACGATCGACCAATACGTGGCGGAGGAACACGCCCAGATGACGCGCCGGGCGAAGGTGGAGAGCAGCCGGTTGCGCGCGCTTCTGGGAATCATGCGGAGGGAGGAAATCGCCCCGCACGAGCATGTCATCACCCTCGCCCGGGAACTCGACCGGATGCACGGCACCAGCGGATTCGGCGATTGCCGCTCGATGGGGGAGCTGACCGCCATGCATATTTCCTTAATGCTGGAGATCTAGCGCGGCCCCGCCATCCTCCGGGCATGAAGCGTCTTTTCCTGCTCGATGGCATGGCCCTCATCTACCGCGCCCACTTCGCGCTGATCCAGTCCCCGATACGCAACTCCAAGGGCGTCAATACCTCCGCGCTCTACGGATTTCTCAACACGCTTCTGGCGATTCTGGAAAAGGAAAAGCCCACCCACATCGGTGTGGCGTTCGACACCTCCGCGCCGACGCCCCGGCACATCCGGTATCCCGCCTACAAAGCCCAGCGCGATGAAATGCCGGAGGAACTGGCCGCCGCGATTCCCCACGTGAAATCCCTTTGCCGCGCGTTCGCCATTCCCGTTCTGGAGCTGGACGGCTACGAGGCGGACGACATCATCGGCACCCTCGTGAAACGCGCCGAACCGGAGGGATTCGAGTCCTTCATGGTCACGCCGGACAAGGATTTCGCGCAGCTTCTCTCCGCCAGCACCTTCATGTGGCGTCCGGGGCGCAAGGGAACGGATCACGAGGTCATCGGTCTGCTCCAGCTTCCGGAAATCTGGGGTGTTTCCGAGCCGCATCAGATCATCGACCTCCTCGGCCTGATGGGCGCTGCCTCCGCCAACATTACCGGCGTCCCCGGCATCGGCCCGAAGACCGCGCAAAAACTCATCGCCGAGTTCGGCTCCGTTGAGGAGTTGCTCGCCAACACCGCCAAACTCAAAGGCAAGCAGAAGGAAAACATCGAGGCCCACTCCGACGAAGCGCTGCTTTCCAAGGAACTCGCCACCATTTTCATCGACGTGCCCGTCGAAGTCACATGGGACGATCTCACCCTCTCCCAACGCGACGACGAAGCCCTCAAATCGCTCTTCAACGAATTCGAGTTCCGCACGTTCACCAAGCGCCTCTTCGGAGAAGGAGGCGGAGAAGGGGGCGCGGGCGTCCCGCCTGCATCTTCTCCACTGTCCCCCTCTCCAGCCCCCAATCTTTTCGAGACTTTCCAAACCATCCGGGGCGTTCCCCACACCTACCACCTCGCCAACACCCCGGAACTCCAGCAGCGGCTTTTCACCGAACTCTCCCAACAGAAATCCTTCTGCTTCGACATCGAAACCACCTCGCTCGGCCGCTTCACGGCGGAACTCCTCGGCATCGCCTTCTCCTGGAAAGCCGGTGAAGCCTGGTATCTTCCCTGGTCGGACTTCCTGCTTCCCGCTCTGCGCTCCCTGCTTGCGGCCCCCGCCGAAAAAATCGGCCACAACCTGAAATACGACCTCTCCGTCCTCCATCATCACGGCATCGAAGTGGAAGGTCCGTTCTTCGACACCATGCTCGCCGACTCGCTCGTCGCACCCGAGCGCCGCCACACCATGGATTACCTTTCGGAAATCCTCCTCGGCTACACCCCCGTGAAACTCGCCGATGTGGCGGCGATCACCGGTCGCCGTCCCTCGGAAAACGACACTCCCGACGACCTCTTCGCCCACGCCGAGAAATCCAAAATTTCCAAGGAACTCGACATGCGCTCCATCCCCTTGGAACGCCTCGCCGAATACGCCGCCGAGGACGCCGACGTCACCTTCCAGCTCGCGCAAAAACTCCGCCCGCTGATCGCCGGAAGCGGGCAGGAAAACGTTCTCAACCAGATCGAAAACCCGCTACTTCCCGTGCTCGTCCGCATGGAGATGGAAGGCATCGCCGTGGACCCCGCCGCGCTCGGAACCATCGGCGGCGAGCTTCAGGAACAGATCGACGCGCTGGCGGATTCGATCCGGAATCACGCGGGGACTTCCTTCAACATCGCCTCGCCGAAACAACTCGGGCAGATCCTCTTCGATCATCTGGGGTTGGTGGAAAAGGCAAAGAAAACCAAAACCGGCCAATACAAAACCGACGAGCAAACCCTCTCCACCCTCGAAGGCAAGCACCCCATCATCACCGACATCCTCGCCTGGCGGGAAGCGAGCAAACTCAAGTCCACCTATCTTGACGCGCTGCCCAACCACATCGTGGCGGAAACCGGGCGCATCCATACCAGTTTCCATCAGCTTGTCGCGGGGACGGGGCGGCTCGCTTCTTCGGATCCGAACCTGCAGAACATCCCGGTCCGCTCCGAGGCGGGGCGGAAGATCCGTAAAGCCTTCGTTCCCCGCGAAGGATTCACGCTCCTTTCCTGCGACTACTCGCAGATCGAACTCCGCGTCATGGCGTCCCTGGCGAACGATCCATCCATGATCGACGCCTTCCGCAACGGAGCGGACATTCACACCATCACCGCCGCGAAGGTTTATGGGGTTTATGACGCGGATGTCACCCCCGCCATGCGGCGGACCGCGAAGATGGTGAACTTCGGAATCATCTACGGCATTTCCGCCTTCGGCCTCTCCCAGCGTCTTGCCATCCCGCGTGCGGAAGCCGCGGAAATCATCGACGCCTACTTCCGCGAGTATCCCGCCATCAGGGAATTCATGGACGCTACCATCGTCGAGGCGAGGGAAAAAGGCTATGCGGAAACCCTCGCCGGCCGCCGCCGCAGCTACCCGGATCTCAATTCCTCGAACCAAAACCTCCGCTCGAACGCGGAGCGTGCGGCCATCAACATGCCCATCCAGGGAACCGCCGCGGACATGATCAAAATCGCCATGATCCGGATCGACGGATTGCTACGGGAATCATCGTACAAAACCCGCATGTTGCTCCAGGTGCACGACGAACTGGTCTTCGATCTCGCCGGGGAGGAGCGGGAGGAAGTGGTGCCGCGGATTCTGGATGCCATGAAGACGGCCCTGCCCCTGCCCGGCGGCGTCCCCGTGGAGGTGGAATACGGAACCGGAGCCAACTGGCTGGCCGCGCATTGAGACCGCGGCGGGAAAACGTGGCAATCAAGGAGCGTGGGCGTCCCGCCCACTTTGAGCAGGGATGTGGGCGGGACGCCCACGCTCCTTGATCACGTGGCGGCGATTTCCCGGATGTCGTCTTCCGAGAGATCGACGCGCCGGTAGATGCCTTTGACCGCGTGGATCATGGCGACGGCGGTTTCGTGTTCGTCGTGGATGACTTCGATGTCGAGTTTGCGGAGTTCCTCGATCTCGGAGGCGAACTTCGCCCTGCCGAGGATGACGATGCCCGGATTGTGCTCGCGGACGAGCGGCACGGCGGAGGTGGTCAGCTCCACGGAGGGGAAGGTGAAGGCGACGAGGCGGGCGCGCTGGATGCCGGCCAGTTCCAATGCTTCCGGGTGGGTGGCGTCGGCGAAGAGCACGGGCTGCCCCTGGGCTTTGAGGGCGCGGACGGTGGTGGAGTTCAGCTCCATGACCAGGGTATCCACGCCGGAGCGTTTGAGCGCTTCGTTGAGGGCGCGTCCTACGGGGCCGTAGCCGCAGATCACGGCGTGATCGGAGATTTCCTTGATGGCCTGCACGTTGGAAAGATCCTCGGAGACCGGTGTTTTCTTTTTGAGGAAGAGGCCGTGCCTTTCCAGGAAATTGCCGATGTAACCGCTGCCGCGCATGAGCGGGGGGACGGTGGCCATGGTGAGGGCGGCGCAACTGAGCAGGAGCTGCTGGATGAATGGATCGGCGGGGCGGTAGTCGGCGGCCTTGGAGAGCAGGACGAGGGAGAATTCCCCGGAACTGGCGAGGGCCGCGCCGGTGAGCAGGGCGGCGCGCAACGGCAGCTTGAAAATCCGCGCGACATTGAAGGCGACCAATCCTTTCACGATCAGGATGAGGATGCTGAAACCGAGGATGCGCATCCATTCGGAGGTCACGTAGTGGAGATCGATCTGGAGGCCCACGGAAACGAAGAAGATGGCGAGGAACAGATCCTTGAACGGCATGATGTCCGCCATGATCCGGTGGCGGTAGATGGACTCGCTGACCACCAGGCCGGCGGCGAAGGCTCCCAGCGCGGGGGAGAGATCCAGCAGGGCGCCGAGCACGGCGACACCGGAGCAGAGGGCGACGACGGCGAGGGTGAACAGCTCCCGGCTGCGGGTGCGGGCGACGGCGTGGAGGAGGGGGGTGATGCCATATCTTCCCAGCAGGAGGGCGGTGCCGAGAAACAGGATGCCCTTGACGATCGCCAGGGCGATCCCGCCGGGGACGGTTTCCTTCCATGTCAGGGTGCCGGCCGCCGCCGCGAGGGCGTTCGCCCCGTAGAGGGCGGGCAGGATGAGGAGGAAGAAGATCACGACGATGTCGTCGAACAAGGCGATGGCCAGCGCGGTGCGGGCGCTGGGGTGATTCGTTCGCCCCATGTCCTGAAAGGATTTCATCGAGACCGCGGTGGAGCTGAGGGCTACGGAGACCGACAGGACCACGATTTCCGCGATGGGAAACGAGGTGGCCCCGCCGAATTGGAAGGAGGCCCAGATCACGAGGCTGCCTGTCAGGGCGACGGTTCCCACCTGGATGCCGCCGCCCATCAGGGAGACCCGCCAGAGGTGCTTGAGTTCCGCGAGGGAAAACTCGATCCCGAGGGTGAACATCAGAAGGATGATGCCCATTTCCGCGAGGTGGCTGATCACTTCGTCCATCTCCGCTCCCGCGCCGACGAGGCCGAGCAGGGGGGTGTTCGCGATGATGACCCCGCAGAGGAGATAGCCGATCAGGAAGTTCTGCTTCAGCTTGGAGAGAAGCAGGGCCATCAGCACGGCCATCAGGAGAACCAGGCTCAATACCGAGAAAAGCGGTGAAACATCCACCGCGCCAGCCGCTAACAACGAGAATCCGCTCACCATTGCCCTTCTGCTGTTTTGCGTTGGTCCTGCAAGGAAAAAACGCGGTGGGAATGCATTTCCATGCATTCCGGCGGTCCGGAGGAAAAAATGTGGAGACCACGATTGCAGTCCCCGGGCCGGGTTGATAGGTCTGGCGACGGAAGAGCCGGAACGGCCCCATGCCGGGGACGGTTCCTTCAAAACCCCGTAAAATACCCATCATGAGCGCCGACCGGACCGGGAAGGACGATTTTATCCACAGCGAGGCATTCCTCGCGCAATTGATGAGAAGGCAGCTCAGGCTGTCGGTGGGATGCGCCCTCTCCTTCGCGATCGTGCTGCTGGCTTTGCCGGGGTTGAATTATTTCGTTCCGGATCTGATGGCCACGAGGGTGGGGGGCTTCACGCTCACCTGGCTGATCCTGGGGATTTTGTTTTTCCCGTTCGTGTGGGTGATCAGCTGGGTTTTCATCCGCCGCTCCCTGGCGATGGAAGCGGAGGAGGCGGCGAGGGCGGGCGCGGAGGACGAGCGCGGGACGGTGTGATCCCAAGGAGATCCAAATCAAACGACAACTGACATGAATGTGGATCCGTGGATTCTGATGTTTGCCGCCGTCACCGTGTTCGGGACGATCTGGATGGGTTTCCGCTCGGCGGGAAAGGCGAAGACCGCTTCGGATTTCTTCGTGGCCGGGCGCTCGGTCTCGGTGGGGTGGAACTCGGCGGCGATCTCCGGGGAGTATCTTTCCGCGGCCTCGTTCATGGGCGTGGCGGGGATGGTGATGAGCAGCGGCTACGACGCTCTGTGGTATCCGGTCTGTTATGCCTGCGGGTATTTGTTCCTGCTGCTGTTCATCGCGGGTCCGCTGAGGAGGTTCGGGGCTTATACGATTCCGGATTTCGCCGAGGGGCGGTTCGACTCGCCGTTGTTCCGGCGGATCGCGGTGTGCTTCGTGCTGTTCATCGGGTTTTTCTATACGATGCCGCAGATGAAGGGTGCGGGTGTCACGCTTTCCTATATCTTTCCCGGTCTGCCCTATTGGGTGGGCGTCGCGGTGGTGGGCGCGGTGATCACTCTGAACGTGGCGTTGGGAGGGATGAAAGGCATCACGCTGGTGCAGGCGGAGC
>CAZVSA010000136.1:0-10316 GCA_964629955.1 uncultured Luteolibacter sp.
CGGGGACCACACGCGCCCTCGCGTGTTCCGGAGTGCGCCCTCGCGCTCCGGCGGCGGGTATGGCCAAGCCGTTTCGCATTCGGGAAACTTTCCGTCATGTCAGCCGGTTTCCGGCGAGGGCGCCGGAAACAGCACGCGAGGGCGCGTGCGGTCCCCGTTGGCTACGCGCCGCTTGAATCCGCGGGAGTTTCCGCGGGGTTTTCGGCGGTTTGGCTTTCCGGAGAGGGCTCGGGTTGCTCCGGTTCCGGCAGGCGGCCGTTGTTTTCGAGCAGGACGATGACTTCGTTCTGGACGGATTCCACTTGGTCGAGAGGGAGATCGGGATCGCGGACGATGAAGACTTCGCCGGTTTTCCGTTGTTCGTAGACGCGGAGGATTCCGTTGGGGGTGCGCTGGGTGTCGGTCTCGCGCAGGAGGCGCTGGCGCTCCAGCATGAGGGCGAGGATGTAGCGGGTGTTTTCGGTGTGGTCCTCGTCTTCCTCGCAGAGGCGGCGGAGGATTTCCTCGGCGCTGAGTTTCTCGGCGGGATCTTCTTTCTGGCCGCCGAGGGGAGGGGTGTAGGTGGAGCGCCAGAAGGAGAATGGTTTTTCGTCCTCTTCCGTGCGTGCGTCCCAGGCTTCCCGGGAGTAGTCGCGGCGGAGGTAGCCGCTGGATTCCGGATCGGGGAAAAGCGCGGTTACGATGATTTCCCCTTCGGCGAACGGGCGCTGGGATGCGCCGCATTCACGGCTGCGGGAACGGACGTGCCAGGATTCTGCGAAGGCCATTTGGGGAAGATGGGGAAGATTTCAGAGTCGGGAATCCGGAGTCAAGAGTCCGGAGGGGAGTGGTCAGGCATGGCCGGGGAAGAGGCGGCAGATGCTCTGATAGATGGGGCGGCCGGAGATGCGGCGCTGGAAGAGGTAGAGGGCGAGGAGGGTGAAAATGACGTTCGGCAGCCAGGCGGCGAGGGCGGGCGGCAGGTAGGCGGCCTCGCCGAGCGCGAGGGCGATGCTGGAGAAGAGCATCATGAGGGCGGACAAAACGACGGCGAGAAAAATCCCGCCTCTGGAGCCGCGCCGGGAGAAGTGGATGGAAAGGGGCGCGGCGAGCAGCACGGTGACGAGGCAGGTGACGGGCAGGGCGATGCGGTAGTGCCACTGGGTGAGGTAGGGCTCGGGATGGGGGTTTCCTTCGTCCGGGGTGTTTGCCCGGAGCCAGGAGCTGAGGCCGGGAATGCCGAGGTAGGAGGCTTCGAGGCCGGGTTTGATGAGCTGCCAGGGGGTTTCCGGCCAGTCTTTGTATTGGAGGGGTTTGTCGAAAACCTCGAACTCGGGAGGCATTCCCGGGGGAAAGCTGCCGATGACGGCGTCGTGGAAGGTCCAGGATTTCGTTTCCCGGTGCCAGACGGCGCTTTCGGCGGAGAGGCGGGTGGCGAGGGAGAGGTCTTCGCGTGTGGTGGTGATCTCGATGCCGGTGAGCGGTTCGCCTTTTTCGTAGTCTTTCGGGAAGGCGGAGATTTTCCAGAGGCGTCTGTCCCCGGCGTTCAGGAAGAGCACGTTGGTGGCTTCGGTGACGGGCCTGCCGCGGGCGGCGGCGAGGATTTCGTCCTTGTTTCCTTCCGCGACGGGCGCCCAGTGGTAGTTGAGGGCGAGGCAGAAGAGGGTGCAGAGGGCTCCGGCGATGATGAGCGGAAGGGTGATGCGGATGACGCCGCGCCCGGACTGGACCATGGCGACGATTTCCCGGTCGGTGGAGAGTTTTCCGAGGGAGTAGATGAGGGCGAGGAGGAGGGTGTAGGGCAGGAGGAGCAGGAGGAAGGCGGGGGAGCGGAGAGCGTAAAAGGTGAGGATGGTGCGGAGGGTGTTTTCGCTTTCCCGGAATTCGGAGAGGTTGTCGTTCACATCGACGAGCAGCCAGATGGTGAACAGGGCGGCGAGGCAGATGCCGAAGATGCCTGCGAACTGGCGGGTCAGATAGCGGTCCAGCGCGCCGCCGAAGGCGTAGGCGAGGGTGGCGAGCGCGGGGAAAAAACAAAGCGCGCCGAGGAGAATGGGGCGGAGGAAGTGGGCGCTGGCGTCGGAATCGGGGAAGTCGTCGAGCTGGCGCTCCACGGCCCGGGTTTCGAGGGGCACGACGAAGGCGCAGACGACGGCTCCCAGAACGGCGAGTGCGAGGGGCAGGGAGAAGCGCAGCAGTATCGGGCGGAGGTGGGTCATGGGGGCCGCGTCCGGCGCGGAAGGATGGATTCCGGGGGGCGGGGGTGTCGAGAGCCTAGTCTCGCGGGCGGGAAGTTGCGGCTTGGCAGGTGGGGAAATGCCGGATGCGATGCGCGGGACATGATTTCAATGACGGAAGGCCAGCCGATCCCCGGATTTTCCGAAGCGGTGAGGCATGCCTTTTCGCACAAGGGGGTGCTGGCGAAATCGAGGGATTTTGAATACCGGCCGCAGCAGCAGGAGCTGGCCGTGGCGGTGGCGGAGGCGTTGCAGGGGGCGGTGCCGCTGGTGGCGGAGGCGGGGACGGGGGTGGGGAAGTCGCTGGCGTATCTGGTGCCTGCGGCGAAATTCGCGCTGGAGACGAATCGCAAGGGGGTGATCTCGACCCACACGATCAATTTGCAGGAGCAACTGGTGCGGAAGGACATTCCGATCGTGCGGAAGGTGCTGGGGGAGGAGCTTCCGGCGGTGCTTTTGAAGGGGCGGCAGAATTACCTGTGCCCGCTGCGGCTGAGGAGGGCGCGCGAGCAGGCGGGGGATCTTTTCACGGGCACGGAAAACGACGAGCTGGAGGCGATCCGGAGGTGGGCGGAATCGACGCGCGACGGGACGTTGAGCGATCTGGATTTCCAGCCTCAGATGAAGGTGTGGCTGCAGGTGTGCAGCGAGGCGCATTTGTGCACGGCGCGGCATTGCGGGCCGCGGGGGGATTGTTTTTTCCAGGAGGCGCGGAAGGCGGCTGCGGACGCGAAGCTGGTGGTGGTGAACCACACGCTGTTTTTCGCGTTGTTGAATACAGAGATGGAGCAGGGGGAGGACGCGGGGAAGGGGGTTGGCGGGTTTTTGTTTCCCAACGATTTCGCGGTGCTGGATGAGGCGCACACGATCGAGCAGGTGGCGGCGATCCAGTTGGGGTTGCGGGTTTCGCAGGCGGGATTGCGGTTCGATTTGCAGCGGCTGTATCATCCGAGGACGCACAAGGGGCTTTTGAAATCCTTCCGGAGGTCTTCCGCTTTGCTGGCGGTGGAAACGGCGCTGGCGGCGTCGGAGCGCTTTTTTCAATCGGTGGGGGAGGTGGCTCAGTTCGGGAGTTTTTCCAAGGAATGCCGGGTGAGGGAGGCGGAGGTCGTGGAAAACACGCTGGCGGCTCCCTTGAGAAATCTCTGGCAGGAGATCGACGCGCTGGCGGCGGATGTGGAATCCGATACGACCCGCGCGGAGTTGCAGGACGCGGCGAGAAAGCTGCGGGAGGCGCACGGCTCGGTGGGGGTGTTTCTCGATCAGAGCAGCGAGGACAGCGTGTATTGGGTGGAAAAAAGCGGTCGGGACGAATCCCAATTCAGCCTGCACGCGGCTCCGGTGAAGGTCGCGGACCGGTTGCGTCCGTTGCTTTTCGCGAACAAAAAAAGCCTGATTCTCACGAGCGCGACGCTGGGGACGGGAGACCCGAAGCTCGGCTACTTCCGCGGCAGGGTGGGCGCGGAGAACACGCGCGCGCTGTGCATTGGAAGCCCGTTCGACTACCCGTCGCAGATGAAGATCCGCATCTACAAATCGGTGCCGGATCCCGGGACGCCCCGCTACGAGGAACTGCTGGCCGAGGGGATCCGCGAATCGCTGCTGGCAAGCGATGGCAGGGCGTTCGTGTTGTTCACCAGCTACCGGACGATGCGGGATGCGGCGCAGCGGTTGGAGGGATTTTTCCGCAAACAGGGCTGGCGCTTGCTCCGGCAGGGGGATGGCTTGCCGAGGCACCGGATGATCGAGGAGTTCCGCCGGGATGTGCAGAGCGTTTTGTTCGGCACGGACAGCTTCTGGACGGGGGTGGATGTGCCGGGGGAGGCGCTGTCGAATGTGGTGGTCACCCGTCTGCCGTTCGCGGTGCCGGATCATCCGCTGACGGCGTCGCGGTTGGAGGCGATCGAGGCGGAAGGGGGAAATCCCTTCATGGAATACTCGGTGCCGGAGGCGATTTTGAAAATGCGCCAGGGAGTGGGCCGCTTGATTCGCACGGCGCGGGACAGCGGGCTGGTATGCATCCTGGACAACCGCATTCTCACCAAACGATACGGGCAGGCGTTTCTCAAGGCGCTGCCGGACGCGCCGGTGGAAGTGATCGGGTGAAAAAACTCAGCGCCGGAAGGGTGCGAGCTTTGCGATGGCCTGTTTCAACGAGCCGCTGTCCCACTGGCCGGGCGCGGTGGGCGCGTCGCCGAGAAAGCCGTAGTTGAGAACGCTGCCGCACTGGGCGCAGAGCAGGCGGGAAACGGGTGCGAGCGGCCCCATGCCCATGGTGGCGGTCGGGATTCCGTGATCCGCGAGCTGGAATTCCGCCAGCCGCGCAAGATCCGCGGGATCGGAGAGCATGGCGGCGAGTTTGAACGCCGCCGCCCCGCTGGAACGGGCGGTTTCCACGGCCTCCCGCAGCACCGCATCGGAGGGGAGCGTGTCGAAATCGTGAAAAGAAGCGATCCATGGAATCCCCCGGCTGGTGATTGCGGAGATGGACGGCTCCATTTCAGGGATGCCCGATACTTCGATGTCGAAAAATGCGGCATTTTTCATGGCAAGCTCCAGCAATGCCCCCCGGTCCGCCGCAGGAAGATCCGCCGCGCCTCCTTCCTCCCTGCGGCGTGCGGTGAAAAGCAGCGGGATGTCCCGGAGATGATCCCACATCGCGGGTTCCACGCGGTCGCCGCCGGCGTGCAGGATGTCCAGCCGTATCTCGACGATATCGCTGGCAGTCAGAGCGTCATGCGCGGTGAAATTCCGCAGGGAGGAAGCGTTTCCGAAGCTTCCCACCACCTTTGGCGATGGATTGTCCAAGCGGATTTGCGTGCGCGCCATGCGGCGACTCTGGCCCCCGTTCCGGCGCTCCGTCAACCGCTTGCGGAAGGAGTTCCACGCGGGTTGTATTTACTTCTTTCGACTTTTTAACGTTCCCGTTGCCTTTTCTCTGGCCAACCTGAAATGCGGTTTCCTAGTTTCTTTGAAAACCCACCGACGCATGCACCGTTTTTTCCGACAATCCCTCTCACTCTCCATCGCTGCCTTTGCCGCCTGTTCGCTTGTTTCGATTGATTCCGCGTCCGCGCAGCAGGCGGCCAGAGCGAAGGTCGATTCCCCGAGCTTTGATGACATCCTGTCCCCGGAAGGCGGCGGCGGCGCGAGGAAGAACTGGAGGCCCAAATCCTGGCTCGAAGTGGAAGCCAAGATCAGCGTGGACGTCCGGCCGGTGCCGCCCTCGAAGACCCTCGACCGGATGACGGTGAAATGGTACGTGGCCGTCGCCGATCCGGATAAGTCGGGTTCCTATTTTCTCCTCACCAAGGATGTCGAGCACGTGAACATCCCGATCGGCGAGGACGTTTACAGCTCGGTTTACCTTTCCCCCGCATCTCTCCGCAGGCTCACCGGCAGTGATCGCGGCGGCAAGAACGCCGTCCACATGGTCGGCTACGAGGTGATCGTGAACGGCGAGAAAGTCGGCGAGGAAACCAGCAGGGACAAAGCCGGCTGGTGGAACGTCGCCTCGGACAGAATTTCCCGCAGCGACGCGATCCCCCTTCTGAACAAGCGCGAGACGCCGTTCAGCCACATGTGGTGGGATCGCTACGCGGAAGTGGAAGCTCCCCGGGGCTGAGCAATAGAGCAGAGCAATCCTTCTTTCATTCCACCTACCCGCTCTCCCTTTCATCGTTCCTGCATCATGGCTGAAACTCAGACTACCGTCGCCCTCAATATCGGCTCCCAACGCATCGGCATGGCCATTTTCGAAGTTTCGAAAAGCGGCGGCCTCATCCTGAAAGCATACGACTCCGAAAGCATCGTCGCGGATCCCGCTCTCGACGCCTCGCGTGTTTCGCAGACCAGAGTGGCGATCGCCGACCTCGCGAACCGCTTGAAAACCGGAAAAACAAAAGCCCGCTACGCGATTTCCGGGCAGGCCGTTTTCACGCGTTTTGTCAAGCTCCCGCCCCTTCAGGATGACAACATCGAACAACTGGTCACCTTCGAGGCCCAGCAGCACGTTCCCTTCCCCATCAACGAGGTCATCTGGGACTACGAGCTGATCGAAGGTTCGGATGAAAAGGAAGTGGTCATCGTGGCGATCAAGGGCGATGCGCTCGATGAAATCAACAGCGCCGTCAATGACAGCGGCCTCGGAACCGCCGAAGTCGACGTCGCGCCCATGGCGCTCTACAATGCCTTCCGCTCCGCATACGGCACCCCCGAGGAGCCGGTGCTCCTGATCGACATCGGTGCCAAGACGAGCAACCTGCTTTACATCGAGGGCAGACGCTTTTTCACCCGGAGCATTCCGATTGGCGGTTCGGCCGTCTCGGCGGCGATCGCCAAGGAATACGGCATCTCGTTCCTGGAAGCCGAGCATCAGAAAGTCAGCAACGGCCTCGTGACTCTCGGAGGAGGCCATGCCGACCAGTTGGATGAAGCCGTGGCGGGTCTCGCCATGGTGATCCGCAATGCCCTCACGCGTCTCCCGGCGGAAATCGCGCGGACCACCAACTACTACCGCAGCCAGCATGGCGGCAATGCGCCGAGGCGGGTGATCCTGGCGGGTGGAGGCGCGAATCTCCCCTACACGCTCGAATTTTTCCAGGAGAAGCTCAATCTTCCCGTGGAGTTCTTCAACCCGGTCCGCAACATCACCCTCGGCAAGGGAATCGACGCGGAGCGGATCCAGCGCGAAGCCCATCTGATGGGGGAATTGATCGGTCTCGGCCAGCGGGGCATCGGAAAATCGGCGATCAACATCGATCTCGTTCCCGCGGTGGTCGAGGAATCGCGTGCCGCCGACCGCAGGAAACCGTTTCTCATCGGAGCCGCCGCGGTGATCATTGGCGGCGTGGGCTTGTGGGCCGCGTTGCAGTTCGTGGCGGCCGGAAAGGCCCGGGAAAAAGCGAGAATGATGGACAATACAAGGGAATCGCTCGCCCCCATTCACGCCTCGATCAGCGATTTGCTGAAAAGAGAGCAATCCCTCAACGAAATCGCTTCCCAATACACCTCCGCGGAGAGCGATCACACTTTCTGGTTCGACCTTATTGCGGATCTTCGCGGAGCGTTTGCCCACGATTCGGTCTGGATCACCGATTTCGTTCCGCTTCATGGCTACAATCCCCTGCCTCCCGAAGGCGCGGCGCCAGCCGGTGGAACCACAAACGGAGCCCCCGTGGTGAAAGCGGAACTCGCGGCGCTGGCATATGGAACAACCGGATTGACGGACATCCGCGTGGAACCCCAGGGCGGTCGCTCCGGAAGGGCTCAGGCGGAGCCTGCCGTGCCTTCGGCCAATGCCGTGCGGCTTCGCGGATTCTGGCGCCAGAACGCGGCGGGGCCGAACGTGGTGTCGAATCTTCTCACCAAGCTCCGGGAAAACCCCGGCGGATTCAGCTTCACCGTTCCCGCCGAGCGAGGCGGCGAACCGGCGGTTCTTTCCGACCAACAGCTCATCAAAAGGCTCGATGTGACCGGCGGTGAGGACGATCTGGCGTATCAGTTCGAGATCATCCTTCCACTCGCCCGCCCCGTGCCGGTTCAATAACGCGAACGAAATTCAGATTTTTTGCCAACTACAACATGAATTGGATCCAGGAAAACAAGTTTGTCTCGATGCTCGCCGGCATCACCCTCGCCGGAGCGGTGATTTTGTTCGTCGTCGGAAGCAGGGGAGCGGCCGGCTACAACGCGGCGAAGGCGGATTTCGACTCCGCCGCCGCGGATGTCGCCAATTTCGAGCGCCTGCCTCTTTACCCGCTGGATGAAAACCGCAATGGCAAGAGCAAGGCTCTGGCCGAATATCGCGCCGAGGTGGAGGAGCTTCAGCAGACCTTCGACGCCTACCGGCCCGAGAGCTTGGAGAATATTTCCTCCCAGGAATTCACCGCCCGATTGGTGACAACCAAGGATGAAGTGGAAGCCGCGCTCAAGGCCGCCAACATCGGGATTCCCGAGAACTTCTTCCTTGGGTTTGAAGCCTATGCCACCGCACCCGCCCGTGAATCGGCAACCGGAATCCTCAACTATCAGCTCTCCATCGTCAAAGACCTGATGGCGTCGTTGGCTTCTTCCTCGTCGAGCGCCCTGCTCAACTTCCACCGGCCGCGTCTCCCGGAGGAAGCGGGAACCGCCTTCACGCCTTCCGCGGATGCCGTTGCCCGCAAGCTTCCTTTGGAAATCACGTTCAAAGGAACCGAGGAAGCGGCCCGCAAGTTCGTGTCCGACATCATGTCGGCGGAAAGCCGCTATCTGGTCATACGCAGCCTGCGGATCACCAACGAACGGAACGAACCTCCCCGCACTTCGGACTCCCAGATGGTTGCTCCGGCCGCATCCGCCGAATCCTCTTCCGCCGCCGCTTCCGATCCTTTCGCAGGCGTGGGCTTCGTGTTTCCGGACGACGATCCGCCGGCCGAAGGAGAGGCAGCCGGGGAACCCGCGGAAGCCGCTCCCGCCCCCGCCGCTCCGGCAGCTCCCCTCGATTCCGGCCGCTCCCTTGGTCAGGTCCTCGGCAGCGAGGAAATCGTGGTCTTCCTTCGCATTGATCTTCTTCAATTCCTGCCCGCCAAGGAACTTGTTCAGGTTCAAAACTGAGTCTCCATCCCTTTCACTTATTCCATGTCCTGGCTCAAACAGAATTACGAAAAAGCCGCTCTTGGCGGTGCTGCGGTTATCGCCCTCGGTCTCACCGCCTGGGGTTTGTCCAAAGTAAGCGGTGTCGATGACAAGTTCACCGCCGAAGTCCGCGGAGGAGGCAACAACGATCCATCCGTCGCGGATGCGGATCTCGCTGCCCAGGCGAAGGCTTCCCATGCGATCACACGGATCTGGAAACGGGCTCCCGACGCCAACGGGCGCTTGGTTGATTTGTTCACCGGCGTCCCTCTGTTCATAGACAGGCAAGGCCTGATCGTCGACCCTGCGGTGGGCGAGCCCATCCATCCTCCCATCCCGAACAGTTGGTGGCTCGATCATCGCCTGGACCCCGGCTTCGCGGATGCCGCCCAGCGTGATCCTGATGGCGATGGCTTCAGCAACGTCGAGGAATTCCTTGGAGAGACCGATCCCAACGATCCCAATGCCCATCCGCCTCTGATCGCAAAGCTGAAGTTCGTGAATCATGACAGCCTGACGTGGATTCTTCGTCCAAGCTGGGAGCAGGAAGGCAAATTCCCCTTCGGCTATCAGGACGACCGCGGAGGCACGAACAAACTGGGCGCGGCCGGCGCGGTGGCTCCCGGAGACTTGTTTTTTGAAGACCAGCCAATGGCCAACCGGTTCAAACTCCTGGGCCATGAAGTCCGGGAAGAGCTGAACCCGCGGACCAATTCCCCGGTCAGCGTCACCTATGTGCGGGTGGAGGACCAGCGGGCCAACAAACAGGGGACGACCTATGAATTCCCTTCCCCCTTCCCGAAAGGCCGTGAGGACGATTTTGCCCAGCATGACAGGGCGGCGATCCTTTCCCTTGAGGCCATCGGCCGCTTCGGACAGGAGTTCCGCGTGGAGGAGAACACCCGGTTCTCCCTGCCTCCCAAGGATGGAGGAGAGGATTTCCTGCTCAAAACCGTCACTCCCCAATCCATTACCGTCGAGTTCGCCGGTGAGGATGGCGCCACGCAATCCGTGGAAATCCCGATCGGCGGAATGCTCCAGCCATGAACTCCAGAAAATATCGCTTTCCAAATATCCGAAACCTTGCCAGAAACCCTCAGCCTATCATGCAAAAAACGCCAATGAATTGTACTTGCCGCACCACACTTGCCCTGATGGCAGTGGCATCCACCATGCCTGCCGTGATCACGGTGGCCAATGCCGGGGAAGGTCCCGGATATTCGAGACTTAGCGGCTTGGCCCAGCGCGAAATGGTGCGCCGGCAGCAGGCTGTCACGGATGCCGACAGGCTCCTTCTCGAAGGCCGTGAAGCTTACGCGAAAGGTGATTTCCAGCAAGCGGTGGACAAGTATCGCCAGGCGCTCGACGGCCTGCCGGACGCGCCGCTTCTTTCGGAGCGCAGACAGAGCTACACCGGTCATCTCGCCGATGCCAGCGTGGCTCTCGCCCAGCAGCACCGCAAGGTCGGCAAATACACCGAGG
>CAZVSA010000137.1:0-3887 GCA_964629955.1 uncultured Luteolibacter sp.
TTCATTTTCACCGCGAAATGGATGTGGGGCGTGCGGCCGGGATAGGGGACGGGCTTGATCGTGCGGAAGTAGTATTCGCCGGCGGAACCGGTGAGAAACCGGCCGAAACCCTGGAAATTCCGGTCGCGCTCGCCCGCGCGGTCGCTGCCTTTGTGGAGGTAGACGCCGTGATGATCGACCTGCCAGATTTCGACGAGCGCGTTGCGGATCGGCTGGCCTTTCGCATCGAGAATGCGGCCGCTCAGGTGGGTGATTTCGCCGAGGGAGGGAGTGAGCGAGTCGTTGACGATGAGCAGGTCATTGTCGGTATCCAACGGCAGATCGACGGGGTAGAAGGGGCCTTCGGTTTGCCGGGGGGTGAGTTCGAGTTGCTCGGCGAAGGCTCCCGGAATCCACAATCCCGCGGCGCCGAGCACGAAGGAGCGGGTGAAGCGGCGGCGGGTGGTGGCGGAATGGATCATGGAGAGGGAAACCGCGGGAACCGGGAGAGGTGGCGGTGGCGGCTCACGCGGACGGACCGGCGAGCATGGGGCGCTTGGTGAGCGGATCGTCCATGGATGCGCGGGAGCCGTATTGCATCCACCGGTAGGCGATGATCCAGCTCAGCCAGAAGACAGGGAAGGCGAAAGCGAGCCCTACTCCCAGCGCAAGGCACCCGGCGAAGAGGATGGCGATCCCCAGGAGGTAGAGGAGGAACAGGTTGCCGCGGTTGTTGGTGGTGATGCTGGAGCTGTATTTCAGGGAGTCGATCACGCCGAGATCACGGTCCACGATGGCGTGAAGGAAGTAACCGAAGCGCAACGCGAGATAGATGCCGGGGACGATGAGGAGCACCAGCCCGAATCCGACCATCAGATAGAAGAGGATCGAGGCCCCGACGGCCCGGACGAGCAGATGCCCGCCGGAAAACAACATGCCGACGTTGAAGGGTTTTCCGGAAACGATGTTCAGGCCGATGCGGGTGGCCCCAAGGGAGAGGAAAATGGAAATCAACTGGGAGAAAATCAATTCCACCGGACCGCTCCCTTGCTGGAGCCCGTAGAAGAAAGCCACCCGGAAATTCGATTCTCCCCCGGGCGCGGAGAATTCCGATGGAGGGGATTTGAATCCAAGAGCGGAATCGATCTGACCGAGGGCAAAGGATGCGGCGATGGTGATGGCAATGTAGACCAGGCCAACCAGCAGGATCACGCCGAAATGCCGGACCGTGAGATCGAATCCGCGCTTCACGCAGGCCATCACGTCGATCGGCTGGCTGCCGGGCGGGATTTCCTCCAACGGGGTTTCTTCCGCCGCCTGGGTGGTGGGCGGGGCGTAGGGATTTGCCGGGTCCGCGGTTGCGGCGGGAATGAGTTCCGCCACCTGATGGGCGGGCAGCCAGTCCTTCATGGAGGATTTCCAGACGAGATCCGTTTGGGGATCGAGGGTGCCCACGCGGATCAGGCCGCGCAGTTCTTCCAGAGTGACGGGGCCTTGCTGTGCGCCCTTGTGAGCATAGAACCATTCCTTCATCGCCGGATGACTAGCGGATCGGCGCGTCCGGCGCAATCATGGATGCGGGCGAAACGGCTTGATCGGGGTGCGGGGCGGTCCGAGAATCCGCCATGATTTCCGCCGGGGCACGCTCGCTGCACGATCTCGGATTCTCCGGGATGGAGGAGGTGCTGGAAAACGGCGGGGTGCGGCGCCATCATGCGAAGGCGTTGTGGCGCGCGTTGCACCGGGACGGGGAGACGGATCTTTTCGCGAGGGAGTTTTCCCCGCCTCTGAAAAACTGGCTGCGGGAGTCCGTGGGAGATGGGAAGGCGTTCCATCTGGATGTTCCGGAAGTGGTGGACGAGATCCACAGCAGTGACGGATTGACGAAGAAATTTCTCCTGCGGCTGCGCGACGGGCAGGTGATCGAGACGGTGCTGATGGGGTATGACGGGCGGCACACGGTGTGTGTGAGCACCCAAGCGGGATGCGCGATGGGGTGCGTGTTCTGCGCGACCGGGCAGATGGGGTTCGCCCGGCATCTCCGGCCCGGGGAGATCGTCGCCCAGGTGCTCCATGCAAGGAGAGTGCTGAAAGCAACCCACCCGGAGAAACGGCTGCGCAACATGGTGATGATGGGCATGGGCGAGCCGCTGCACAACTACGACGCGGTGATGCACGCGCTGGATTCGATTTCCCTGGAACGCGGGATCAACATCGGCCCCACGCGCGTCGCGGTGAGTACGGTGGGCGTAGTACCATCCATTCTGCGGATGGCGGAGGAGGGAAGGCCCTACCGGCTGGCGGTGAGCTTGCACGGGTCCACGGAAGAGGAGAGATCCGCCCTGGTGCCCGCGAGCAGGAAGTGGCCGCTTGCGATGCTGATCGATGCATGCCGGAAATACGGCGAAATCACCGGGAAGCGGATTTTTTTTGAATGGACGCTGATCGCGGGAAAAAACGATTCCCCGGAAACCGCGGCCCGGCTGGCGAAGCTGCTCGAAGGCATCGACGCCCATGTGAACCTGATTCCGCTGAATCCAACGGGCGGCTTCGAGGGAACGGAAAGCGGCTCCGGGCACGAATTCCAGAAAATCCTGCGGGCGGCGGGATTTCCCTGCACCTTCCGCCAGCGCAGGGGCATCGACGTGGCCGCGGGCTGCGGGATGTTGAAGGCGGAGCGGCAGCGGCGCGTCGTCGCGTGACCCGGAAAAAAACATCATGAAAGCGATCGTTTCCCTTTTCACCGTGGCTCTGGCCTTGACCTCGTGCGGCCCCGAACCCCAGCGGGTGCGCACGCTGGTTCCGGAAACGCTGGCGGACTTCCTGCCGAAACGCCCCGAGAAAGGAACGGTATTCCGGTATTACGAAGCGAGGGGACGTTCGGGCTGGAGCAACAACTGGGCGGGCTCCCTGGACCTGACGGGGGTTTCCTGGAACAACGCGCGGACGGCGACCTTGGTTTCCCCGAGCCATGTGGTGATGGCCGCGCATTTCATCCGTCCGGCGGATGTTCCGGTGATGTTTCATGACAAAAACGGCAATCCCCACGAGCGGTTCATCGCCGGGGTGAGAAACCTCAGCCAGGTGGGGGATGTGGCGGTGGCCAAGCTGAACCGTCCGCTGCCCCCGGAAGTCAGGCATTACCGTTTTGTCACTCCGGAAATGTCCGTGACGGGCCGGCCGGTATTGATCACCGACCAAACCCGGACGGTTTCCATCCATCGCATCGCCCGGGTTTCCGGCAGGCACATCGGTTTTGATTATCATCCCACGCTCGATCCGGCCTACCGGCGCAACCTGATCGTGGGAGACAGCGGGAATCCGACCTTCCTGCTGGAAAGCGGCGAGTTGAGATTGCTGCAAACCCACACCACCGGCGGACCGGGCGCGGGGCCGTTCTACGGCGATCCCGGAATCCAGGCGGCGATCCGTGATGCGATCGCGGAGCTGGGGGAGTGAAGCCGTAACACGGCGAACATCGAACATCGAACGCCCAACATCGAACGTCGAAGTGGAAGACTCCGGGCTCTTCGCCCTAAGCTCTAAACTCTTCGCTCTTCAGCGTCTGGCGAGTGCTCCGAGATCGGGACGCTGGCGGATGATGTTGGTCAGCATCTGGTTGCAGTGGGCGTGCTTGGTCCGGTCCTTGAGAATCTCCGCGCTGCGGGTGAACGAACCCCACTGGACGATGGTAACCTCCACGTTGCGGCGGCCCCACTGGTTCATCACCGCCTTGTTCGGCTTGTAGAGATCGACGGTGCCGGTGCCGGTGAGGGCGGAGCCGTAGTCATCGATCACATACAAATAAGGCAGCCCGGTGATGCGGAAGACGGTGCCCACGGGGTAGAAGGACCAGTCGGCGGCGGCGCTGCGGACGCGATCCGTGTAACGGAGGGTGGTCCCGGCGG